>JAZNMV010000092.1:0-10058 GCA_045579885.1 Acutalibacteraceae bacterium | reverse complement strand
ATTGTCCCAGAAACCCGGTTCCGCTGCTTTATTTTCGAGCATTTCAACTTCTTCACGAAGTCTCTCGCGGCCAAGCGCATCCTTCAGCTCATCGAGAGCCTCAACCTGTTCATTCAGTTGTCTTTTCAGTTCTTCAAATTGCAGCATATCTTCAATACCTTTCCAAAAAGTAAAATAGCCTCAAAATCTACACATACAGCTTGTATTATACCGAAAAAGATGCATTTTGTAAATAGTCCGTCACAGTTGTTTTCGTAGAACTTACTTAATTGAAGCTCTCTAACTGTGTGCATTATTCCAGTTTTAGGTTTCCCGTAAACGGTAATGTACGCTCTACTTTACCTGTTGCTGCCCATTCACAGGAACGAACCAGCATTTTACGGAATTCTCTCGGCATAAAACTGAGCATGGTATTCTCACCCATACCGTGTCCGGTGTAAAACGGCCATACATGCCCTAAAAGATGGTTCACCGTTCTCCCTTTACCGTAACTGCCCGTTGTCAGAATAGGCTCCATTTTTCCGGTACCCGGCTTTCCGTGTCTGGAAATCACTTTATCATCGGAATAAGCACTTGCAAGTGTATCAAACGGAACCTTCCATATGTTTTCACAATTACAGAAAATTTCATCCACTGTATCGAAATCCTCTATCCCCTGCATAATAGGATGCTCCGGCATATCTACCGTAATATGTGCGTCAGAAAAATCTCCGTGCGAAGTCTTTTCGCGCCACATAAGGCCTGTCATCTTTTCAATTTCGGTCCATGGTTCAAAACCTGCGGCAACCCAATAGCACGGATGGTCACCGTGAAGAAAAACAAAACCCGCGCCGCTTGCCACCGCATCTTCTATAAGTTTCTGTTCCTCGGGGATATTAAACCGATAGCTGCTGCAATTGAAAATAAACACTTCTGCTTCTTTCAGTACATCCGCAGCAAAATAATCATCAAAACTCATGCTGCCTACATCCGTATCGTCACAGACTGTAAGAACATCAAATGCACCGGTTGAATCCAACATTTTTCTGACCGCCTTAGCCACACGGTGTAAATCATGTCCGCCCTTATGTACATCGCCTACAAGGTAATGAAGCTTTATCTTATCCGTCATATCGAAAAAGCCCTCCATTCATCCGGATACTGTCGTGCCGCCTTAGCTGCATCGATCAGTGCCAGTATCGTCAGTGTTTCTTCTTTTGGCACCGACGACACACCGCTGAGGAAGAAATCGAGCATCGCGTACATCAGATTCGGGTAATAATCACTGCTGTCAAGGCGTTCACCGTTCTTGCCGTCTGACACCATAAAATTGAACTCAGCCCACGGATTCGGCGTCTGTGTAAAGCTCGCAAGCTTCCCATCTCCGTAATCCACGATCAGCTGCGTCACCTTCTCATCAACCGAAAACGCCTTTACACGCTTTATGTCCGTACCCATCACAGCTACGATCGGTTCAAACTGGTGTACGGCATAATTCGAAAGATCATGCGGACCCACAGTGGACATGAATCTTGTATTTCCTTTTTCTCTTTCCAGATAGCGGATCAAATCGGCGCAGTATCTCTGTGCCGATGCAGAAAATACCGGTGTACGATGCTTTTCCGCTGTTTCAAAAAAGCGCTTTCCGGTTTCAAGGTTCGGCGCAAAAGTCTTATCAACAAATACCGGCTTTCCGCTGCACAACGCTTCTTTAACGCACAGCTCTTTCCAATCGCTGTTATCAGCTGCCATGACCATGATTGCATCGACACTATCGATCAAGTCCGGGGCATTATCATAAAGCTGAACCGCTTTATCTTCACACCAAGCTTCATTGCTTATCTCCGTCGGACTTTTCACATATGCATATGCACCAACGAGCTGTGCATCCAGCTTCTTTTCCTTAATAGCTTCACGAAGAAATCCGGGGTAGTAATTTGTATGCCAGTTATCAAAGTAATAATCAATGAGACCAATCTTAAGCATGCTCGTCTCTCTCCCTGATTGAAAATTCAAGTTCCGTTCTATGCGCATAATGCCGGTCAGCTGCTAAAAGTGCAATTGCAGCTACTTCCATAAGCTCTTCGATCTCTTCCTGCGTTTTCGATCCAAAGCGTCGCTGAAACACACCGTTCGGTTCATTCAATTCACTTTGGATCGTTTTCAAAATTGCAGAAAAATCCTTTCCGTTCATACCTGCCTCCACACTTCTCATACCGTAATATTACATTTTTACTATACTGCACGGCTTCTCACTTTGTCAATAAAAGCAGCCAGTATCCCCGGAAAAGTTTGATCGTTCGGTAAAAAAACGCCATTATCTCCAAAAGAGCCCATAATTTATTAACGGATTGAAAATTTCGGCGGATTTCGTTGCGAATTTTGTTTTTATAGTGTAGAATGATATGCACAGACTAAATTGATCAATAATCTAATCAAATTTGGAGGATATATTTTGGATTACAAAGGTATTAAATGTCCTGTGTGCGAAAAGCCGTTCGCAGAGGAAGACGATGTAGTTGTCTGCCCTGTTTGCGGTGCACCGTATCACAGACACTGCTATATTGAAAAGGGAGACTGTATCTTTACAGAACTTCATGAAAGCGGCGATAGCTGGGCACCGCCTGAAGCACCGAGTGCTCCGAATGTTTCAAGCGAGATCAAAGATAAAGAGTGCCCGAACTGCGGTGTGCTCAATGCGCATAGTGCCATGTTCTGTAATATCTGCGGCTCTTCCCTGACCGGTGAACCGCATCAGCATCGAAATACGGCACAGTCCGAACACCACCGTCCTAATATGAACGATAATTATTCCGCGCCTTACCCTCCTATGGGTTCCGCATTCCATGGTTTTGGCGGTATGCCTTTTATTGCAGACCCTATGGGCGGCGTAAATCCCGCAGAACAGATTGCAGAAAATGTGACATACGGGGAAGTCAGCAAAGTTGTGCAGCAGAACACCGGCTATTACATGTCTGTTTTCCGCCGTATCAATGCATTCCGCCGTTCTAAATTTAACTTTACTGCATTTCTTTTCTCCGGTGGCTGGCTGCTGTATCGCAAGCAGTATAAGCCGGGTATCTTCTTCACCGTTCTCATGTTTCTGCTTTATATCGCACAGACCTTGTGTTCAAACTTCGGCACATACTCCGTTATGATGAAAGCCCTTGAGGCTGCCGGTCTTACAAACAGTGCGGAATTAAGCTACGTACAGATTTCGAATGTTACTTCCCAGTACCTTCTTGAAAACCCTTCCGAATCATTTCTGTTCTTCTCGCCTCTACTTTGCACCGCACTGATGCTGCTCGTCATGTTCATTGTTGGCTTTAACGCAAATAAATGGTACATGCGGCACTGCATCCGTACTGTAAAGAAAATTAAAGCGCAGGGCGGCACGGAAGAAGTCGTAAATGAAGCTTATCTTTCCCGCGGTGGCTGCAATGTCGCTGTTACCTTCTGCCTTATGGCATGCTACATGATTTTACAGTGGATTCCCACCTTCTTCGTCTGATGATACCTTGTTGATTTCGCTGTAACTTAATGTGAAATCACCGTGTCATTTGAGGATTCTGTAAGAAAATAAAAAAAGTCGTCAAGTCACGGTAAATCACCCTTGACTTGACGACTTTTTATGTTATAATATGCCTGTTGGTTTGCGTTCAGATACGTAAACCTATATCCTTGCTCCGTTTCAATGTACGGGGCCAAAGTCCAAAAGGAGGTGCAATCATGACAGAGGTAAAGAACAAGTATGAGACCGTGCTCGTCCTCTCCGCAAAGCTCGGTGAGGAAGGCAACGCAGAACTCGTTGAGAAGTTCAAGAAGCGCATTGCGAAGTATGGTACTGTCGAAAGCGTTGACGATTGGGGTAAGAGAAGACTCGCATACCCGATCAACAAGGAGACTGAGGGTTACTACACTCTCATCAACTTCGAGAGCACACCGGATTTCACAGCTGAGCTGGACAGACGCTATAAGATCACTGAAGGCGTTCTCCGTTCCATCATCATCAAGAAGGATCCGCGTTTTGCTAACGCTCCCGTAAAGACCCGCAAGGCTGCTGAGCCGAAGACCGTCGACGTTGATGCTATCGCAGCAGAAGTCGAGGCAAATGAGTCCGCTGCAGAATAAGTTTTTTTAACGAAAGAGAGTTGTTACCTATGTTGAATGTTGCTGTTGTAATGGGCAGACTGGTTGCCGATCCTGAACTTCGCCACACCCCGAATGATGTTGCTGTTACAAGCTTTACGCTTGCAGTTGATCGTTCCTATGTAAAGTCCGGCACTGAACGCCAGACAGACTTTATTGATATCGTCGCTTGGCGCGGTACTGCAGATTTTGTTTGCAGATACTTCCGCAAGGGCCAGATGATGGCAGTTCACGGTTCTATCCAGACACGTACCTATACAGATAAAGACGGCAACAAGCGCAAGGCTTTTGAAATTGTTGCGGATGACGTCAATTTCGCTGATTCTAAGCGTAATGACGGTGGTTCCGGCTACAACAACAATTCCTACGGCGCTCCGTCCTACGGAAACTCTTCCTACGGCGGTTACGGTAACGGCGCAGCCGGAAATGAAATGCAGCGCCCGGCTTACAGCGAGCCCGCTCCCACCTATTCCAGTGGTAACAGCGGAGATTTCGAAGAGATCATCGGTGACGACGACCTGCCGTTCTGATGATTTTCGACACTACGATTATTAGATAGGAGGCTTTCGCAATGGCAGACAGACCGGAGAGAGATAATCGCCGCGGTGGTCGCAAGAGCCGCAGAAAAGTCTGCAGCTTCTGCGTTGACAAGGCGGAATATATCGATTACAAGGATGTTGCTAAGCTTCGCCGTTTTATTTCTGAAAGAGGCAAGATCCTCCCCAGAAGAGTTACGGGAACTTGTGCACATCATCAGCGTGGCCTGACAGTCGCTATCAAGCGTGCTCGTCACCTCGCTCTCCTGCCGTTCAGCAGCGACTAATTCGCAGCTTAACGCAGCTCATATGAAACCGAGGGAGATTTTTCGTTTCGAAAAGTCTCCCTTTTGTTTTTGAATCGGAGTTTATCATTATGAAAATTTTTGACATGCACACACATTGCTTTCCGGATGCACTTGCACCAAAAGTACTGCCGCACTTATCATCTATATGTAAAAGTCCGTACTACGGAACAGGCACATATAATGATCTACGCGAGAAAACAACAGCTTCCGGCGGCTGCGGCGCCATGCTTTTACATATAGCTACTAAACCTACACAAATGACCTCTGTGAATAACTTTGCAGCAGCCTGTCAGAATGGTAACTTTTATAGTTTCGGCAGTGTTTTTCCTACTGCCGAAAACGCGGTCGATGAACTGTACCGCATTCATGCTCTCGGACTCAAAGGTGTAAAACTTCATCCGGATTATCAAGGCTTCTTTGTCGATGATCCTGCGGTCTTCCCTGTCTATGCAGCTGCAGCAGAATTGAAGCTGCCAATCGTTTTTCACGCAGGTTACGATCCTTATTCTCCTAATGTTGTCCACTGCACGCCCAATGCACTTGCTGCTGTTGCCGATCGATTCCCGAATCTCACAATCATTGCTGCGCACATGGGCGGCATGCGTATGGATAGTGAAGTCGAAAAACATCTGCTCAATAAAGAAAATGTTTATTTCGACACCGCCTATGCTTCCTTTTCCCTCGATGCCGACCGCTGTGAAGAAATAATTCGACGGCACGGAATTGAAAAGGTTTTCTTCGCCACTGATTTTCCCTGGAGTACGATCGAGACAGAACTCGATCTTTTGAAGCAGTGCAATTTCTCGGAGAATGAGCTCGAACTGATCTGCAGCAAAAATATGGAACGCATATTTAACATAAAGCTCGATTAAGATTATTTGACATACACCGGAAAAATTTATATACTAAAGAAAATATTAACTGCGAGGTATGAACATGAAAAAGTACATTCTCGGCTATGCCATGAACCACAGCCTTCCCACAGTTACCGAAAAAGATGTTCTCCGTCTCACACATTTAAATCTTGCTTTCGGCCTGATCAAAGACGGTTTACTCGATATGAGCCAGCTTACACATATCGACCTGCTCCCCACTTTCCGCAAATGGAATCCGGAGCTCAAAATCGTTCTCTCAGTCGGCGGCTGGGGTGCCGGCGGTTTCTCCAAAATGGCTATGACGGAAGAAGGCCGCAAAGCATTTGCCGCTTCCTGTCTTGAGGCAGTGGAGCAGTACGGTCTCGACGGCATTGACATCGACTGGGAATATCCCTGCGATAACTCCGCCGGTATCGACAGCGATCCGCGTGATAAAGTAAACTACACACTGCTCTTTGAAGCTCTGCGTGAAGCAATTGGACCGGACCGCACCCTTTCTAACGCGGTTGGTGCAGGTCAGTACTTTGTGGACGGTTCCGAAATGGACAAGGTCGCTGCAATTCTCGACTACGTACAGCTCATGACTTACGATATGCGCAGCGGTTTTACAAAGCAGGCCGGTCATCATGCAGCGCTCGGCCTTTCTAAAGGCGACACCACAAACACAAGCACACGCGGCATTGTTGAAATGTTCCATGATGCAGGCGTTCCCTATGAAAAAATGATCGTCGGTGCAGCATTCTACTGCCGCCATTTCACAGGCGTTCAGAATGTTAACAACGGTTTGCTGCAGCCCTCCGAAAGTGTTGGCGAATATGGCCCAAACTACGATGGTATCACCCCGGAATTCATGCAGGAGAATAATTACACCGAATACTGGGATGAGGACGCTGAAGCTTCTTACCTTTGGAACGGAAACACACTTGTCAGCTTTGAGTCTCCTGAGGCGATCCGCCGCAAGTGCAATTACGTTAAAGAAAAAGGTTTACTCGGCATTATGTACTGGGAACACGGTTCGGACACAACAAAAGAGCTTCTGAACGTCATGTACGAAACAATTAACGAATAATATATATGTAATATCAAAGGGCGCTGCATTTGGCAGCGCCCTTTCCCTATCTGTTACAGATATTTTCGAATATCCACCGTCAGCTTCTCTTCCAAATTGATCAGACGTTTTGTAATATCCTTTGCCTTCTCTTCTGCCGCCTCATATTCGTTCAGGTAACGGTTCAGCGACTTTACGCCCATATTGCAGCCGTCTGTCATCAGGTCAGCGATCGTTTCGTCCGAGTCTTCCCATGCAAGTTTCATGTTTGTTTTCATCCACGACATGCCTTTTGCCATAGGATTCGGCTCTTTGCCCTCATCATGGTATTTTTCAAGCAACGCATCGATCTCCGCCTGCAGCACGTTGTGTTCTTCCTTACATTTAGAAAGATACTTTCTAAATGTGTCACCCTTCACATGCGGCATCACCTCATCGATCGAGGCGACCCCCATCTTTACACCTGCATCGCACTCGCGCAGCAGTTTTATTGTATCCTGTTCAATCATTTCAGCACCCTCTTTTCTTTGGTGCATTTAGTATGCCTCATATAGAATCTTCTATTCAAAACAAAAGAAAAAGGATGCTGTACATTAAGACAGCATCCTAAAAATCTAAATTCGATTATGCGAAAATAATAACCATACCGACCAGCATACCGGCAATCGCAGAGAAAGCAGGAAGCTTGCTGTGGTACATAAGGATCGCCTGCGGCAAAATCTCACCAAAAACAACATACAGCATCGCACCGCTTGCAAAACCGAGGCTCAACGCAAGGCCAACCGGGCCGATCTCACCAAGTGCAAAACCGAGAAGTGCACCGATGATCGTCGGAATGCCTGTTGCGGCAGTAAGAAGAACAGCTTTCCACTTTGCCATACCGCCGGAGATCAGCGGCACAGAAACGGCCATACCCTCGGGAATGTTATGCAAGCCGATCAGAACAGCCAGAACCAAAGCAGCGCCGCCGAGAACACTGTCATCACTTGCGTACGATGCGCCGATCGTCATACCTTCCGGTACATTATGAAGTGCAATTGCACTCGCCATAACAACACCCGCAATGAACAATGCAAATTTGCTGTCTTTTTTTACAAAGTGCTGCTTATAATGATCGCTGTGGATGAGCTCATCGAGATCATCGGCAGTTTTCGGATGATTCTCATCAATATGCGGTACTTCCGGATTCGTCTTACGGTCGATAAGATAATTCAGTATGTAGATTACTGCAACGCCAAACGCAATCGCACCGATTACGGTCCAAACACCGACGTTTGTCTCGATCGCTTCAACAGCAAGGTCAAAACAAACCACACTCGTCATAACACCGGAGGCAAAGCTCAAAAGCAAGCTGACAATGCGGTTCGAATCTTTTTGCAGCATAGCACCGACCAAACCACCCAATCCGGTTCCGACAACACCGGCCATAGCCGTAGTCATAATCAACGTTCCCAAAACACCCATAATTCATATCTCTGCTTTCTATATTAAGCTATGTGTCCCATAACACCGGAACAATCATAGCATACGCAGAGTTAGTTTGCAATAACCGATATCAAATTTTCTCAAAAAAGAATGCAGTTCATCATTTTTTCCCGAACTGCATCCAGCATCGGAAAAGGCAGAGCCATTGCACGTACATCATATTACTTGAGCGCTCAATCATCGGCAGACCGGCTAAGCGCAAAGCTGTTGATATCTGCTTCTTGGTCAGGAGTTTTTCTATTCCCTGTTGTTTTACCTTTGCAATAAATACACCGAAAGCTTTTTTCTGCGTATACGGCAGATCCGGCTGCGTCTTTTTTATGAACTCAACCATGACACAATCCACGCGCGGTGCCGGGTGAAAATCCTCTCTTCTCAGGTGATAACAGATTTTTGTCTCATAATACGGTTTTATTTGCAGAGAACTCAACGTTTCATATGGCTGACCGCAAAAGCGTTTTGCCGCACCTTTTTCCATAACCAGCCACATGGCTTTCGGGCCGTGTTCAGCATCTGTCAACTTGCGTACGATCTCCGTAGTGATTGAAAACGGAATATTGGCAAATACTTTATATTCGATCTTCGGTAATGCAGAACAAAGGAAATCCCCCTGTATCAGCCTAACATTCTGCGGCAGTTTCGGCTTAAGCTTTTCCGCAAGATTCCCATCGATCTCATACGTCAGCACCTTATAAGCTACATTTGAAAGCGCTCTTGTAATATGCCCTTTTCCTGCACCGATCTCTAAAACTATGTCATCTTTACAGATCGTTGTTTTGTTCAAAAGCGCATTAATCGTTTTGGAAGAAGTCAGAAAATTCTGCGAAACACTGTATGGCAAAGCCTGCCCTTTATTTTTGGACATAAAAATACACCTCATTTGTCATAAATCATAAACAGACACAAAAAGGCGCAGTTATCCCGTAATATACTTTCGGTTTAACTGCGCTTATTTACGTGTTCTGCGTACGACACCCATGAGATGCATTAATTCTCCTTTATTTTGGACTCGGTTATTTTACCGCGCTCAGTATATCATGAGCCAATCGACTTGTCAAGAAAGCTATCTACGCCCCTATTAAAGGGTTGTAGCCTATCGGTGTATCCAAGAGCTTACTGTTGTTAGTGCGCGAAACGGGACTTGGCCCACTTTGCCTTCACTCGCGTTCCGCGGCAGCGTTTTCTTTCTCGGCTTTGGAGATTGGCTCACATTCCTACACAACTTGCGCTGCTGGCTTCAACCCAAACAGCTTTTGGTGCGCGAAACGGGACGCGTCTTGACTTTCGTCAATCCGCACTGCTTGACGACCCAACGCTTCGCGTTCTGTACCCGTCTGCGCAACTGTCAGCGGCAAAATGCTCCACCGGAGCATTTTGCCACGCTTCCAGCCCTCTTAGGGTTCAAGTCCCGTTTCAAAAACAAAAAAGGATACCCAACTGGGTATCCTTTTTGTTTTGGTGCGCGAAACGGGACTTGAACCCGTACGTCAGAGACACACGCCCCTCAAACGTGCCTGTCTGCCAATTCCAGCACTCGCGCTCAACAGGTGCTATTATAGCAGATTCATTCTACTATGTCAACCTATTTCTTATAAAACTTTATTAAATTTTAAATAAAACTATCACCGGTGAAATCATCATACCTTTTACACTGGGACAATTTCGCCGGAACATTTCC
>JAZNMV010000091.1:0-4846 GCA_045579885.1 Acutalibacteraceae bacterium | reverse complement strand
CGCTTTTCTCGGTTCAGCTTTGATGCTTGCATCCCAGCAGGGCAGTATGCTCACCGGCATTCTGATGCTGCTGTGCTATTCGCTCGGTTTGGGCATTCCGTTTGTGGTAAGCGCCGTACTCATCGATAAGCTCAAAGGCGCGTTCAATGTGATCAAGCGAAATTACACCGTCATCAATAAAATTTGCGGCGGCCTGCTCGTTTTGGTGGGCGTGCTCATGATGACCGGTCTGTTCAGCCGCCTGCTGTCCGTTTTAAGTTAAGGGGTACACATACATGAAAAAGCAAATTAAATTCATACTCGCACTTTTCGGTATCGCCGTATTTTTCCTCGGCGCAAGTTTTCTCTACCAGTATCTTTCCGACCGCTATGATCCGCAGAACGTCGCTGTGAACGAAGAACAGGGCGATGTGTCGAACGGCAGCGATGAAAACAGCACGCAGCCTATGCTTGCACCGAATTTCACGGTATATACGGAAGACGGCACAGCCAAAAAACTGACCGAATTTTACGGCAAACCGATCATTTTGAATTTTTGGGCAAGTTGGTGCCCGCCGTGTAAAAGCGAGATGCCCGATTTTGAAGCGATGTATCAAAAATACGGCACCGACGTTCATTTTGTCATGATCAATCTCACCGATGGGCAGAGAGAGACTGTGGAGACCGGTGCCGCATACGTGGATGCACAGGGTTTCACTTTCCCCGTGTATTTTGATTCAGATCTAAATGCCGCGAACAATTATCAGGTCTACTCCGTTCCGATGACGTATTTTCTCGATAAAGACGGATATGCCATTGCCCGTGCAAGCGGCGCTATAGATGCCGAAACACTTGAGCGCGGTATTGCGATGGTCTCGGAATAATTGATTTTGAATTTCGATACACTTTAGATTATTATTTATTTATAAATTCTATTACTCTGTAGAGAGAGGGATATTATGGATCGGAAACCGCTTCGCCTCGGTACCGCTTATCACGGCAACCGTATGCCGCACCATGCACGGGAAGATTTACTCGATATTGCTACACACGGTATGGATCTCGTTGTACACATGTTTTCACATACGGACTGGGACCGCCACAAAATGGTTATGAAGGATATCCTCGAAATGTCTCAGGAATTCGGTTTGGAGCCGTGGGTCGACAATTGGGGGCTCGGCGGCCCTCCGGGAGACAAATCCCACTTTCTCGCCTATTATCCCGATAGCCACATGATGCTCTCAAACGGCGAAATGGACCCGGTCCGTACCTGTGTGAACAGCCCGGATTTTCGCCGCTTCACAAAAGAGTGGATCGACACCGTTCATTTCATCGGCGGCCGCACGATCTTTTGGGATGAGCCGCATATGCCGCAGAAGAATGTGGACGGCAAAAAAATATACGGCTGCACCTGTAAGCGCTGCCGCAAACTGTTTGAAGAAAAATACGGTCGTCCCATGCCCGAAGTTTCCGATGCGGATGCAGAACGTTTCGGCACGGACAGCATTGTCGACTATTTCCGTGAAATGACGGAATACAGCCACCAAAAAGGCATGAAGAACGTTGTGTGCGTTATGCTCGGTACATACGGCATGAGCCTCGAGGTTGTAGATAAAATCTGCAGCCTGCCGTACATGGACAACATCGGTTCCGACCCGTACTGGGTGGGTGCAAAAGCCGAAAACCCGGAGCTTAATGTCTATAAATTCGTACTCGATGGCTGCCGTGAGAACCTGCGTGTCGCCGAGCAGTTCGGAAAAGATCACAACGTGTGGCTTCAGGCATTCAGTAATCCGCGCGGATGTGAAGAGGATATCATCGTTGCTGCGGAAGCCGCTTATGATTCCGGTGCACGTACCATTCTCTCGTGGGGCTATTACGGAAGCGAGTCGAATGACTATGCCGCCAAAAACCCGGCTGTTACATGGGCAAAGGTTTGCGAAGCCATGCAGCGTATCCGTACATTTGAGCGCGACCGCATCCTCGCTGAAAACCGCCGCAGCTATTTGAAATAAAAACACAAAACCTCGCAGCTGATACACACTGCGAGGTTTCTTTTTTTAATTATTCATCATCTTCGACTTTCTTGTCGAGCGGCTCCATAAGAAGACTCGGGTCCATAATAAACTTGCGCACGACTTTCAGCGAACGTGCAAAGTACAGACCGTCGCAGAATCGCTCGTCACAAACGAGACCGAAGCCCATGTGCTTGCCTATACCAACGCTGCTGCCCTGTACCTCCGGCACACGGCGTTCTTTACCGATCGCCGCAAAGATACCCGTTGTACCAAACTCATAAACATGATGGAAAACGTGGTTGATGCCGAGCGAGCGCAGGTTCGTCACAAACAAAGAAGTGTGGAACGGGCTTGCCTCGATGACCGCTTTCGGCATGATATTGTGGCGGTCCATCCACATGAGCACACCGACAACCAGCTTAATGAGCGGACCGGGAATACTCGTAACGAGCTTTGCGAGCTTATCTGTAGAATTGGCCTCCGTATGATTCGTAGTCTCGCGTGCGATCGCCTCATCGATCTTATCACAGATCTCTCTGAGACCTTCCGTACCCTCAAAGCACAGCTTTACTGTCGTACCGTCCTCTTCGGAACGCAAATCATGGTGCACAACAAAGCTGACCCAGATCTTCGGGCGGGTATAGATGCGTCCGTTCATAACAAAACGGTTCAAACGCGGGCGAAGCGCCATGGTGCGCACAATAGCGGCAATGGTCAGGTGCATATAGCTCATGCGCCAGCCTTCTTCACGCTTAGCCTTAATGAAAGCATCCATGCCGTCGCACGGGAAGCTCTCCTCGAACATATTCATCGCGTCCGTACGCGTTTTCATCAAATACGGTGTAATGCACTGAATGGGGTCGATGCTCCGCACGCGACGACCGTCATATCTCTTTCCGAACATACCTCTGTTCCTCCTCAAATCCTGCTGTAAACTATTCAAAACCGCAATATTCGACAAATACACTTATATAATACATGATTAAATAGAAAAGAACAAGGCCTTTTCCGCATTTTGTTTCCTTGCGGCACAAACTTGACAGGCTTCTGCTGCCGCTCTATAATAAAAATACTATGCTGTATTTGAGCCGTTTTTTCGTATCGGCTGACTTTTTGGGAGGAAACTATGAACGATCGCAAAACATATATAAATGCTACAGTATACACCGGAGAAGGCTTTGCCGATGCATTTACGGTAGAAGACGGAAAATTCATTGCTGTCGGTACACAGAATGATCTGCCCATAGATCGCGGCGAAGTGATCGATCTCGAGGGAAAATTTGTTTGTGCAGGCTTTAACGATTCGCACATGCATCTTTTAAATCTCGGACAGACACTCGACATGGCAAATCTCGCAGCACACACAACATCTCTCGAAGATATGCTCGATTGCCTCAAATCCTATATGGAAGAAAACAAGCCCGCTCCCGGCACATGGGTTCGCGGACGGGGCTTTAACCAGGACTATTTCTCCGGTGAACACCGTTTCCCGTCCCGCTACGACCTCGACACCGTATCGACCGAACACCCCATCTGCATTACCCGCGCCTGCGGACACATCTGCGTTGTAAACTCCAAGGCGCTTGAGCTTTTGGACATTGATAAAAACACACCGCAGCCCGTCGGCGGACGCTTCAACGTGGATGAAAGCGGCGAACCCACCGGTCAGTTCTTTGAAACAGCGCTTGATATGGTATACCACGCTATGCCCGCACCGGATAAAGAAGCCATTCGCCGCATGATCAAAAAAGGTTGTGCACGCCTCAACAGCTACGGTATCACTTCCTGCCAGAGTGATGACTACGAATCTGTTCCGGGCCTTCCGTACACAACGGTTATGGAAACATTCGAGGATATGGCGGCTTCCGGTGAGCTTACCGTTCGCGTAAACGAGCAGGTCCACTTTACAAATGCCCCCGCCCTTTCCGCATTTATCGATGCCGGTCACCACAAGCGCGGCACAAACCGCTTTAAGAACGGTCCCTTGAAGATGCTCGGCGACGGCTCGCTCGGCGCACGTACCGCTTATCTCTCCCGCCCCTATGCGGATGATCCTTCCACATGCGGCATCGCGATCTACACGCAGGAACAGTTCGACGAAATGTGCTCCCTTGCAAACAAAAACGACATGCCCATCGCCATTCATTCCATCGGCGACGGTATTTTGGACCGTATTCTCGATGCATACGCAAAGGCACTTCAGGAATATCCGCGAGATGATCACCGCCACGGCATCGTACACTGCCAGATCACACGTCCCGACCAGCTCGAACGCATTAAGGCGATGAAACTGCACGTCTATGCACAGTCCATTTTCATTGATTACGACTCCCGCATCGTTCATGCACGAGTCGGCGATGAACTCGCTTCCACAAGCTACGGTGCAAAATCCTTCCTTGAAAACGGCGTAACACTTTCGAACGGTTCGGATGCACCGGTCGAAGATCCGGTCGCACTGCGCGGTATTCAGTGCGCCGTAACACGCCGCAGCATCGGCAGCAATGATGTACCCTACCGTCCGGAGGAAGCGCTCACCGTCTCGGATGCGATCAACAGCTTCACAAAGGGCGCGGCATACGCTTCGTTCGAAGAAAACACAAAGGGCATGATCCGGCCCGGCATGCTCGCAGACTTTATTGCGCTCGGAGAAGACCCCTTCAAGGTCGATCCGGAAACACTTCATAAGATTCCGAAGTCGGAGGCCAAGCGGTCTTAGGAAGACAATGACTAGACCCAACTCCTTGGCTCACAGAACGACATGGCTACGATCCGACTTCATGCTCGCAGACTTTATTGCGCTCGGAGAAGACCCCTTCAAGGTCGATCCGGAAACACTTCATAAGATTCCG
>JAZNMV010000090.1:0-1665 GCA_045579885.1 Acutalibacteraceae bacterium | reverse complement strand
GTTCAAGCACCAAAATCTCACTTCCGCAATTCGGACAGGCCTTCAGGCCATCCTCAACGGTTGCACCGCAATATATGCAAAACATAACGTTCCTCCTGTTTTTTGGCTATCATTTTAAGCATACAGTATTCTGCTTCTCCTGTCAATTTTTTCGCCCAAAAACAGGAAAGTGCACAGCAAAAAGCATGCTGTGCACTGGGTTTTCTTAATATTTTGACGCTTCAAAATCCAGAAGAACAGGCGTGATAAACGGATAAGTGAAATTCTCGGGGCGCGTATCAAAGCAGCTTGTTTCCACCATTTCGCTGCCTTCGGGAATATCGCCGAGAGATGTGATTTCCGCGCGAAACACCACGCCGGTCGCCGAGCCGATGTCATCCGATGCCCGATAATCGCAAAGCGGCTCTATGGTATATTCCACCGCACCGGATTCCTCCCAAAGCTCGCGCTTTGCTGCATCCGTCGGTGTTTCTCCGGGTTCAATATGTCCGCCCTGTGTTTCCCACGTAGTACGGTTCTTATGGCGGCTGAACAAGTACTTTCCGTTCATGCGGGAAATAATAACAACAAATCTCTGGTCTGAAAATGTTCCAAGCGGATGCACAGTACAGCTTCCCATAATATACCCTCTTTCGTCATGCTTCTGACCGATTATACCATACGGTTTACAGTTACACAATCGAACATTGACTTTTTTCAATGGCTGACCTATACTTTTTTCATAATGAACCCTTTTGAAAGGATGCTTTTCTCATGAATATTACGCTCGAAAATATGACACAATTCCCCCGTGCCGAAAAGGCTATGGAGCTGCACAAAAACGGATTCAACTGCGCACAGGCGGTTTTTCTTGCTTTTTTCGATTTATACCCCTTCGATACCGACACCGCAGCGCTCATTGCCGGTCCGCTTGGCGGCGGTCTCGGCGGACAGCACGAGGTTTGCGGCGCGGTCAGCGCTATGTCGCTCGTGCTCGGCATGCGCTATGGCTACAGTGACCCTGCCGACAAAACCGCAAAGGTCGCACTTTATAAGCACGTACAGAACTGCTCCGCACAGTTCCGCGATGTAACGGGCAGCATCATCTGCCATGAGCTTTTGGGCCTGACTAAAGACAGTCAGCCGAAGCTCGGTGAACGTCCGCCGCAGGGAAAGATCCCTTGCCGCACACTCGTCGGTCTCTGCGCTGCGATCCTTGAAAACTTTATGAATGAGGCAGAGTAACCGGTATGAAACGTGTAAAAGCTTTCGTAAAAAAAGAGGCTGTACTCTGTATTTCCGCTGTACTTGCCATTGTTTCCATGTTTTTCGTGCCGCCGGATGGCGAATACCCCGGCTACATAGATTTCCGCACACTCTGTCTGCTTTTCTCTCTGATGACCGTGGTGGCGGGCTTTCGGGATGCCGGTACATTTTCTGCTTTGAGCCACACACTTCTCCGCCGTGTACATTCTTCCCGTGGTGTGGTTCTTTGTCTCACACTCATCTGTTTCTTTTCGAGTATGCTCATCACAAATGACGTAGCACTGCTCACCTTTGTTCCGCTTTCCATTCTGCTTTTGAACAGTGCAGGACTCAACCGTCTCACGGTTCTGACCGTCACGCTTCAGACGATTGCTGCAAACCTCGGCAGTATGCTGACGCCGATCGGTAATCCGCAGAATC
>JAZNMV010000089.1:0-1581 GCA_045579885.1 Acutalibacteraceae bacterium | reverse complement strand
CTCACTTTCGGTTCTCTCCTGACCGTGAAGATTGAGAATATGAAAGAGCAGCACAGAAAAGCTGCTGAGCAGAATGAAGCCGACAAGGCTGCACACGAAGCAAAGGTAAAGGCTGAACAGAATGTTCTCGAGCCGGTTGAGCCGACAGAAGAAATCGGTTTTGTTGCGGTTGCCGCAGGAGACGGTCTTCACGCACTCTTTACCGACCTCGGCTGCACACAGGTCGTCAGCGGCGGCCAGACCATGAACCCCAGCACGGATGATATCATGGCTGCTGTTCTGGCTACTCCGGCAAAGCACGTTTTTGTGCTGCCGAACAACAAGAATATCATCATGGCCGCTGAGCAGGCTGTCCCGCTCGTAACTGACCGTGAGATCCATGTTATTCCGACACGTACCGTTCCGCAGGGCCTCTCCGCAATGCTCGCATTCGATCCGGACAGTGAAGCTGCTGCAAATGTTGAACTCATGCTTGAAGCAGCACAGAATGTGAACACCGGTAATGTTACTTTCGCTGCACGCGACTCCGAGTTCGGCGGTTTTAAGATCAAGGAAGGCGACATTATGGGTCTTGTCAACGGCAAGCTTCAGTTTGTCGGCGATTCCCCGGTCCGCATTGCTTACAAGGTTGCGAAGGATATGCTCAATAAGCACACATCCTTCATCACTGTTATCTACGGTGAAGGCGTTTCCGAAGATGATGCAAATGAAGTTGCACGTTTGATCGGCAACAAGGCCGGCAGCGATGTTGAAATCAGTGTTGTAAACGGTGGTCAGCCGGTTTACCACTTCATTGTCTCCGTAGAATAATTTCCGTACTTTTGGGCGGGGCGAAAGCCCTGCCCTTTTGCGTTTTAGAATTTTGTAGAAAGGAGTGTTATTATGCCGTCTTTATTTGAAAAAGATGTTTCTACCTTAAAAGGTGTCGGCCAGAAAAGAGCAGCCCTGTTTCAAAAGCTCGGCGTTCCGACTGTAGGCGATCTTCTTCGTTTATATCCGCGTGCATATGAAGATTGGCGCGATACCGTGCCGATCCGCAACACACTCCTGAATGAAGTAAACATTGTAAAAGGCACGGTCCTGCGCCGCCCGGTGGAGCAACGCATTCGCGGCGGTATGACACTCTACAAAACAACGATTACTGACGGCGAAGACGATATGCAGATCACTTTCTTTAATAATAAGTATGTCATGAACATGCTCGAAGAAGGTGCTGTATACGCTTTCCGCGGAAAAGTTACCGGAACATTTACTCGACGCGAAATGACCTCCCCGGAATTTGTTCCGGAAAACCGTATGCAGGACATGGTTCCTATCTATCCGCAGACAGAAGGACTTTCCTCGCGCCTCATTGCAGCTGCCATGAAAGAAGCCATCAAGCTTCTGCCGGAAGTTGTAAACGACCCGATCCCCGATGATCTGCGCATGGAATACGCACTCTGTCGGTTGGAATATGCGCTGAAAACAATTCATTTTCCGGCTTCTCCCGAAGAACTTTCGACCGCTCGCCGCCGTCTTGTTTTTGAAGAGCTTCTTGTTCTTCAGCTTGGTATGATGGAGTTACGCCGCGCCGGTGCACGG
>JAZNMV010000088.1:0-15888 GCA_045579885.1 Acutalibacteraceae bacterium | reverse complement strand
GTAGGTGCTGCCGTCGGAGCCTCAGTCGGCGCCGGCGTAGGCTCTTCTGTCGGGGCCGGCGTCGGCGTAGCGTTCGGGTCTGTACCCGGTCCCATTTTATAAGTAGGTCCGGTCGGACGATAATAAGACGACTTCAGATTTTCGCTTCTGACAACCTCGCCATCCTTAATGAAGTCACGCCATGCAACAGCTGTGTAGCCGTAGTTACCCTCACTTACGAGCTCCATGACACCCGTCTCAAGTGCAGGATCTTCCTGATATGTGATCGTTTCCAAACGTGCCAATGTACCTGTCTGCTCGGAGTACACCTCAATGGAATCCCATTCGGTAGATTTCGTACCGTAAATACGGGCATTCAATGTCTTATCTGCCATCCATGCAACGAGGTAAACCGGTGTTTCTGTTTCATTCTTAAACTTAAAATCGAGCTGTCTGTAGCTAACAGCAGCATCCTGGCCGATTTTTACATATGTAGACGGAATGGAATGGCTGTCACGTTCTACAATCGTCAGACCGGCACGCAGAACTGCGCCGTACAGCGTTGTCGATGCCTGGCAGATACCACCGCCGTACATCGGCACAAGAATACCGTTCAAAATACCGTTTGCAGCTTTAAAACCGCTTGCAGCCGTTGTTGAGTTGCCGACTTTACCTTCGAAGGAGAAGACTTCGCCCGGCATGATCATGCTGCCATGTACTCTTGAAAGAGCCAAAGCCATATTATGGTTACCGTTTTCCGTATTTGTGGAAACAGTAGAAAATTCGGAAATAAGTGCAAACTGTTCTTTGATCTGTTCCGTGGTAACTGCCGCAGGTGTTTCCACCATTACAGCTTCCACCGTACCGCTCTGCTTCTTTTTAAACTGCTCTGCAACCGCTTTAACGGTGGCTGTCTGATCAACGGTAATACCGTTCACACTCTCAACAAAAAGCAGTTCCGCCTTTTCAAAATCGAAACGGTCGATTGCAGCATCCACACCGGCAGTTTCAAACTTACTGACATTTTCTTTGAGATAATTTTCGAGTTCTTTAAACTTAAGCTGATAACTGAGCTTATTTTTGCTGCCATCGCGGTCCTTAAGAACCGTACTCAGAGAGAAATCCAGTGTATCCGCAATGCTCATATCTTTCGATGTGATCTCAATTTCCTCATCACCGATTTTCAGCGTAACCTTCACATCTTTAAACTCGGAAAGGATCGCATCACGACAAGCTTTTTTTGCTTCCTTCAGTGTCATACCGGAAATATCGATATCATCCATATAGGTTTCGCGGGCAAAAAGGTTCGGATCGGTTATCTCTTCTAATTCCTCCACCGCCGAACTTTCTTCACTGCCCCCACCGAAAACCGACTCGATCTGTGCACATCCGGTAAGACCTGCAGCCAATACCAGCATAGCTGCAAGCATCAGCAGCACATAAAAAAACTTCTTATTCATACCCCTCATTTTCTCCTTTTCCTCTCTTCCAAACATAAAATAATTCTTATATTTTCAACTTCTGCTCCGCACTGATTTTCACATCGCAGAATAAACCATCATAATTAACTTTATTATACCTTGACTGTACCGGAATGTAAAGAATAACTTCGTGCGGCAAACCAAAATTCTCCGTCCCAAAAAAGCATGTAAATATTTTCCCGGACTTATCTTTCACATATAACCTGCCGATATCGATACGATTGCCTCACAGACTTCGGAACAACTTCTTAAAAGTCCCTTAAAAAGAAAGATTTAATCTTTCACATACTGGAAATTCAAAAATCTTTGTGTTAGACTTTAACTGTAAATCAGTGATCTCCGTATAGATTACTGCACGGGCAATTCCAAAAACCAAGAGCCTGTTAGAGTTTGAAAAAAGGAGCTGTGACTGAATGCGTATTTTGATCCTTACCTGTGCCACCGGCGGCGGTCATCTCCGCGCGGCGGCAGCTCTTGAAAAATACATCCGCGAAACCACCGATCACGAAGTTATCCAGATGGACTTTTTAAAAAGCATCAACAAGCTGCTCGACAAAACCGTCTGCGACAGCTATCTTTTCATGGCTAAAAAGATCCCGCAGGTATTCGGGCATCTCTACAGAAAAACAAACGAAGATAACGTATTCGCCGATCTTGTGCCGCGCACTTCCGATATGTTCTCCTGGCAGCTGCTTCCGCACATAGAAGAGGCCGCACCGGATGTAATTATCAGCGTACACCCGTTTGCAACCGAGATGATCTCCGGTCTCAAAGAAGATAAAAAAATCACCTGCCCGCTGATCTGCATCATGACGGACTACGGCGCCCATAAGTCCTGGCTTGCACCTAAAGTAGATGCCTACGTTGTCGCAAGTGATCATATGGTCGCAGAACTGCAGCGTTACGGTGTAGCGAAAGATAAGATTTTCCCCTACGGCATTCCGGTACATGACGTTTTCTTCGACAAACAGGACCAGTCCACACTCTTACAGGAAATGGGACTGGAACCGAATGTGCCGACAGTACTGTTTATGGCCGGCAGCATGGGTGTTTCCAATATTGTGGATCTGTATGACGAACTGTGCGATTCTCCGCTCGATCTGCAGATGATCATCATTACCGGCAACAACAAAAAGCTGTATGAAATTTTCGAAGAGCAGATCGACTCCGCACCCAAAAAGACAGTTCTCCTGCCGTTCACAAAAGAAGTAGAACGTTATATGCACGCTTCCGACCTGATCGTTACAAAGCCCGGCGGCCTTACCGTTTCCGAGGCGCTCGCCTGCAATCTGCCGCTTGCTGTTTTCGATGCAATTCCCGGACAGGAAGAGGATAACGCAAACTTCCTGCAGATCCATGACATGGGTGTTCGCATCTCGAACGATAATTTTGCTTCGGTGATTTCTTCCCTGATAGAGCATAAAGAACGTCTGCGCCGCATGCGTGAAAACTGCCGCGCTTTCGACAAATCTCAGGCGAATGAAAGCATCATCGCTCTTGCTTCGAAGCTTGCAAAAACATACGCAGCTTATAATCCCGAACTTCGCCTTTCTACGAATAAGGGTGCATTCCGTGTTCGCACCGCCGCTGTTATTCTGGACGAAAACCGCCTGCTCGTCGCACAGGATGCTTTGCCCGCTTTTTACCTGCCCGGCGGCGGCATAACGATCCACGAAAAAGCCGAAGACGCACTCCTGCGTGAGCTTCATGAAGAAATGGGTATTGAAGCCAGGATAGAGCGTCCGCTTTGGGTTACACAGCGTTTTTACAGCCATCCCAACGGCACACGTATTCATGAGCTGTGCACATATTTCCTTGTAGATGCGACCGGTACCGATCTTTCACAGCGCAGCAGTCCGTTCCGCTGTCTCGATGTAAACGAAACCTTCCAGTGGGTCTCGCTCGATACACTGCCGAACCTGAATATCGTACCGGAGTTTCTGAAAACAGCTTTACAGAACATTCCGGAAACCACAGAATTCCTGACACTTACAAAGTAAGCAAAAAATAAAACCGCCTTTCGGCGGTTTTATTTTTTCATAATATCCGGAGATATCCGGAAATTTCACTTTTTTCATATGTCCTGATAAAAAAGACCGTGCCGACTGCAGTACCAATACAGCCTGCCGCGTGCAAAAAACGGTATGCGGATCTGCAGATTCCACTCCGGATAGAGTTTTTTGAGCAGTACCGCGTCCGCTGTAACAAGCGCCGTAAAAGTGATATAGTGCTCCCGTGTCATTTCATGGTCGGAAGAAATGAAGAAATCATTTTCCACAACCTCAACAGACAGTTTATCGGCTTCATCCGCTTTCTGTGGTTCTGAGGCTTTCAGTTTTCGCCCGCAACAGAAAACCGTTGTCTCTGCTACGGAAGCGGTCACATTTCCGCAATCCGGACAAACATAAAAGCGCATTCTCCTCATATTTCCGTTCTGCAGCCTATTCCGGTTGAGACTTCCGGAAAGCAGGCTCTGCATATCCACTTCAAAAACACGGGACAGTTCTGCGATAAGCGATACTTCGGGATATCCCATCCCCCTCTCCCATTTGGAGATCGCTTTATCGCTGACATGCAGCCTTTCCGCAAGCTGCAGCTGTGTCATATTTTTCTCTTTTCGCAATGTGCGGATCAGTTCTCCGGTTTTTATACTGTCCATGGAACACACCCCCAAAGAGTATTATACAGACTGCACTTTTCCGGCACAAGAAACGTTTCGTAGAGTTCAAAATAAAAACTTCGCAGACCGAAAGTACCGGTCGCGAAGTTTTTTAATTCTGTTACAGTTTTTCTACCGGGAACCACATATAGTTCTGTCCGTCTTTCGGGTCGGTGAAATCGTGTACCGCGCCGACAAGCGTCAAATCGTTTTCTTCAAGATATCCGATCATTTTCGGAAAGATATCCGGTGCATCACTTTTCACGCGCAGATAAACATAGCCCGGCACTTGCCACTTTGTCCAGCCCTCCGGTGCTTCTGCCGTGTCTTCAACTTCTGCACCTGCAAGATACAACCCCTCAGAAAAGCCGTTCTCCCACGGCTTAAACGACAGGGAAAAGTCGGACATCGCGCCCCAGAAGCCGACCGGCATTCCGTTTTCATCTTTTTTTACAAGTGATGCGATCTCGCCGAAATTTGCATTTGCAGCTTCCCACAGATGTACGATAAAGCCTTCGCCGTCCTTTGTGGAACCCTGCCGCCCGATCACATTAAAAGTCTCTTTTTCTATTCTCTCGATCAGCATAATTCTTTTTCCTTTCTCCAAATACAAATCACAGCCGAACCGTCCGCCTTGATCTGTTCCGTTTCATAATCCAAAGGGCCGTTTTTATATATTTCTTCGTACAGCGCATCCAATGTATCCACTGTACCGGTATATGTTTTCCAGCCCATATCCGGCAGCCGAATCTGCGCATTTACCGCATCCGGAAACCGTCCGGAAAGTCTTTTTGCTGTACCCTCCGGCACACCGTTTTCTGTGCCGATGAGATAGCAGAGGGTATCATTCTGCCATCCGAACCCTACACCGAGCAGTTCGATTTTGGGGCAGCACATGCGCATACATTCCCAAAATCTTCCGATTTCATCATACTGTTCACCGTTCGCACAGTCAAATCGGATTTCTATGCCGCGAACGATCATGAAATCATCCCTCTTTCCGTTTCACCGGAATCCAAATCTCCGTGTGAATGTTATCTCCGTGATAAATTTCGAGATTATAGTTTGCCGCGAACTCCCACTCCGGATTTCCGGGCAACCATTCATTGAAAATCTGCGTGTTTACTCGCTGCAGCGCTCCGGTGCTGTTGAACTTTGCCCATGTATTTTCGGGCACCTCCCATACATACAGACCCTCAGGCACCTCACCGCCGTCATAATCTCCGGCGATCCAGTACTCGAACGTTTTGCTGTCCGCATCATCCACACAAATACCGTAGTGCCCCACATTGCACCGACCTTCGAGTTTTTTGTAGATATTATCTTTCTCGGTTGCAATGATTTCATCCCAATATTGCGGAATGGCTTCGTATGCATTTTCAAAACGGAAAGTGCGATGTATACCGATCACTTTGAACGCACCCATTTTTTCGACTGTATAGTCCATGTCACTGCCGCCTTTCACGGAAACCGTGATTTTCAGAGGAAGAAACGGACGGATACCGCCTTGTGTCTGCCGGGTCTGCGCAGGGGTCATACCGTGAAATCTTCGGTACGCCTTTGCAAAACTTTCCGGCGTATCGTAACCGTATTTCAGCGCAAGATCGATGATCCTATCTTCTCCTGTCAACAGTTCCAGCGCTGCAAGATACAGTCTTCGGTTTCGGATATACTCAGCGATCGTGTATCCGCTCATAAGATGAAAGCCCTTTTGAAAATAAAAATCGGAAATATGCACAGCTTCGGCTATATCTTTTACCGAAATCTCCTCCAAAAGATGCTCTTCCATATAGCGGATGGCTTCTCTGATCGCCTGAGTCCACTCCATAACCGCCCTCCTCTGCTGCTTCCACACTGTTATTCTACAAAAAATCTGTTCTCGCGTCCTGTTCTTTTCTGCACGAATTTGTCTGCTTCTATCATAACACACAGATACCCTTTATACAATCCTTACACCAAGTGCTGCACTTCGGTCATTCGCCGCCAATAGCGTTTCGGCATATGTGTTCTGCGGCAATTTTCGTTCCTTCTGCCCTCTATGCCGATTGTATCGTAAAAGGTTCGCCACATTGCACGGTATTCGAGTTCTTCCGGCGATTCGGGCGGCAATTCTATGTGATCTGCATGTGCAAAAACGTGCTCCCCGTCCTTATACATAAGTGCAACTCTATTCGTCCGGTCGAATATCATAAAATCCTCACCCGAAAACCGATTCAGAAAATGCGGTGCGATCACGGGCAGTATATTATTTTTTGGCTCAATTTCCGAAATCAGCACCCCGCCGCACTCCGAAAAGCGCACGAAACCGAGATACAGGTGCGCTTCCCGTTCCAAATGCTTCACAGCCTTTAAGAGCGTATCCACCGAAGGCTCTGTCATGCGGCTGCAGATACTCCTGCCGACTTTATATCCCAGCCGCATAAAACGCAGCATACAGAGTTCTCTGTTTGGAAGACAGGTCAGAAATGCTTTTTCCAAAAGATCCTGCGCTTCAAGCCCCATCTTATGCGGAATAGACACACGCACCCGATCAGCAAGTTTCGGGTCGGTCTCGATTTGCTTTGCGCCGAACAGGGATAGCTGATCGGCTGCATACATATCAAAGATCGCCGCAGGCTGCTCTTTTTCCGCAAAGCTTTCGAATACGCAGCAGAGAAAGCCTTCGTAACTTCCGTCGTAATAATAAACTACAGTTGACCGGTCAGACATTTTATACCGTCCTCTCTCGTAGGCTGGAACAGGGAAAGCTGCTCCGGCATTTCGGGCTGAAAGCCCCCCTGGGGCAGACCGCGGTCGCGCAAAATGCCCATGAGTACAGCCGGGTTATCTGTTTTGATACGGCAGCACATTTTGCCCTGACAGGTAATAAAATAGCTTGCACGCTTTAACACTACACCGAGTTTCTTTAGGCCGTCAAAATCAAGCTTTGTTTCCCGCCGTGCGCGCAGGATCCGTCTCGCACTCGTCACACCGATGCCCGGCACGCGCAGCAAAAGCTCATACGGCGCACGGTTCACTTCCACCGGGAATACTTCCGGATGGTTGACCGCCCAGTTGCACTTCGGGTCAAGCAGCGGATTAAAATCCGGATGTGCATCGTCAAGGATCTCCTCTGCGGAAAATCCGTAAAACCGCAGGAGCCAATCTGCCTGGTATAAGCGATGTTCTCTAAGGAGCGGCGGGGCAGTATCGAGTGCCGGCAGATTTCTGTCCTGCACAAGCGGGATATACGCCGAATAAAACACACGCTTTAATGAATATTTCTTGTAAAGTCCCTCTGTCAGTCGTAATATGCTGCGGTCGCTTTCCGGCGTAGCACCGATGATCATCTGTGTGGATTGACCGCCCGGCACAAACTGCGGAGCATGGCGATACTGTACTAAGTCGGATTTGTTTTCCCGGATCGTATTGCGGATCTGTGTCATTGGCGCCAAAATACTTTCTTTCGTCTTTTGCGGTGCCAAACGCTTCAAACTGTCGTTTGAAGGCAATTCAATATTCACACTCATGCGATCCGCAAGCAAACCGAGCTCACGGATGAGTCTTTCGTCTGCACCGGGAATGGCTTTCACATGGATATAACCGCCGAAACGGTATTCCCTGCGCAGAATATGCAGCACGGAGAGCATCAGTTCGCAGGTATAATCGGGTGTACCGACCACGGCACTGCTGAGAAAAAGCCCTTCGATATAGTTTCGGCGGTAGAACTGGATCGTGAGGTTGGCAAGCTCCCGAGGGCGGAAAGTCGCACGCTCCGTATCATTCGTACGCCGGTTCAGACAATAGCTGCAATCATATGTACAGGCATTACTCATCAGCACTTTTAAAAGCGATATACACCGACCGTCACTCGCAAAGCTGTGACAAATACCCGCCGCGGCAGCCGACCCGAGCTGGCCGCGTACACCGGCGCGGTCTACCCCGCTCGAAGTACATGCAACATCGTATTTTGCCGCATCTGTCAGAATGCGTAGTTTTTCCATGGTATCCATAACAAGCAAGCCTTCTTCTTTGTTCTCATACCGAAACACCGCGAAAAGGATTTTCCACGTGTGTGCGGCGATGTTCATCTTCTGTTTCAAACAGGTCTCTGTGCATCTGCCGAATTCCGCGGCAGACGATATCACTGCCAAAGCGGCCGCGCAGAAGCTCCACGGCACAATCCAGTTTCTGCATTTTCTTTGCATGTGCGGCATCGCCGAAAAGCGAATACTGTTCCGTACCGAGCGGCACAAGGGAGGTTACCCGCACACCGATACTACGAATGGATTCTCCGGTATGGTGCTTTTTAAAAAGTCCGTACGCCGCGCGGAAAATGCTTTCCGAATCCGCCACGGCGGTATCCAGCGAGATTTGCCTCTGATATGTCTGTAAATCATACTTTCGCACATAAAGCTGTACATTGCAGCCACTGAACCCCTTTTCTCGCAGCCGACGCGCCACACTTTCGCTTAAAACATACAGCTCAGCCCGAATTTCACCGTCGTCGCGCAAATCATGAATTGCGGTCGTGCTGTTTCCCACACTTTTCACTTCTGTTTCTTCCGCTACGCACTGTACCGGCGACGTATCTTCTCCGTTTGCGTATAAGGAAAGCTGCACGCCGCTTTTCCCAAACAACTGACGAAGTAAATTTCTATCCGCACGGGCAACATCACCGATCGTATACAGCCCGTATTTTCGAAGAGCTTCCTGTGTGGATTTTCCGACAAACAGCAGTTCTGCGGCCGACAGAGGCCAAACAAGTTCCCTGAAATTTTCCCGTGTAAACTCTGTCACCGCATCGGGTTTCTTAAAATCGCTGCCAAGTTTTGCAAATATCTTATTGAAAGATACGCCGATGGAAACCGTAAGACCGAGTTCTTCTTTGACACGCGCACGGATTTCCTCTGCGATCTCCCGCCCGCTGCCAAAAAGACGTGTACTTCCCGTTACATCCAGCCAGCATTCGTCCAGACCAAAGCTCTCCACCTGATCTGTATACTGCATGTAGATCTCCTTCGCAAGACGTGAGTACTTTGTATAGCGCTCAAAGTGAGGAGGGACGAATCGGATGCCCGGGCATTTGCGCTCCGCCTCCCAGAGTGCCTCAGCAGTCTTTACTCCCTTGGCTTTTGCCAGCATATTTTTTGCTAAAACAATGCCATGCCGACGTTCCTTATCTCCGCCCACCGCCATCGGTACATCGCGAAGAGAAGGGTCGTACAACGTTTCCACCGATGCATAAAAGTTATTCATATCGATATGCAGGATCACTCTGTCCACACAGAACACCTCAAAAAGGGAATTTATGTTCGATTTTTACGTTTTTATTATAGAACATTCGTTCTTTTATGTCAAGCGGAAGTTTTTGGGTCTATTCTGTTTTCGGCTGCCTTACGAACAAAGTGTAAATTTACTGTGAAAGAAAACGTACATTCCTTGAAAAAGATATACAATCGCGTTATACTGAGACTGTCGAAATTTTTCTCCGAAATCTATTTTGCGATAATTTTGAAGGATGTGTTCACCCTTGTTCATTGAAAAACTGAGAAGATTTATGTACGGACGTTACGGGTCGGATCAATTGAATCTTGCACTGCTGATTTCCGGTCTCGTACTTGCGTTTTTCGCGGCACTGTTCGGTTTTCCGCCGCTGAACTTCCTTTCCTACGCTTTATATTTCTATGCTATATTTCGCATGCTCTCCAAAAACATCTCTGCCCGCCAGAAAGAGTATTATGCTTTTCTTAAGGTATGGACACCGATGCGAAAATGGTTTAGAATAAAGAAAACTGCATTCCTTGAGCGCAAGCAGTACAAATACTTCCGCTGCCCGAACTGCCGCCAGTATCTGCGCGCACCGCGCGGCCGCGGAAAGATCCTTGTTACATGCCAGCGCTGCCGCAAGGAATTCAATCAAAAAACCTGAGTTACAATTTTAGAGGAGTTGGAACGTTATGAAAACTGCTATCATTGGCACATGGCACGTACACACCGAGGAATATACCCGCGCTCTTCAGAAAAACCCGAAGTCCGAACCCGTTATCGTATGGGATAACGACGCTGTACGCGGTAAAGCTTTTGCCGATAAGATGGGTCTGCCGTTCACAGAAGATCTCGACGGTATCCTGAACGACGAAACGATCGACAGTGTTATGATCTGCACCGCAACCTGCGATCATACCGATATTCTGCTGAAGACCGCCAACGCTGGCAAGCATATTTTCACCGAAAAGGTTCTGACCATCGGTGTTGAAGACGCTGTGCAGGTTGCTGAGGCAGTCAAAGCTGCAGGCAAGGTCTTCACGATCTCCTTCCCGCACCGTACACACGCTCCCGTACGTGCTGCAAAGGCACTCGTCGATGAGGGTCTGCTCGGCCGCGTAACTTATGCACGTGTACGCAACGTACATAACGGCAGCTCCGCAGATTGGCTTCCCCCGCATTTCTATGATAAGGCACAGTGCGGCGGCGGTGCTATGATGGACCTCGGTGCACATCCGATGTACACCCTGAACTGGATCCTCGGTACCCCGAAGACCATTACTTCCACTTTCACAAGCGTTACAAATCGCGGTGTAGAGGATAACGCAGTTTCTGTCATCGAGTTCGAAAACGGCGCGATCGGCGTTTCCGAAACCGGTTTTGTTTCCGAGTGCAACCCCTATACACTTGAGATCAGCGGCACTGACGGTGCTGTCATGGTTCATGGCGATACCGTTCGCTGGGGCGGCAAAGCAACCGAGGGCAAGTGGGTAGAGATCACACTGCCGGAAAAGATCCAGCTGCCGATCGATCAGTGGATCGACGCCGTATGCGACGGCGGTACAACCCCGTTTACCATTGAAGACGCAGTTATGCTGACCCGTCTGATGGACGGCGCTTACAAATCCTATGAAAGCGGTGTGAAGTTCGTCTTCTGATCCGTCCGGAGGAATTTTAATTGGATACCAAAGAAACCGTAAAAACGGAACAGCACCCTAAAAAAGTGCGTTCTTTCGTAAAACCCGCATTGATCGTCGTCACGTTCACGGTTCTGCTGGCCTATGCGCTGTTTCATTTCGATCAGCTTCGTGCTGTCGGTGCTACACTGCTCGACGCCGTTACACCGTTTATCACAGGTTTGTTCATCGCTTACATTCTCAATGTATTCATGAACCTCTTTGAGAACGTTGTGTTTGGCAAGCTGACACGTAGTGATAACAAATTCTGGGCATCCGTAAAACGCCCGGTCTGCATCGTGCTCGCATTTGCCGTTGTGATCCTGATCATTCTCGCGATCACACTTTATATCGTTCCGGAAATCATTCAGTCTCTCGATCTCATTATCGAGGCAGCTAAAGTGAATATTCCGATCTACGCCAAAAACCTCACCGAGTGGGTAACGTGGCTTTCCCACCAGCTGAATTTGGACCTTGTCAATGAGTTTGCGAACTTCATAAAGAACTTTGACTGGTCCGGCTTACTCACCGGCGCAACGGAACTTACCACAGGTTTCCTGAACTCCGTTCTAACTGCGACAGTGAGCCTGGCAAGCGGTATTTTCACCGCAATTCTTTCCATCATTTTCTCAGTCTATTTCCTTGGCGGTAAAGAAGCGCTGCTGCTTTCCATGAAGCGTCTCGCTTACTCATTCCTGCCGAAAAAGGTTGTAGCAACCGTGGCTGATATTGCGGTCACCTCGAATCAGGTCTTCTCTTCATTCGTGCGCGGACAGCTTACCGAATGTGTGATCATTGGCTGCCTCTGCTTTATCGGCATGTCGCTCCTCGGCTTTGATTATGCACTTCTGATTTCCTGCATCATTTCGCTGACTGCACTGGTCCCGATTCTCGGTGCATATATCGGCTGCGCGATCGGCGCTTTCCTGCTTCTGCTCGTAAACCCGATGGATTCCCTCATTTTTGTTGTGTATATCATCGTTCTCCAGCAGCTTGAAGGCAACATCATTTACCCGAAGGTCGTCGGTTCCACGATTGGTCTGCCGGGTGTCTGGGTTATGGCCGCAGTTACGATTTGCAGTAACCTCTTCGGTATTATGGGTGTTCTGCTCGGCACACCGCTGGCAGCTGTTCTGTATACCATTCTGCGCCGTTCCACCTCGAACCGTCTTGCCGCAAAAGGCATTACGAACGAGGACCTTGCACCGGGTAAATATCCGTACCTCACGGAGTCCGGTTTTGCAAGCCGCATAAGCGGACGTCCTTTGAGTGCACATGTTCTCGAACGCACTTCACGTCCTGTAAAAAAAGAATCCGCTAAAAAAGAACAGAGCGCTTTCTCCGAACGCTTGCAAAAGCTTCGCAGGAAAAACAAATAACACAATTAACTTTAACAAAAACACCGGCAAAAGCAAATTGCTTTCGCCGGTGTTTTATCTATAAAATAAAGTTTACCAGATCAGGCCGATTTCCCGTTTCCACTGCAGAATACGCAGCACGCTTTCTTCTATTCGGCTTTCCTTGATCACACCCGACTTAACCGCTTCCAATACAGATTCATACTGAACGGTAAAGTCGCTGCTGCACAGCATATCACAGCCGGCAAGTACGGCATCGATCGCAGCGGAAGACGATTCGGTGTATTCGGTGATTGCATCCATTTGAAGGTCATCCGTTATGATAACGCCGGAAAATTCAAGCTCGTTTCGAAGAAGGGAATACCATTTTGGCGACAGAGACGCCGGCTTTTCGGCATCCACACAGCTTACGATCGTATGCGCAACCATTACACAGTTCGCACCGCTTTCTATTCCTGCCTTAAACGGCAGAAAATCCTGTGTCTCAAATGCTTCAAGCGGCCGTTCATCGTAAACGATGCCTACATGTGTATCGTCCGCATTTCCGTATCCCGGAAAGTGTTTTAAAACGCAGCCCACCGCCTCCGATCTATACAGAGACACCGTCTGCGCGATCACGCTGCCCGTTTCTTCGGCGGGAAGTCCCAACGACCGCAGATACATAAACCCGGCCGGGTCATCGCTGATATCGCATACCGGTGCAAAATTCACCTGTATACCGAGCGATTTCAAAAGTTCGCATTTTTCCTTTTCCGCTTCGAGCAGCCGATCGATACCGCCCTCTGCATACAGATTTCGCGGTGACTTAAACCGGGCAGCAGAAAGATTTTCATTGCTGCTGACACGTACTACCGTACCGCCCTCTTCGTCCGTACCGATGAGGAGCGGTATTTTTGCTTTTTCCTGATATCCGGAAAGTTTCTCTGTAAGCTGTTCGCGGGTCAAACCGTTAATATCACGTCCGAAAAGAAGCAGTGCTCCCGGCTGCAATTCGGAAATCATATCTTCGGCACCGGTATCGGGACAGCGCACAAAAAATATCTGTGCAACTTTTTCTTCCAAAGTCATTTTGGAAAGCAAAAGCTCTTCCGGAGACGGCGTCGGTGTAGGCTCAGGCGTAGGTTCCGCTGTCGGCTCAGGTGTTGGCTTTTCCGTGGGCGCAGCCGTCGTTACCGGCTCGGTTACCGGTACGGCATTGATGTTATCCGGTACGGAACAAGCACTGAACAACATCAAAAGTGCGAACAGAATAACCGTAAACTTAAAGCTTCTCATAATATTTTTTCACAACACTGCGCATGAATTCAGCGGAGCGTTCCATGTCGCGCAGCTGATGCTTCGTGTCAAAGTGTTCTGCCGTGATCGTGCCCGTATATCCAAAGGCCAGGATCTCCTGCAGCATAGCCTCAATATCCAAGTCACCTTCACCGACTGCAACGGGATACATTGTTCTTCCCTTTACGGTCAGTTTTGTATTACCGTCGTTTTGCTTGAAACTTCTGTCTTTGCAATGTACGCCGCCGATATACGGCAGCAGCTTCGGCAGCGCTTCCAAAGCATCTTCCTCACTGTAGAGGAAATTGCCGGTATCGAATCCGCAGCGAAGACCCGGCACATGCTCCATGAACCACAAAAGCTCATCCGTCGTAGAAAACGGCGCAGAATTACCGTCGAAATCTTCCATAAGCACGGTAATACCTTTTTCGGCAGCGAGTTTCGTGATCAGACAAACGCCCTCTGCCATGCGTGCACGATGCAGCGTGTAGCCTTCACTTTTACGGTCCAGCTCATCCTCTTTAAGGAAGCCTGCTACAACAAGAATACGGCTGCAGTTTGCACGGACAGCCAGATCGATAACTTTCTCAGCCTGTGCACGGTCATCCTCCAAATGATCTTCCTTTTCACCAAAAGAAAAGAAATTGTAGATGCAGTTGACGGCAAGGCCGCTTTTTTTTAGCAGCGGTAAAATCAAAGCCTCTTCGCGCAGCAGACGTGCAGCATCCATCTCTACAAGGTCATATCCGAATGCTTTTACACGGCGGCACACTTCTTCAAGCGGAAGGCCGGACTGCTCCGCTGCCTCTGCTATATGTTCATAAAAGATTGAAAGTCGGTTCATAGCATCCTCCCTGAGTGTTTTCGCTTTCAGTATAGCACCTGTCCCTCGCTCTCCGCAAGTTTATTTCTCCAATGCGCAGAAAACGACAGATTTGAGATTTGTCCCACCCGTATACTTGTAGTCTGAGAAGGGAGTGTGTATATGACCGTTTATGCGGATATCCTGTTCATTGTAAACCTCTACATAGATGCTATGCTTCTGAGCGCCGTTCGCCGATTCCTGCGCTTACCGCTTTCCCGCCTGCGCTGGCTCCTAGCTTCGCTGCTCGGCGGCTTGTTCGGATTCACGGCACTTTTACCGCAGCTGTCCGGTGTTTTACTTTTTCTTCTCGGTACTGCACAGGCTTTTCTTCTAACCTGTGCTGCTTTTGCACCAAAACGGCTTTGGCTCCTTTTGAAAGCCACCTTTCTGCTTCTTCTGTTCGGCGCAGCACTTTCCGGTCTTTTGGGTCTTATGCAAAATTTCTTTCCTATGCGCGGCATGATCCTTCGAAACGGCGTGGTCTATTTCGACCTCTCACCGCTCCTGCTTATTTTCCTTACATGTATAGCCTACAGTGTGCTTTATCTTTTTGACCGTTTTTTCCGGAAAACAGAACCGGATATACTGACAGCTTCCGTTTCACTTACTTTCAAAGAGAAAACTGCAGCGTTTAACGCAAGAGTGGATACCGGACTGACACTTCACGAGCCTTTTTCAGGCCTGCCTGTTCTGCTTGCGGAACGGGCAGCTGTTCAGCCGCTGCTGCCCGCTGATTTCGGAAAAGAAACCTGTGCCATACCTTTACGGCTTGTTCCCTTCGGCTCCGTCGGCGGATCCGGCGTGCTTCCGGCTTTCCGACCGGATACGGCACAGATCAATGGCCGCATGCAAACGCTCTGGGTAGCCGTCACAGATAAACCGCTTTCTGCAGGAAACTTTTCCGCGCTCATCGGCACGGAGCTCATACAAAATTATGAAAAGGAGAATGGACTGTGATCACAACGACCTTATTTCAAAAACTGCATCTCTTAATTTCGAAACTCTTCATAAAACTCAACGAAAACACCTGCCACTACATAAACGGGCCGGAAACTTTACCGCCGCCGCTGACCCGTGAGGAAGAACGGAAAGTCTTTGAGAACATACGCGCCGGTGTGGAAGGTGCACGCGATCCGCTGATCACACACAATTTGCGGTTAGTCGTTTATATCGCCAAGAAATTTGAATCACCCGGTGCCAATGTAGAAGACCTCATCTCCATCGGGACGATCGGGCTCATTAAAGCCGTAAACACCTTCAGTGTAGAGAGAAATATTAAGCTCGCCACATACGCCTCGCGCTGCATCGAAAATGAAATTCTCATGTTCTTAAGAAAAACCGCACAGCT
>JAZNMV010000087.1:0-2801 GCA_045579885.1 Acutalibacteraceae bacterium | reverse complement strand
ATGATGCACCCTACCGTCCGGAAGAAGCGCTCACCGTCGCGGATGCAATCAACAGCTTCACAAAGGGCGCGGCATACGCTTCGTTCGAAGAAAACACAAAGGGCATGATCCGGCCCGGCATGCTCGCAGACTTTGTTGTGCTCGGCGAAAACCCGTTCACGGTCGATCTGGAAACCCTGCACAGAATCCCGGTCGCAGCAACATATCTCGAGGGCAAGAAAGTTTACTGATCTTAAAAATACAGAACGGCCGAAGGCTCCGATACAAGAGCTTCCGGCCACTTTGTTTTATGCGTTTTCGTTCAGTATTTTTGCGTAATAAAAGCCCGGGATCTGCTTTAGATCTGTTTCCTTTACAGGTTCACCCAGCATCGCTGCCGGACACATTGCATATTTCAGTTTTCTCCACATATGCAGTGCTTCAACCTTGTCCGTGCTGCTCCACGAGCGAATTTGATAATAGCCGTAGATCTTTGCATATGACTCCATCATGCTGACAAGCGTACTGCCAACACCTTTGCGTCGGTAGTCAGCGGCAACCTCTATCACTTCAATAAAAGCGTCCGTATACTGCTCAAGCGGAGCTATCCAATTTGCCGGATGCAATGCCGCAAAACCGGCAACGGTTTCACCGTCCATCGCTGCTATACGATAGCAGCCCTCACCCTGCATAAGGCAGTTCCAGTCGAACACCCAACTGCCATACTGTTCGGCTATGCTTCTCTCGATTACAGCATCGATTTCCTTATAGATTATATTCATTTCGACCTTCTTTCTATTCGCGATATCTCCCGGGATCATAATAGCAGGTTCGAAACAATAAGTCAACTCACAGCTTAAATCAGTCTCAGCAGTTCTTTAACCGCATAAGCGATGCCGTCTTCGTCGTTCGCTTTGGTTGTGAACGCAGCGATCTCCTTCACGCGCGGCACCGCATTACCCATGGCAACACTGTGCGGGTAATTTGTCAGCATCTCGATATCGTTCACATCGTCACCGAACACAGCGACCTCATCCTTCTCCATGCCGAGCCGCACACGCAGCTTCTCGATCGCAGCAAACTTGCTCATGCCCTTCGGTGCAAGCTGTATGGTACGGCCCTGATCGGACAGATAAACCGTACTGTTCGGACACTCGGTCTTGATTCGCTCAAACAGCTCTGTCGGCAGTCGTTTTTCTCCGAAGTCCACCAAACCGTCATAGTAAACAAGGATTTTCATTGTATGTGTAAAGCAGGAGGGCTCCAGCGGAATCATGTTTTCCTCCGTCACGCCCCATCCGCCCCAAACTTCACGCGGCAGTTCGTGATTAAAGGCATGGAGACTGTCCTCCATGTGTAGCGACATATGTACATCCTCAAAATCACTTACCGCCTCAACACAGGCAGCAACATCATCCGCAGCAAGAAAAATATATTCTCCTTTACCGAACACACGGGTGTACGCGCCGTTGCAGAATATACCGCCGTCAAATAATTTGTTTTCTCTGTCACTCCAGCCGAGTGTCATGTCCAGTCGGTCGGAGCGTGCCGTTGAAGTAAAGATACGTATTCCTTTTTCACGGCACTTTCCGAGCGCCTCTACTGCAGAGTCCGGTATTTTCTTCTTAGAATCCAGCAGCGTTCCGTCCAGATCGAAAAATAAAGCTTTGATCATAATTTCCCTCCAACATACTGATATGCAAAACGTCCGCAGATTTCCTGCGGACGCAATTATCATATGGTTTTATACTGATCCAAAAGGCGCTGTGCAAGTTTCGAATTGACAACAGCGAAATCATCCGGATCCTTATAATCGAGTGTACGCAGAACCTCCTGAGACTGACGGTATACAGCCATCTGTGTCTTCTGATAAATCGGTTCCTGACGGCCCTTAACAAAAATCGCAAACTTCAGCTCATCTTCTTCAGCTTTGCAGAAATAAGCATGTACATTACCGTCGAACGATTTGCGGATAACGGTAACGATCGCATTCTTTACAAGCTCGATCGCTGCATCGTCCAGACCTGCTTCGAAAATCAGGATCTTTTCTTTAAGCTCCTGCGGATTTTTAACGCTGCGCTTGATGAGTTCCTTCACAGCCGGAATGCTCTCAGGCTTGGAAATTGCGCCGGACGGACGCAGGCATACCATAAATCCGCGCTCCGGGTCATGGTAGATGGTCGGATATGCCATCTGTGCAGTATAACCGCAGTGGCGGCATTCCCAATCGAAAATCGATTCACGCAGAATATCCCGGCGAAGTTCCGGATTCTCCTGAGCATTGATGCTGGTATACAGCTCCAGCTTCTGTGTCTGACCGCAGTTGGGACAGACGATATCTTTTGTGATCGCAGTAGACATGGTGTGATTCCCTTTCTTCAATGCCGTTTCAAACGGCTCCCTTTACCGGCAGATAATGCCGGAACCGAAAACATAGTCGCCCTGATAGAGAGCTGCGACCTGCCCCGGTGTTACCGCACGCTGCGGTACTTCAAATTCAAGTTTTGCGGTGTCTGTTCCTGTCGGAATCAGCCATGCACGTTCAGCCTTCGCTGCATAGCGCACTTTTGCTTCGACTAAGACAGGTTCATTCAGACTGTCCGCAAGAATAAGATTCAATTTATTAAGCTTTACGGTATTTGTCAGGCAATCCGCATTTCTGCCGAGCGTTACGGTATTCAGCGTTGGATCGATCCCCGTTACAAACCTTGGCTCACCGAATGTAATGCCGAGGCCTTTGCGCTGTCCGACAGTATAGCGGTGAATACCGGTATGCTCTCCGAGTACCTCTCCCTCCGGAGAAATGAAGTTGCCTTTCCCGG
>JAZNMV010000086.1:0-14241 GCA_045579885.1 Acutalibacteraceae bacterium | reverse complement strand
GATCAGCAGGGCGAGGATATCGGCCATCAGTACCGTACAGGTGTGTATTTTTCGGATGAAGCGGATGAGGAAACGATCAGAGGTTCTTTACTGACGCTTGAAAAAGAAGTGGGACAGCCGCTGGCTGTAGAGTGCTGTCCGCTTCTGCAGTATTACACGGCAGAAGAGTATCATCAGAAGTACCTCGATAAAAATCCGACCGGCTACTGCCACGTCCCGTTTAAGATGATCCAGTGGGTCAAAACTGTTGACCCGAAGGACTATGTATAAAGAATAAAGAAAAAGCTGCGTGTGCTCCTAAAAGAGTATACGCAGCTTTCTGTATTATATAGGATGTTTTACATTTGAATGAAATGCGCTGCACCCAAATCCCCGGCGTCGCGCGGGTCGTGGGTTACAACAAGCGTTGTGCGTCCGTGCCGGTTGGAGTTAACAAAGCTAAGCACCTCAGCGCGGGTCTTATCGTCGAGTCCCTTAAACGGTTCGTCGAGAATGAGCGTATCGCTCGCGGCTAACATAGCACGAACGATGGCAACACGGCGTGCCATACCGCCGGAAAGGGCGGAGGCAACTTTTCCGTAATCCTCCTCGCTGAATCCAACCTGTTTCAGTGCGGCTTGTGCTTCGGCTTCTGTGCAGCCGGTCGTTACGGTGAGATTCTTAACGGCGGTCAGAAACGGAAGGAGCCTGTCTTCCTGAAAAAGCACACTGCATGTTCCGAAACCGGAAAGTGTGCCGTGCGTGGGGCGCAGGAGTCCGGAAATAACGGACAGCAGCGTTGTTTTTCCACAGCCGGAGCGGCCGGAAATGGCAGTTACACCGCCTTCAGGGAATGCGGCGGAGAAATTCTTGAGTACGGTATTTTTACCGTACCGCACGGTAAGTTCTTTTACCTCAGCCACGCAGTGCACCTCCCGTCATACCGAGTTTTTTCACGACCCATTTCAGGAGTGCCATGAACAGCTTTTCAAACAGAACACTGATCACAACAATGATGACCGTCCAGGCGAGAAGCTCTGCGGTCTGCAGATAAATCTTCGCGCTGTATAAGAGTTCGCCGATCGAACCATCCGGAATACCGATAACTTCCGCTGCAATGCCGCTTTTCCAGCAGAGGCCGAGAGAAACGGAACAGGCAGAAACAAAGAACGGGATGACGGACGGGAGATAAATGTACAGAATACGTTTTGAAAGTGGCATACGGAAAACTTTAGCCATTTCGATTAGCTTTCGGTCCGTGCTTTTTATGCCCTCGAGTGTATTTAAATAAATCACCGGAAAGACCATCAGCATGGAGATGACAATCGAGAGATTCTTGCTCGAAAACCACAGCAGTACAAGAATAATGAAGGACGCGACCGGTGTGGCTTTGATCACGACGGTGATCGGTCTGAGCAGAGTCTCGACGACCCAAAGGCGGGAGGAAATCCAGCCGAGGAGCACGCCGAGGAGCATTGCCATAAAAAATCCGCCGATGATGCGTACAAACGAATAACCGACCGTGGAAAGGAAGCTGGGCTCGCGCAGCACGGAAAAAAGAGTTTCCACTACGCGCAGCGGGGAGACGAGAATGATATCGGAGCCGACCGCAACACTTACGAAGTGCCAAACCAAAAGCCAAAAAGCCACCGCGCAAACGGTGGCTATGGATTCCTGTTTTTTATTTTTTACTTTCTTATTCGGAATAGTAGAAAGCATCATCGGGCAGTGTTCCTCCTACGGATTTCGGATCTGCATCGAAGAGAACTTCGAGATAGCCGGAAACTTTTTCCTGCATCTCTTCACCCTTCAGGAACTTGATGTTGCAGAAGGGCAGTGCCTTGAGTGCGATCGGCTCCTTCGGTACGATTTCGTAGCTTGCAATCAGCGCAGCGGTCTCGTTCGGGTTGCTTTCCGTATAAGCGATGGAAGCTTCGTATTCTTTAAGGAATTCAGCGAATGCCTGCGGATTCTTTTCCACAACTTCGTTTCTGACGATCGTGACACCGGTAACGAGTGTGCTGCCGTTTTCGCCCTGCAGGCTGTTCCATTCATCGGTGAAGCTCAGAGCGATGCGCAGGTTCTCGTTCTGCATCATAGCGGTGGTTACAAACGGCTGCGGCAGAACAGCAACAGCATCGGAAGCTTCTGCGAGTATAGCTGCCACTTCGGTAGCCTCGGACTTATATTCAATGGTGAGATCGGCTGCCGGATCAATACCGTTTTCCTTGAGCAGGTAGTTCAGTGCGAATTCCGGTGTTGTGCCCTTACCGGTAGAGTAAACGGTCTTACCCTTCAGGTCTTCAAAGGACTGGATCGCTTCGCCTGTCTCAACAACATACAGAACGCCGAGTGTGTTTACAGCTGCAACGGAAATTGCGCCCTGTGTCTTGTTGTACAGAACAGCGGCAAGGTTGGCGGGAACGTTTGCGATGTCGATAGAACCATTTGCGATACCTGCAGAGATCTCATCAGCTGCGCCGTACATAGTAACATTGTAGGTGTTGAAAGTCTCTCCGGCTTCTGCATCCTGCATCAGCTTGACCATACCCATGGTGGTCGGGCCTTTCAGGGAAGCCACATTGTATTCAGCCGGTTCGTTGGTAACCGGAACTTCCTCGGCAGCCTCTTCGGAGACTTCGCTCTCTTCAGCGATTTCTTCGGAAGCTTCTTCGGAAACTTCTGCAGCGCTTTCCTCAACTACGGTTTCGGAGGATTCAGCGGGGGCTACGGTCTGCGGATCGGAGTTGACCTGAGCGCAGCCTGCAAAGGACATGATGCAGAGCAGTGCTGCAAGAAGAACAGCAGTAAACTTTTTCATGATAAAAAGTTCCTTTCTATATTATAAACTGTGATATGCAGCGGATCAGAGAACCGGAAAACAGGCAACTCAAAATCCGTGCTAGAATATCGTAACATTTTCAGCTTTTGTTGTCAATGTGCTGAATAAAAAAGGAAAAATACACAGCTTTTTTTGAAATAAAACAGTTGACGAAAGCTTTTCACTATGTTATAATAACTAACGCTGTACGATGTGCGGGTGTAGTTCAATGGCTAGAATCCCAGCCTTCCAAGCTGGTCGTGTGGGTTCGATTCCCATCACCCGCTCCAGCTTATTTCTACGTTAAACCTGTAGATCGCATATGCGCTGATAGCTCAGCTGGATAGAGCAACTGCCTTCTAAGCAGTAGGTCAGGGGTTCGAGTCCCTTTCAGCGCGCCATATGGTGAGTGTAGCTTAGTTGGCTAAAGCGCCAGATTGTGGCTCTGGAGATCGTGGGTTCAAGTCCCATCACCCACCCCACCAAATAAAAAAGGCACGCTGAAAAGCGTGTCTTTTTTGTTTGGCGAGAGAGTGATGTCTTGATTTGAAGCCCGGAGCGCAAAAACAGTAGAGAAGCGAGCCGGTCTGCAAAAACAGACGAAAAAATGCTGCCGCGGAACGCGGTGCAAGGAAAAGTGGGCCAAGCCCATCACCCACCCCACCAAATAAAAAAGGCACGCTGAAAAGCGTGCTTTTTTTATTTGGCGAGAGAAAGACACGCAGAAATGTGTGTCTTTTTTTCTTTGCTGTTTCTTTACTTACACCGATGTATTATGATTGTAGTTTGTTTGAGGGAGATGAGAAATTTTGAAAACATCCGGAAAGTATTTGCGGGATTGCTGCATTACGGCTGTGTCCCTGATTTGTGCTTTTGGGCTTAGTTTGCTTTTTCAATACAGATTTGATGTGCGCGAGCATATTTCAACGGTGTTTGTTTTTGCTGTGTTTCTTGTTTCGCTCTTAACGGAAGGCTATGTATACGGTGTCTTGGCTGCGTTTATCGGAACAGCTGCAGTAAACTATGCTTTTACATTTCCGTATTTCACACTGAATTTTACAATTCAGGTAAATCTTATTTCCGGCATCATAATGATCGCCGTTGCGGTGCTTACCGGCGCACTTACGACAAAATTGAAGCAGCATGAGGCGATGAAAGCGGAAGGCGAAAGGGAACGCATGAGGGCAAATCTGTTGAGAGCGATTTCTCATGATCTCCGCACACCGCTGACGACGATTTACGGTTCGAGTACGACGCTTCTTGAAAACAGCGAAGCATTAACGGAGGACCAAAAGGTTAGAATAGCAACAGGTATTAAAGAAGATTCCGAATGGCTGATCCGGATGGTTGAAAATCTGCTTTCCGTTACCCGTATTGACAGCGGTCAGGTCAAAATTTTTAAAACGCCGACCGTACTGGAAGAGCTGATCGATTCGGTTATGGTCAAGTTCCAAAAACGGTATCCGGCGCAGAAAATAGAAATTACCCTGCCCGATGAAATGGTTATTATCCCGATGGACGCAATGCTCATAGAGCAGGTCATTGTCAATATTCTCGAGAATGCGGTTCAGCATGCGAGAGGGATGACCAGTCTGGCACTAAAAGTATCCGTTCTTGGTGCAAAGGCAGTATTTGAGATCATAGATGACGGCTGCGGTATTGAGCCCAAAAGATTGGAAACGATTTTTACAGGATACAATACATCCGGGAGCGAAATTGCGGACAGTCAAAAGAAAAATGCGGGGATCGGATTATCCGTATGTGCGACAATTGTTAAGGCGCACGGCGGAAATATAGAAGCAGAAAACGTTAAAACAGGAGGTTCCGTTTTCAGATTTGTGCTGGATACGGAAGAGGTATGCGATGATACAGAATAAATATAAAGTTCTTTTGGTCGAAGACGAAGCGAATATACGCAATCTTGTTGATACCATGCTGGAATCTGCCGGATATCAAACGATTGTTGCAGATTCCTGTTCGGAAGCGATGACACTCTACGCATCCTATCTGCCGGATCTGATCATATTGGATCTCGGCTTGCCGGACATGGATGGTATGCATTTTCTTAAATTTGTTCGTAAAGATGCATTGACTCCGATTATTGTTTTATCCGCAAGAACAAATGAAGCCGATAAAATAGCAGCTTTGGATAACGGTGCGAATGACTATGTGACCAAACCTTTTGGTGCGGGAGAGTTATTGGCACGAGTCAGAGCGGCGTTAAGAAACTCGCGCTTCAGCGCAGATGAAGGGAGACTGCCGGGCGGCAGATTTACCCTGAAAGATCTGGAAATCGATTACGATGCCAGAAGAGTGTTTATCAAAGGGGAAGAAATCAAGCTTACGCAGACGGAATACAATATCGTAGCGCTGCTTTCTGAAAACTGCGGCAAAATGATGACCTATGCTGCGATCATCAAGGCAATTTGGGGCAGTGTTTCTCAGGAAGGCAGCGTTAAAAAGCTGCAGGTCAACATGGCCAATATCAGGAAAAAGTTCGGAGACAGACCAGGCGGACAGAACTATTTTGCAAACGAGCTTGGTGTGGGCTATCGAATGAATGAATAATCGAATATGCAGGATGTATCCTGAAGATATGGCAAGGAATTTTTCCTTGCCATATCTTTACCGCGTCTTTGCCGTAAGGATGATATATTAATCGTATATGGGAAAAAATAAACAGTTCAGGACTCACTGGAAGGAGAGTTAATATGTTATCCGCAAGTGATATTATGCAGCTGATCCAAAGCCTGATTTGGCTGCTGGCCGGTGTTGGTGTTTTCATTGTCGGTATGAATTTTATGAGTGAAGCGCTTGAAAAGAGTGCCGGCGAAGGAATGAAGAGGCTGCTCGGCAGAATCAGCAACAACCGTTTTTCCGGCGTAGGTATCGGTGCCGGTGTTACGGCGATCATTCAGAGTTCTTCCGCAACTTCTGTTATGGTAATCGGTTTGGTCAATGCCGGTGTCATGACTCTGATGCAGGCTACACCGATTATTATGGGTGCAAATATCGGTACGACGATCACAGGTGTTTTGGTTGCACTGAAAAACGATTATTTCAATATGCTCATGTATGTTTTCGCTTTCGCAGGCGTTATGATGGGCTTTTTTAAGCAGGAGAAAATAAAGCTTGCAGGCCTTCTGTGCAGCGGTTTGGGTTTGATTTTCGTCGGCCTGAATGTAATGAGCAGTGAGCAGGCGTTCGGCAATCCGCTTGTTGAGAATATGTTCCAGGGCATCTTTAGTGTAATTGATTTTCCGCTGCTGCTTATTCTGGTTGGTGTGATCTTCACTGCGCTGATTCAGAGTTCTTCGGCAGCAACGGGTGTTGTCATTACCATGGTCGGTACCGGTATCCTGCCGCTTGACCTCGCGCTGTTCATTGTTCTCGGTGCAAACATTGGTACTTGCGTTACGGCGCTTTTGGCTTCTGTCGGTGCACAGGCAAACGCTAAGCGTGTTGCGCTGATTCATTTTACATTCAACGTCATCGGAACCATGCTCTTTACCGCTATCGTTTGGATGTTTAAGGAGCCGATGGTAAATCTCCTTGTTTCTCTGTTCCCGGGAAGCGACCCGATGTCTCTGCAGATGAGAGTATCCGTTTTCCACGTTATCTTTAATGTGACAACTACATTGGTTCTTCTTCCGTTCGTATCTCAGCTTGTAAGCTATTCCTGCAAGGTGATCAGAGACAAGAAGGAAGAAGAGGAAGAACGTGTGCTGAAGTATATCGACGAACGACTCATCACAATGCCGCCGGTCGCGCTGATGCAGTCTAAAAAAGAAATTGACTATATGTTCAGCCTGGTCGAGAAAAATATAGTTCTCGCGTTCGATGCAATGAAGACGGGTTCGCTTACAGACAGCGAGGAAATCAGCGAAAACGAAGCCGTTATCGACTTTACAAACGGTGCGCTGACAGAGTTTCTCATCAAGCTTTCTTCGAATGTTGAACAGAGTGACGAACAGGTTATCGGCTCTTACTTCCATGTTCTGAATGACCTTGAGAGAATTGGCGACCACGCAGAGAACTTCTTTGATATCGCTGAGGAAATGTCTAAGAAAAAGATCGAGTTCTCCGAAAGAGCGCTCCGAGACCTTGGCGAGATGCATGATAAGGTCGTAGAGATGATCAGCATTTCGAGAGAGGTATTCGATAATCTGAATAAAGACAGACTTACCGAACTTGCTGTACTCGAAGAACAGACAGACCGCATGAAGAGAGAGTTGACCGCCAGCCATTTTGCACGCCTGGCAGACGGCGATTGCAGCATGGAAGTCAGCCCGTACTACTCTTCCGTTATTGTCGGGCTTGAACGTATTGCTGACCACCTTGTAAATGTCGGTTACAGCATCGTAAACCCGATCGGCTCTCAGAAGAAATAATTGAGAGGTTTATTACAACGAAAAAAAGACACACCCTCGGGTGTGTCTTTTTTGTTTCAAATACTGTTTTACTTTGTAGGCAGCCATGCTGCGATATCCGTATCCCAATCGAGGCCGGCGGAAGCATAGTCTACGAGGCTAAACTTTTCCCCGTCGGGCGAAGTGAAGTCCATGCGCACCAGACAGGGGACTCCGTTCGTAATTTCATTCTTGCCGCGTTCGGCGGTATGCGGAACAGAAAAAACGGAGTAGGGTGATTTACCGGTGCGGGCATCCGCAGCCAGAGTCAGCGGGCCGCGTGTAACGGCGATGTAATTATCCTCTTCCGCTTTATGGGAAACTTTTTTCGGAGCGGCGTTTAAATTGCCGTCTGCATCGACATAGGCATCGGTATATACAAGGTCTTCATCCCAATATTCAGGATAGTGCAGGCAAATCGGCATATCAAGGTTGATCTCCAACGTGTCTTCGGACCATACCTTGTTATAAGCGCTGTATCCGGTGGGGGAAGAGGACCAACCGGGATTACGGAGTTTCAACGTAAATGCAGCCGGTGCGGCAGTTTTAACAGTCAGCTTGATGTGACCGTCTGCGGGATAGTTGGTCTCCATGGAAACAGTAACATCTGTGCCGTTATATTTAAGCTGCGCAGAACCTTTCTCGAAGAAATTAACAACGATACCGTCGTCATCTGCGGTAATAGCGTTTTTTAGGAAGATACCGACACCGGCGGAACCGATGCAGGCACAACAGCCGTAGTAGCTCTTATCCGGCAGCACCTGATAACCGCCGACCTTCATACCGCGTTTACCGGGGATGAGGGGACTGTAGCTGTCAAACGCCAGATAGGTGGGCACAACACCGTCTTTTTCGATGGGGTCTTTCAGCCAAATGCTTTCCTTATGCTCAACGTTGATCGCACCGAGGTAAGCGTTATAAAAAGCTTTCTCTATGGCATCGGCATAAACGCTGTCGCCTGTCAGCTTCAAAAGACGGGAGCAGAAGTTCATCCATGTAACGGTTACACAGGTTTCCTGCATAACATCGTCCTGACGTACGGTCTGGCGCGTACGTGTGTGGTCAAACAGCTCGTGTGTAATGCCGCAGCTGCCGATAATGGAGATCTCGGAATCGAGAATAGCTTTTCCGTAGTTCAAAACGGCGGTCAGATAACGCTCGTTATTGGTGACGAGCGCATATTCCAAGAGGCCCTCAAAGCAGGAAGTTAACTCATAGGCTTTGGAAACACCGTACTGGTACGGATAAAGCTTATTTTCGAAAGCCAACTCAAAGATATTGACGTTGGATGCGCCGCCTTCTTCGACAATGTAAGCGGCAAAATCGAGATAACGCTTCTCTCCGGTCAGCTTATAGAGGCGCACGATCGGCTCCAAAACAGAGGAAGAGTTGATGCCGAACCAGCTGCGGGAAGCGGCGGTGATCTTCTTTTTATCCGGACCGATATGGCTGATGATATAATCTGCGCAGCGGCAGATAAACTGCAGCAAGTCGGCTTTCAGATGTTCGTCCTCACAGACTTCGAGGAAATATTCGCCGGCGAGCATAACATACTTGCGGCTCCAGATATCCCAGCTGTCGAATTCCGCATCGCGCGGGTATGTGGAAACGCGGCCGTCCGCCTCGGCTGTGGTCATCATGTCGCGGACGGAATCAGCTAAAACCGTGTACAGCTCCGGGTCACGTGTATAGCCATAAACGAGTGCGGCGGCACGCATCATTTTTCCCCAGTACTCGCCGCGCCAGCCCTGGTTGACTGCATCCGGCTGCGAGCGGTATACGTCGACAAATTTTGCCCAGAGTGCGGGAGAAGAAAGCTGTTCTTTCTGCAGAAACCGTGCTGCACGGTCTGCGACACCGTTGAATTTAAGCATTGTGATCACCTCAAACGGAAATAGATACAGGGTTTATTTCGCGGAACGGGTCTCTGTTTTTGCGAGGCGGCGGCACGGAATGAAGAGCACAAGGAATGTAACGGCCAAAATGCAGCCGCAGCAAATGAAACCGGTCTGCAGGCCGTAGGTATCGCCGAGGAAACCGCCGAGTAATGCACCGAGCAGCTTGGCACCGCCCGCAAACGAAAGGTTCAGTGCACTCTGTGCAGAGCCTTTGAGCTTTTCATTTACGGCATCGTTCAGGTAAAGTGCCGGGAAGAACTCAAAGCAGCCCATGACGGAAACGGTCGGAATGTTGACGAGCAGGATGAGCGGCAAACTTTCCGCAAAGCCGAGGCAGGTGAAGCGTACCGCGTTGATCGCCATACCGATCAGGAGCCATGTCCATAAGGTGGCTTTTTTATAGAGCTTATGAGAAAAATAAAGGAACGGGATCTCAAAGAAAATAGAAATGAAGGTGATAATGCCGGTGGTGGAGTTGCTGAATCCGAGGTCACCGAGCATTTTTACAAAGAATGTGTTGTAATACTGTGTGGTGGTCGTACAGATGAGCAGTGTGATCAGGAGGAAAAGGATCTTCTTGTTTTTGAATACTGCTATGTAGGAAACCTTTTCGCGGCCGTACTGGTGTCCTTTGATCGGCGGCTGGAACCATGCGATCACGGAGCACAGGAAAACGATGAGACCCATGATCTGCATGAGGCCGTGCAGGCTTGTGGTCAGGATGAAACCGAGCAATACCGCACCGATCTGATAACCGATGGTACCTGTCATACGAATCGGGCCAAGCATGTTGGGATTATATTCGAGTGCAATGGAGTTCGCGGTCGGTGTGATCGCAATAAGAGAAACCGTGATCACCGTCATACCGATGAGGACCGGCAGGAAATTGGAAAGAAAACCGGTGATGAACATGGCAAGACCTGCCATACCGGCACCGATGATCAGGATCGTGCGCTTATACTGCACGCGGTCGGAAAGCGTTCCCCATACAGGCTGTGCCAGGAGACCGGCAATAGCGGGGAGGGAAGAGATCAGACCAATCTGGGAATCCGTCATGCCGATCTCGCTCAAATAACGGGACTGGAAAGAACTGGTTCCAAGATAGATGAAGAACAGAATATAAAAGGCGTACATCGGAATGTAGCTTAAGACTTTTTTCTTATCTTTTACGGGCATAGGTATTTCCTCCGTTTCTTATTCCACACTGTACAGTGCGTGTGGTGCAAAGCGTCCTTCGTAATGTACGGAGGGCATACCGGGCTTGCCGCTAATCGCTGCGCGGATCATGGCTTTTGTAAGGAACGGTACGTCTTCGCGTTCGAGTGCTTCGGCTGTGTCGAGCCATACAACTTCGTCGATTTCATCATAATCCGGTACAGCTTCACCGGAGACGGGTTCTGCACGGAATACAATGTACCAGTCTTTCGTATTGCAGCGAATGCCGATGATGTCGAGCGGGCGGATATTAAGACCGACTTCCTCCAAGAATTCGCGCTTTACGGCATCTTCCGGTGTTTCGTTTTCCTGCAGATAGCCACCGGGGATGATCAGCTTGCCCTTACCGCCGCCGTATGTATGACGGGCCAGGAGAACTTTCCCGTCTTTCATGCACACAGCCGCGGTGCTGTGGTTCCAGTTTGTGTTTGTTTCCATAACGAACTCCTCACTCCTAAAAATAAAAGCCAAAAGAATGTATTTTCCAAGATATCCACTGTATATTATATCGTACGGAGAACGGTGCGCGCAAGATGAGAAGCAGAAAATCAGAGAACTTTTATACCGGAAAAGGGTTTGACTATCCCGGTGGAATATGGTATACTCTTATAGTTTTAAAGAAGAATATTGGGCTGTCGCCAAGCGGTAAGGCAACGGACTTTGACTCCGTCATCCCGTGGGTTGGAATCCCGCCAGCCCAGCCAGAAACGGAAGAATAGGTCCGCAGGGCCTGTACTTCCGTTTTTTACTTTGCGGAATTCGAACCCTGAGAGGGTGAGCAGCGTGAAGAAAACATCCCAGTGGGATGTTTTTAGCTGCGAAGTCCGCAGCGGCTGCGCCGCAAGGACGGATGACGCGCAGCGGCATCATCCCGCCAGCCCAGCCAAAAACAGGAAATCCGAACCTACCGCTTGCGTGCGATAGGTTCGGATAACTATTTGGTTTTCTATCTCTCCGATAATTATGAATCCAAATCTTTATATATGGCTTTTCCGTATTGGGATAGGCTGAGGAGGATGCCCAGAACGCCTACACAGAAGAACATAACGGCAATACCCGAACCGGGCTCCGATCCAAAACAAAAGGCAAACAGCCTTTGTGCGGGGGAATTCACTGCCATCCATGGTTCAAACACATAGTCGGCTAATACACCGCCTAAAAACAATCCCAAAGGAATCGTGCAGTTCTGTAAAGTATCTTTTGCTGAAAAGACACGTCCCTGTACCTCGTTTGGAATATACTCCCGCATGACTGTCATCAGATTGGAATTCATTACGGCAGCCATCATATAGGACAGAAAAGCAGCAACACTCCAAATCCATGGCTCATAGGACAAGCTTTGCGCTACATTGCCTGCAAAGACAAATGCAGTGGTAATAAAAATCACCTTTGTTTTGCTTTTCGCAGGTTTCATCAAGGTGACGATCAGACTTCCCACAAGCAAGCCTAATGCAACCGCACTCTGTACCATGCCTAATGCCTGTTGATCGTTTTCGGTCCTGCTCAAGACAAAGGGGGAGAGCATTCCATCGTTACCCAGCTTAGCGAGAAAATTAACTAAAGCTATAAACACGGTGATGCGTAAAACGGCCCTGTGTTTCTGTAGGTAACGAATCCCAACCAAACAGGTTTTCAGGAACGGTTCCCGGTGTTCTTCTTTTACAGACGCAGTCTCCGGAATCTGAATGAAAAACAGAAGAATCAAAAGAGCTATGGCAAAACTCGCCAAATCAAAAATCAAAACCGCTGTCATTCCACCGAAAGACAGCAGCGCGCTGCCAAGCGCAGGAGACAGTATGGATATGGCCGCACCGGAAAAACTCTGCAGTCCGCTTACTCTGGAATAATGTTTTCTCGGCACCAGTAGGTTTGTTGCCACAAAGGAAGCAGGCACCTGAAAAGCATTCATAAAGCTCAGTAAAATACTGATCACGTATAAATGCCAAGGTCTCAGTACGAAACCGGAATACATCAAAAAGATGATGGTTGTCCCCAAAGCAGCTGCAAGATCCGTGAGAAGCATGATTTTCTTCTTATTCCAGCGATCCGCAGCAGCTCCGGCTGTAAAACGAAACACAATGGTTGGCAAGAAAGAACAGAGTGTAAGCAGTGTCAGACTGGAAGCGCTTTCTTCCTGCTGAAAAACCCAGATCGTCAATGCGTAGTTTGTCATAGCCGTACCCAAGGCAGATACGGTTTGTGAACCCCATAAGAGCAGATAACTCTGCAGTTCTTTGATAAAAGTTGTTTTTTTCATGGCTTTGCTCCTTACAATTGATAACTGATAATTGAAGGCAGCGCAAAGCCTAATGTGGACGATTCATCTTCGATTGGAAGAATCGCTCCGTGCAAGTATCGTCCAATATCAGACCTTGCGCGGAGCTAAATCATCTGCCGATAGAGGCAGATACAAACGTGATGGCTTCATTTGATAATCACTCCCAAAAACTTACAAAAATACTATAGCACACATGCAGCGTGGGTGCAATGTTCTATTCGACTTGAAGTTATTCTTGATATTTTCTGATAACTAACCGTCTGACCTAAAAGGGAAATATGTGTGTCCGTCCCGGGTGGTAATTTGATTGAATCCGTTATGAACATTCCAACCAAGAAGAGAGATGCAGACCCTTGCGGTCTGTGTCTCTCTTCTTTACTTGGTGGGATTCGAACCCTGAGAGGGTGAGCGGCGTAAAGAAAACATCCCGGTGGGATGTTTTTAGCCGTGAAGTCCGCAGCGGCTATGCCGCAAGGACGGATGACGCACAGCGGCATCATCCCGCCAGCCCAGCCAGTCGAGAGCCTCGACACGCAATTCGCGTAGCGAGGTTCTCATTATTTTTTCGATTTTCAGTTCGTGCTTTGAATCTGTCATGAACATTCCTGCCGCAACAAAAAAACTCCCCTTCACGGTCGGTGTTTTGTTCAAGTGATATGGCATAGATTCCTTGCCAAAGGTTTCCTGTTATGATAAGATAAAAGAAACTTATATATTGTTCAGGGGGTTCTTATGATTTACTATTCTGATGAAAATATTGTAATTCGTGATCTACAGGAGAGTGACGCTCAGATCATCACCGATGAGGAGATCGCTCAGGGCTGGCATCAGACTGTTGATAAGTATTTGGGTCGCTTGAAAGATCAGGCTGATGGTATTTCTATTAATCTAGTGGCTGAATACAAAGGTAAGGTTGCCGGTTACAACAATGTGTATCCCGGTCGCAAAGCAGGTCCTTTCCAGCATGGTCTGTGGCCTGAAATCGTGGATTTCGGTGTTCTGGAAAAATATCGCTGCAACGGCATCGGCAGCAAGCTGATGGATGTGGCTGAAGAGATTGCCGCTCGCTATGCTGATACGGTTTACCTTGGTGTTGGTCTGTACAGCAGCTACGGCAATGCACAGCGCATGTACAACAAACGCGGCTATATTTTGGATGGTACCGGTGTTTGGTACGGCACATCCCAGTGCGATCCTTATGAGGATTACTGTGTAGATGATGATATGGTAATCTATTTGACCAAGAAGCTGCGCTAAGTTTTTAGATAATTTATTTTCTGTAATATATGCGGTTCCGGTTATTTGATTGAATCTGTTATGAACATTCCAGACATAAGAAAATCCGAACGTTTTCCTAACCGGGGAAACGTTCGGATTCTTTTTGTTTAAAAAACGCTCGCCTTGCGGGGCGCCAAAGATGTTTGAATTAATTGAGTTCATCAGCCGGGTTGGGGATGCCCTTCATCTTGCCGATGAGATGGGTCAACACGAAGAATCCGCCGGCAGCAAGAATGATGATACCGATAACAATGTAGAAAGTGGGGCCGCCTAAAAGCTCGTAGGCAAAACCGCCCACAAGGTGACCGATGATGGCAGCTGCGGAAGCCACGGAAGCGTAGAAGCTCTGGGCAGAAGCCTTGA
>JAZNMV010000085.1:0-10405 GCA_045579885.1 Acutalibacteraceae bacterium | reverse complement strand
TAAATAATCTCTACAGGCGGCAGGAATTTTCTCCTGCCGTTTTCTGTAATGCTTCAAACTTACTTTGAACGGGTAATATTACGCGTAACGTGACAGTAACGTTACACGTCACGTTACTGTCACGTGACCGTCACGGCTTGTCACGCTACAGAATAAGAAAGAGAAAGAGAAAAAGAAAAAGAAGAAGAAGAAGAAGAAGAGAAAGAGAGAGAAAGAAAGAAATATATAAAGAAAGAAAGAGAGAGAAAAAAGATACACACACGTGCACCCATTCCTCCTTATTTTATTGTCCATTTACGTATGTGATAAACTTCCACACAGGGTGTTGATAGAAATACAAAAGTACGCATGCTATAATGTGGATAACTTCGCTTTGAAAGGAAAATTTATGAAAAAGCTTCTTTCCCCCATGAACATTTTACTGTCGCTTGCACTCGTGCTGTTCATCATTTCGGCTGCGGTCGTCATTACACTGAATTTCAGACCGCTCTATTACTTCGATATCGATTTTCTCGGCATCGAAGCATACTCCGGGCTCAACCGCGATGTGATCATCGAAAACTACAACGAGCTTATTCGCTACAACTCGGTTTTCGGCCCGAAAACACTCAATTTCCCGACGCTTCCCATGAGTGAAAGCGGACGCATCCACTTCGAGGAAGTTAAGGTCGTGTTCAACTTCTTTGAGATCAGCGCGATCGTTTCCGGTGTGCTCTCCGCTATCGGCATTTTTCTGCAAAAGCGGAAAAAGAACACAGGCTATCTCCTGCTTGCCGGTATTCTGACCGTGGGCATCCCTGCGGTACTCGCCGCTCTCATTGCAATGAACTGGGACAAGGTGTTTGTCCTGTTCCATAAAATCGTGTTTAACAACGATTACTGGATCTTCGACCCGAAAACCGATCCTGTGATCATGATCCTGCCCGATGCCTTCTTCATGCACTGTGCGCTTCTCATTCTGGCGCTCGTTGTGCTCGGCAGCGCACTTTGCCTTTTGATCTACGGTATCCTGAAACGAAAGAATAAGGAGAATGTATAATGCCAAATTACGCATGGCCATATAAAAACGAAATCGGCACTTCGGAAACGCTGACCTGCGATGTGCTCGTTCTCGGCGGCGGTCTCGCCGGCTGTTACGCCGCGATCGCTGCAGCACGCCGCGGACAATCCGTTATCCTCGTTGAAAAGGGTGCCACGGCCCGAAGCGGTGCCGCCGGTACAGGCTTCGACCACTGGGAGTCCGCGTGTACAAACCCGTGCTCCGAGGTTACGCCGAAGGAGATCGCTGAAGCCTATGTTGACGAGCAGAGCGGCTATTCGAACGGTATTGCGCACTACATCGAGTGCCGCGAGGGCTACGACCGTCTTTTGGACCTCGAGCAATTCGGCGGCAAGATCCGCGATACGGAAGACGAATTCAAGGGCGCAGAGTTTCGTGACGACGAAACAAAGCTCATGTTCGCCTACGACTATAAAAATAAATTTACGCTGCGTGTTTGGGGCTCCACCTTTAAGCCCGCGCTCTATAAGGAGCTGCTTCGCCTCGGCGTGACGGTACTCGACCGAACCGAAGCCACAGCACTTCTTACCGCCGTTCAGGACAGCAAAAAGCGCGGTGTCGGCGCCTGCGGCATGAACGTACGCACCGGTAAATTCTACATTCTGCGTGCAAAGACCACGGTTCTGACCATGAGCCGACCGGCACGTGTGTGGCTGTTTAATCCCGACATGGTGGGTCTTTGCGAGTTCCGCCCCACACAGAGCATCGGCAGCGGTCACGCCATGGGCTTTAAAGCCGGTGTGGAATTTACGATGATGGAAAAATCCGTACGAGGCGAGTTTTCCGCCGCCGGACGCAGCTTTCCGGCTTACGGCACAGGCAACAACCACAACACATGGTACGCCGCAACGATGGTCGATGCGCGCGGTGTGGAGATCCCGTACGTTGACCGCGACGGCCGCGAGCTCAAAACCGTTTCCGAGCGGTATTACCCCGCACCGGGACAGAAATTCTTCCTAAAGGGCGGTGTGATCGACGACCCGAAGTACGATTACCGCGGACCGGAGACCCTGCCGTTCGATGAACTCATCCGCCGCGGCTATCAGCTGCCGTTCTACGCAGACCTCAGCCGCATGCCGGAGATGGAACGCAAGGTCATTTGGGGCATGATGGTCGGCGAGGAAGGCAAAACAAAGATCCCGATCCTAAAAAACTACACCGAGCGCGGCTTCGACCCCACACAGCACATGCTGCAGAGCTACGGCACCGGTTGGCAGTCCGCCAACTTCCTCGCACAGGAGCGCCAGCTGTTCGGTGCGCCCGGCGGCGTATGGCACGACTGGGACCTGAAAACAAATATCGACGGCATCTACGCTGCCGGTGATCAGCTCTTTGCTTCCGACTGCGCCGGTTTTGCCTGTGCAACGGGCTACTATGCGGGACGCAAGGCTTCGGATTTTGCAGCACATACCGAGCTTTTGGATTACAGCGAAGCCGAGGCCAAAGCCGAGCAGGCGCGCCTGCTTGCACCCATTTACCGCGAGGACGGCATGGATTGGCGCGAGCTCAACATGGCGATCTCGAAGGCCATGCAGAATTACTGCGGCGGTGTAAAATGCGATGCGCTGCTGCTTGAAGGTCTCGATCTCCTTGAGAGCTTCGAAAAGGACATCGTGCCGCAGATCAGCTGTAAGAATCCGCACGAACTGATGCGTGCCCACGAGGTATTTGATATCCTCACCGTGTCGAAGCTCATTCTGCACGCCTGCCTCTCGAGAAAGACCTCCTCCGTACCGCTTTGCTTCGAACGTGTGGACAGCGACCGAACCGATCCCGCCGAAGACCGCCGCTTTATCACCGTGCGGCAGGAAAACGGCGAAGTCATTTACGGCAGCCATCCGCTCGACTATTTCGGAGACCTCGAGACCGAATACGAAAAGCGCAACCGCGACTACATAGAGAACGAACAGAAAGGAGCGTACCGCAAATGAGAGAGCTTACAGCAGAACCCGTTATAAGCAGCGCACGCCCCCTGCTGTTCAGTGAAACCAAATGCACCGGCTGCAACGCCTGCGTAAACATCTGTCAGGTGGATATTCTCATTCCGAACCCGGAAAAAGGAAAGCCGCCCGTCGTGCTGTTCCCGGGCGAGTGCTACTACTGCGGTGCCTGCGTTATGTCCTGCCCGAACGACGGTGCGATCCGTCTGCAGCATCCGCTGATGAACCGCGCGAAATTTGTGCCCGCTAAGAAAGGCAATGAAAATGAAGCTTGAGCTTGTTCCCGTGCAAAAGCACGAAAAGGAGATCCTCAGAAATCTCCTTGAAAAATACGACTACGAGTTTTCTCAATATCTGGATATCGATGTAAATCCGCTCGGTCTCTACGGTTACGATTACTTCGATTGCTACTGGACCGAAGATACACGCTATCCGTTCTTCATCAAGGCGGACGGCAAACTCGCCGGCTTTGTAATGGTCGGCAATTACATGGAGTTTTTCCCCGGTGAGACCACCTACAGCATGGCGGAATTCTTCGTTATGTACAAGTACCGCCGCCACGGTGTCGGCACCTTTGCCGCAACGGAAGCTTTCAAGCGCTTCCCCGGTCTGTGGGAGCTGCGCTGCCACCCGAAAAACACCGCTTCCGTTTTCTTTTGGGATAAAGTCATCCGCGAAAATACACGCGATGTACTTTGCATTCCCGAACACCCCGAAAATCCGTACGAGGACGGCAGCCCGTCCCGCGTATACCGGTTTGATACATCGAAATAAGGAGGTATTCAAAATGAATACGATCGACAGAATTATGACCCGCCGCAGCTATCGCGGCAAGTACAGGTCCACACCCGTTCCGCGCGAAGACCTCGTGAAGATCATGGAGGCAGGTCTCGCCGCTCCCTCCGGCTGCAATATGCAGACCACAAGCCTGATTGCCGTAGATGACCCGGCCATTCTCAAAGAGGTCGTTTCCGTTATTGACCCGCCCGTCGGCGAAACCGCTCCGGCCGGTATCTTCGTTCTCACCCGTCGCGTATGCGCTTACCGCGATAAGTGCTTTGCCGTGCAGGACTACTCCGCAGCCATTCAGAATATGCTGCTCGCGATTTCCGAGCTCGGCTACCAGAGCTGCTGGTTCGAAGGCCACATCACGGACGATGATCGCATCGATCTCAAGATGGCCGCTATTCTGAACGTTCCGGAAGAGTACGACCTCGTCTGCTTCCTGCCCGTCGGTGTTGCGGAAAAAGAACCCAATGCACCGAAGAAGAAAGCTTTCGAAGAGCGCGCATGGTTCAACTCCTTCCCGACAGAAAAGTAATTCTCGCATGAAAAAGTGGGTGTACCGCACTTCGCGGCACGCCCACTTTCTTAGTCTTCTCTTTTATATTCGTGGATTAATCCCGCAATGCCCGGAATCATCATAAGAATGCCGGTAATCAACAATGCGAGGTTTCCGGTGTGGAATAGTCCCGTACCGAAGCGTCCCCAATCCGTATACCACCAATCTGTGTTCATACCCCATTGATGTGCAAAAATAAAAGAAAGAATGAGGATCACCCATCCGAACACAAGGAACATGATCCACCCCGCCATACGGAATTTTCTGCGTCTCTCGCGTACACGTATTTCCAAAAACTGCTCTACGGTCCATAGGTTCTCGGTCGCCTCGGCACGCTCCGCTTGTTCCACCGGCTTCTCCTCCGTCTTATCTACAGCAGCTTCCGGTTGTACATTTCGCTGTGTTACTTCGTCTAAAAGGAGATAGTCTGTACTGACACCGAACACGCGGCTCAGCTGTATAATTTTCTCCGTATCCGGCATCGCCGCTCCCGTTTCCCATCGGGACACCGCCTGCCGCGAGATATTTAAAAGAGCAGCAAGTTCCTCCTGCGATATACCAAGTGCTTTTCTGCACAGCGCGATCTTTTCCGATATCACCATACTCTTAACCCCCTTTATCATAGCAACATTATACGAAACGAACCGTGAGCATGCAAGCACGTAAACCTTGAATTGCCGCAATTTCAGGTTGCTCTTATCGACTTTTCACGAAATTGCAGAGTTATGTAAACTACTCTGCCTTAGTTTTCTTCATAATTAAGCTGTCAAACATCGCGTCAAAATGCGCTTCCCGCTGCGGCACGACAAAGCAATCTTTGAATCCGCATTTTCTGTAGCAGGCGATCGCACGGGCATTGTGCGTCTTCGGGTCGACCACAAGGGAATCCGCGCCGTATTTTTCAAAAATGGCGTCTCCCAGCATTGTCAGCATCTCTGTGCCTATGCCGCGGTCTCTGCATGAAACATCCGCTATGAACATATCCACGCCGTAAATGACCTCACCGGGTCTAAAGAAACATTCCCAATCCGCTTTCGGGCACTCATAGCCTTCGGCATCCGGAATACGGTCAAACTGCACATAGCCGACCGGTCTGCCCTCTAGCTCGATAAAGCAGGGCGTCACTCCCTCTTTTAAATGATCGTAATACATTTCCCGGATGGAATCTTCGTCATATTCCCCGTCCCAGTATTTCAGCACTTCGGGGTCTCTCATCCATTTTAAGTGCTGCGCAAAATCCGCATTGCACGCTTCCATTTTGCGTATGCTCAGGTGTTCATTCTTCGCTATGATCTCCATTTTCCGTCTCCTTAAATTCCCCACATCTTTTGTCCCCACTTCACGGCAACACACATTATACACGCCGCTTATCCGGAAACGCTCCGTGCTCCACGGCAGGGATAGTGTGAAAGGCTGACAAAAGCGCCCGCCCCCACTTGTACATCCAAACAAAACAAAAGTGGGCAGGGATATCCCCCACCCACTCCCATTGGTATTTTCAGCTGGAGATGAGCTGCTTGGAGAGTCTGATATACTCGTTTGCGGAACGACCCCAGCTGAAGTCGCACTTCATAGCGCGGTCAACGAGAACTTCCCAAGCTTCCTTATCGTTGTTGTACATATTGATACCGCGGTTGATCGCGTCGATCATATCCTGTACATTGTAAGTCTGGAATGTGAAGCCGTTGCCTTCGCCGTCGCCGCAGTCCTTGATGGAGTCCTTCAGACCGCCGGTCTCACGGATGATCGGGATGGAGCCATAACGAACAGCCACCATCTGAGAGAGGCCGCAGGGCTCGCTCTTACTGGGCATCAGGAACAGGTCGGAACCGCCGTAGATCTTACGAGCAAGCTCCGGAACGAAGCCGAGGCACAGAACGAAACGACCCGGGTACTTAGCCTGCATCTCTTTGAAGAACTGCTCGTACTCCCAGTCACCGCTGCCGAGAACAGCAAACTGTGCGTTTGTTGTTGCCATAACCTCATCCACAGCACCCTTAACGAGGTCGAGACCCTTATGGGAAACGAGACGGGTAACCATACCGATGAGCGGAGCTTCCATGTCAGCTTCGAGGCCGAGGCGCTCCTGCAGCTTAGCCTTATTGACAGCCTTATTGCTCTTATCCTCTACGCTGTAGTTCTCGAAGAGGTTAGCGTCTGTTTGCGGGTCATAACCGACAACGTCGATACCGTTGAGAATACCGGAAAGCTTCCAGGAACGCTCGCGGAGGATCGGGTCGAGCTTATGAGCAAACCACGGGTCGAGGATCTCTTCTGCGTAGGTCGGGCTAACTGTGGAGACCCAGTTGGAAGCCTCGATAGCAGCCTTCATCAGGTTAACACAGTTGTTGTACTCCATGAGGCCTCTGTCGTTCTGGGTGATGCCGAAAACATCTTCGAGGATCTCATAGCCGTACTGGCCCTGATACTGAATGTTATGAATGGTAAAGAGGGTCTTAATGCCGTTGTACCACTCGTTGTTTGCATAGAACAGGCGATAGTAGACCGGAACAAGAGCGGTCTGCCAGTCGTTTGCATGGATAACGTCCGGCTTGAACTCGATATACGGCAGCATCTCGAGAACAGCACGGGAGAAGAATGCGTAACGCTCTGCATCGTCAAAATGACCGTAGAGACCCTGACGCTTGAAATAGTACTGGTTGTCGAGGAGGTAGTAAATAACGTTGCCGACCTTAGCCTCGAAAATGCCGCAGTACTGGCGGCGCCATGCTACCGGAACACTGATGCTGGTGATAAACTTCATCTTCTCACGCAGCTCCTGCGGTACGCTCTCATAGAGAGGCATAACAACGCGGCAGCCGATCAGACGGGTGCGCAGAGCAGTCGGCAGAGAGCCGGCTACGTCAGCCAGACCGCCTGTAGCAGCAAAAGGCAGAGCCTCGCTGGCACAGAATAAAACTTTCATAAATTGGACCTTCCTTTCCGAAAGAGAAAATTCGGGTTATACTAAATCTCAATATGCGCGCTGCGTTGCCGCAACGCGCATAACTTACTCAAGAAAATCAGACTTTGCTGTCCTTAGCAATGAATACCGGATAGGTCTGGTAGCCCATCAGTGTACGGTTTGCTTCGATCTCAACGTTCTTGTCAGCAACAACATAGTCGAGACGGCTGTTTTCGCCGATCACGGTATCCTGCATGATGACACAGTTGCGAACTCTTGCGCCGCGAGCGATCTTAACGCCACGGAACAGGACGCAGTTTTCAACTTCGCCGTCGATAACGCAGCCGTCAGCAACGAGAGAATTGGAAACTTCGGAATTGAGGCCGTACTTAGCCGGCATGTCGTCACGAACCTTTGTGTTGATCGGACGGTTCGGGTTGAAGAGCTCTGCGCGAACCTTCGGGTCCATAAGAGCCATGTTTGCTTCAAAGTATGCTTCGAAGGAAGATACCTGATATGCAACACCTGTGAACTCGTAGCCCATAACCTTCAGCTCCGGAATCACACGCTGAATGATGTCCTTATCAAAGTCATATTCATTGCGGCTCATGCAGCCTTCTACCAGTTGGAGAAGCAGCTGACGGCCGATGATATACATGCCGAGGCCATAGTTGACACCGTGCTCGCCGCCGCGATGTGTGAGCATCTCACGGATACGGCCTGCCGGGTCGAGTGTGAAGATATTGTTGCGGTCAACATCCGGAGAATCGCCATGGCGATAGATAACAGTGATATCTGCGCCTGTTGCAATGTGCTGGTTAACAGCATCGCGGTAGTTGATGTTAGCAACGATATCGCAATCGGAGAGGATTACATAGTCTTCAAGAGAGTTCTTGAGGAAACGGCGGATGGAGTCGAGGGACTCGACCTTACCGTCTGTTCTGGAGGTTGTCTTGCCGAACGGCGGCAGCAGATACAGACCTTCTCTCTTTCTGGAGAGGTCCCAAGCCTTACCGGAACCGAGGTGATCCATCAGAGACTGATAATTTTCGCTGGTAACGACGCCGACCTTATTGATGCCGGAGTTTACCATATTGGACAGAGTAAAATCGACCAGGCGATAACGTCCGCCGTACGGAACAGACGCCATAACGCGGTGCTCGGTCAGGTCTCTGACTCTTTCATCGTGAACATAGGCGAAGAGAACGCCCATTACATTGTTGCCCAGCATTATGCCTGCACCTCCTTAGCTTCGATCATTTCCTTGGGTGCGACAACGCTGCCCTCGGCGAGCTTTACATCCGGACCGACAACGGCTACGCCCCAGTCGTCACGGTTTTCCATTTCCTCAGGACGCATGCCGACGACACAGTTCTTGCCGACAACAGCGTTTTCGGAAACGATTGCATACTGTACAACAGCACCTTCTTCAATAACGGCGCCCGGCATGACGATGGAGTCTGTAACGGTTGCGCCCGGTGCTACATAAACACCCTGGAACAGGATGGAGAATTCCAGATCGCCGTAGACATTGCAGCCGCCGGAAATGAGAGAATTCTGAACCTTTGCACCCTTAGCAACATACTGCGGGGGTGTTGCCGGGTTTCTGGAGAAGATCTTCCAATCTTCCTTGGAGAGATCCAGACCGGTCTTCGGGTTGAGCATATCCATGTTGGATTCCCAAAGGCTGTCGATCGTACCGACGTCCTTCCAGTAGCCTTCGAACTTATAAGCAAACATGCGCTCGCCAGCGTTCAGCATGGTCGGCAGAACGTTCTTACCGAAGTCGTTGGAGGAATTCGGGTCCTTTTCGTCAGCGATCAGGTATGCACGGAGCTTCTGCCAGGAGAATACATAGATACCCATGGAAGCCTGGTTGCTCTTCGGAACAGCGGGCTTCTCATCGAACTCGTAGATGGAGCCGTCCGGATTGGTATTCAGAATACCGAAACGCGGTGCTTCTTCCATCGGAACTTCGTAAACAGCGATTGTACATGCTGCGTCCTGTTCCTTGTGGAAATCGATCATTTTGGAGTAATCCATCTTGTAGATGTGGTCGCCGGAAAGAACGACTACATAATCCGGATTATAACGGTCGATGAACGGGATATTCTGGTAAATAGCGTTTGCTGTGCCCTTGTACCAGTCAGAGCCGCGGCTCTGCTCGTACGGCTGCAGGATATGTACGCCTGCATTCATGCTGTCGAGATCCCACGGCTGACCGGAACCGATATACTCGTTCAGCTCCAGCGGCTGATACTGTGTGAGAACACCAACGGTTTCAATGCCGGAGTTCACGCAGTTGGACAGCGGGAAATCGATGATTCGGTACTTGCCACCGAACGGGACTGCAGGCTTAGCCAGATTCTTAGTGAGAACACCAAGACGGCTGCCGCGACCGCCTGCCAGCAGCATCGCGACTACTTCTTGCTTAGGTAACATGACTAAATGACCCCTCTCTGTAAGATTTCATTGCTTTGCCTGTATTAGATTAAGAATGCTGTGGACCCTGTTTTTTCCCATGAAAAAACAACATCCGCTGTGCGCCGAAAAGCACACATTCATGATAAGACGCACCGAAAAGAACCTGCGGCAGGGCAGATAACGACCCGCGCACGTCTCCATGTATATATAATAGCACAAGTCTTTAAAAGTTCAAGAGTTTTTAGCTATTTTCTAACAATAATCTATCAATCAGTGCTAAACTTTGTGCACCTCTTACAAAACATGTAAATTCATGATCACATTTGTAAAATCAAACCTTTTCCCGCACCGAAAATAGATCATATCATGTTTTCCGTGCGAAAAAGATAGAAATCTGCGGCAGCATTTTACGGTTTGGTTATGAAGCTTGGCGCAGTGCACTAAACGGCTTGCGCTCTCGGGTTCGAGCCAAACCTGCCTGTGCATAAAGAAAAAGAAGTACGTCATAAAGATGTACTTCTTTTTCTTGGTGGACACGCTGGGGCTCGGCCCAGTTTGCCTTTCACCGCGTACCGCGGCAGCATTTTACGGTTTGGTTATGAAGCTTGGCGCGGCGCACTAAACGGCTTGCGCTCTCGGGTTCGAGCCAAACCTGCCTGTGCATAAAGAAAAAGAAGTACGTCATAAAGATGTACTTCTTTTTCTTGGTGGACACGCTGGGGCTCGGCCCAGTT
>JAZNMV010000084.1:0-3890 GCA_045579885.1 Acutalibacteraceae bacterium | reverse complement strand
CCGATCGGCCGGGGTCAGCGTGAGTTGATCATCGGTGACCGCCAGACAGGTAAGACAACACTGGCAACAGATACGATTCTGAACCAGAAGGGTAAGGATGTTATCTGTATTTATGTTGCAATCGGTCAGAAGCGCTCTACTGTAGCGCAGATCGTAAATACTTTGGAAGTAGGCGGCGCAATGGATTATACCATTGTTGTCAGTGCTACAGCTTCCGAGCTTGCTCCGATGCAGTACATTGCACCGTATGCAGGCTGCACAATGGGTGAGTACTTTATGGCACAGGGCAAGGATGTTCTCGTAATTTACGATGACCTCTCCAAGCATGCTGTTGCATATCGTGCAATTTCCCTTTTGATCCGCCGTCCGCCGGGACGTGAAGCATACCCCGGTGATGTTTTCTATCTGCACTCCAGACTTCTTGAGCGTGCAGCACACATGAGCCCTGAAAAGGGTGGCGGCTCTCTGACGGCTCTGCCGATCATTGAGACACAGGCGAGTGACGTTTCCGCTTATATCCCGACAAACGTTATCTCCATTACAGACGGTCAGATCTTCCTTGAGTCCGAACTCTTCAATTCCGGTGTTATGCCGGCTGTTAACCCGGGTATTTCCGTTTCCCGAGTCGGCGGCAGCGCACAGATCAAGGCGATGAAGAAGGTTTCCGGTTCTTTGAAGCTGCTTTATTCTCAGTACCGTGAGCTGCAGAGCTTCGCACAGTTCGGTTCCGACCTCGATGCCGACACAAAGGCACGTTTGGCTCTCGGTGAACGTATCGTGGAAGTTCTGAAACAGAAGAACAACGAGCCTGTTGATGTTGCGCATCAGGTTTGCATCATCTACGCTGTTGTTAACGGCTTCCTGAACAATGTGCCGGTTGAGTCTATCCGTGAGTTTGAGAAGCAGCTCTTCTCCCACATGGACAATCATGGCTATGAAGCTCTCCAGACGATTCGTACAAAGGGTGTTCTGGATGAAGCTGCTGAGACCGCACTGAAAAATGCACTGACAGAGCTGAACCAGCGCTTTGTTTCCTAAGATGAAACAGAAGGAGCGTGCGTAATGGCCGGTGTTTCCACAAAAGAAATAAAAAACAGAATTCGAAGCATGGAGAGCACCAAGCAGATCACAAAGGCTATGGAAATGGTTGCGGCTTCCAAGCTGCGCCAGGCCCAGAACCGTGTGGCGGCGTCCCGTCCTTACTTCGAAATCCTATATGAAACTATTTCGGATATTACCCGAACAACGCGTGATCTCTCCTCGCCGTATCTGCGTAAACCGCAGGGCGATAAGCTTCTTTTAATTGTTATTGCCGGTGACCGCGGCTTGGCCGGCGGCTATAACGGCAACGTATTGAAGCTTAGCCAGCAGCAGATGCAGGGCAGAGACACAACCGTTTTACCTATCGGTAAAAAAGCGTTGGAATATTTCCGATCCCGTAAAATCCCCTGCCACACAGAGGCTTATGCTGAAGCGGCAGACCTGAGCATCAGCGATTGCTTTACGATCGCCAAAAATGTTTCTAAGGCTTTCTTAGCCGGTGAATACAGCGAGATCAAATTGGTTTATACCAACTTTGTTTCCGTTCTTTCTCAGGTGCCTGCTGTAATGGATATGCTTCCGCTTAATGTTCCGACAGAGAGCACGGCTCGCGGTACGAAGATGGATACCGTATATGAGCCCTCTGCGGAAGAAGTTTTTGCTTCGATCATTCCGGAATGTCTCGGCGGTATTCTGTACGGTGCACTGTGCGAGTCGCGCTGTGCCGAACAGGCTGCCCGCCGTACCGCAATGGACTCCGCAACACAGAATGCGGAAGAGATGATCGCGGACCTGACACTTAAGTTCAATCGTGCAAGACAGGCATCCATCACGCAGGAGATCACAGAGATCGTCGCAGGCGCAGAAGCCTGACGGAATTCAATTCAAAGGAGTTGACCCCCATGTCCAAACATATCGGTACCGTGACACAGGTCATCGGCCCCGTTCTGGATATCCGCTTCGCGGACAATGAGCTTCCCGCTCTGCTCAACGCCATCGAGATCCCGCTGAACGGCGGCACGATCACGGCGGAGGTCGCACAGCATATCGGCGATAATGTTGTGCGCTGCGTTGCGATGTCTTCGACCGACGGTCTGCAGCGCGGTGTAGAGGCTGTCGATACCGGTGCACCGATCCGTGTTCCGGTAGGCGAAGAGTGCCTGGGCCGAGTTTTCAACCTGCTCGGTCAGCCTATCGATAACGGTCCTGTTCCGACAACGGATGAGGCTTGGCCGATCCACCGTCCTGCTCCGAGCTATGAGGATCAGGAACCGGCAACAGAGATCCTTGAAACCGGCATTAAAGTTGTTGACCTCATCTGCCCGTATGCAAAGGGCGGTAAGATCGGTCTGTTCGGCGGCGCCGGCGTAGGTAAGACAGTTCTTATCATGGAGCTGATCAATAACGTTGCAAAGCAGCACGGCGGTATTTGCGTTTTCACCGGTGTTGGTGAGCGTACCCGTGAAGGTAACGACCTTTACCGCGAAATGACGGAATCCGGCGTTATTAACAAGACCGCAATGGTCTACGGTCAGATGAATGAACCGCCAGGAGCACGTATGCGTGTCGGCCTGTCCGGTCTGACCATGGCAGAATATTTCCGTGATGTTAAGCATCAGGACGTTCTGCTGTTCATCGATAATATTTTCCGTTTCACACAGGCAGGTTCCGAGGTTTCCGCACTTCTGGGCCGTATGCCTTCCGCTGTTGGTTATCAGCCGACTCTGGCAACTGAAATGGGTGCTCTTCAGGAGCGTATTACATCCACAAAGAATGGTTCCATCACGTCTGTTCAGGCGGTTTATGTTCCGGCTGACGACCTCACGGACCCGGCTCCGGCAACTACATTTGCTCACCTCGACGCGACTACGGTTCTGGATCGCGGTATTGCATCCCTGGGTATTTACCCGGCTGTTGATCCGCTTGATTCCACCTCCCGTATCCTTTCTCCCGAGGTTGTAGGTCAGGAGCACTATGAAACAGCCCGTGCAGTTCAGCAGATCCTGCAGCGCTATAAGGAGCTTCAGGACATCATCGCCATTATGGGTATGGACGAACTAAGCGAAGCCGATAAAGTCACAGTTAACCGTGCACGTAAGGTGCAGCGTTTCCTTTCCCAGCCGTTTGAGGTTGCCGAGCAGTTCACAGGCTATCAGGGCCGTTATGTACCGCTTAAGGAAACCATTCGTTCCTTCCAGGAGATTATCTCCGGTATGCATGACGATATTCCCGAATCCTACTTCCTGTTCAAGGGCAGCATTGATGAAGTTGTTGAGGCGTACAATAAGAAGGAGGCATAAAGCATGGCAACAAGCTTTTCTCTGAAAATTGTAACGTGTGACGGCTTGATTTTTGACGGTCAGGCTGAAAAGCTCATCGTGCGCACAACAAACGGTGATATGGCGGTTTTAGCTCGTCATATTAACTGTGTTTGTTCCCTCGGTATGGGGCGTGCGGTAGTTGTCATTGATGGCGAGCGCAGAACAGCGGCTTGTATCGGCGGCATGCTTCAGGTATTAAACGGTGAAGTAACACTTGTTCCGACTACTTTTGAGTGGGCGGAAGATATTGACGTTGCCCGTGCCGATGCAGCATATGAGAATGCGCAGCAGACGATCAATGCTGCGGGAGACAAGGATAATCTTGTTCTTCTGAAAGCAAAGGCTAAGCTGAACCGTGCACTTGTACGTAAGAGTGTTGCCGGTGAGGCACATAACTGATCGTTGAATAATGAATTAAAATCAAACATTTCCGACACCAAAACAAAGCTTGTTTCCGGAATGGATGGCTTGTGTGAAGTTGCATCATTTGGCGAATCTGAAATGGTTTTAACATCGGTTGTTGGAAAT
>JAZNMV010000083.1:0-20427 GCA_045579885.1 Acutalibacteraceae bacterium | reverse complement strand
TAAGGATCTCACAACAGTTGCTGCGTGGTCGAGCAGCAGCTTTCCGAATCCATTGTGTCGGTACTCCGGTAATACGGCAAGGTTATGAAGCTCAAAGGTGTCATCATTTTCTTTCGAGAGTGACATATATCCGATGATTTTCTTTCCTGCATACAATGCGTACATGTGCCAGCCCCACCGCATTTGTGTCTCGAGGTAAGATAGGGGGATAAAGCTCGTATGCTTCGGGCAGTTTTCCTGTGTCAGACCGAACTGCAAAGCCACGGTGCTGAAGCTCCGGTGGATGACATCAAGGCACGCTTGTAATTCGTTTTTTTCCACCTCATAGATCATTGGCAGTGTAACTTTCGTAGGTTCAAACACCTCATTTACTGTTTTTTTATACAGAGCAAGTGTCGGCGCACCTTCTGCGCGAATTCTCTCGCCGGTATCGCAGTAACCTGCACTTTGATAACACCTGCGGTTTTTCTCCATATCTTCAGGAAAATCTACATAATAGTATTGGGCGTCCGGAAACTCCTTCTCGCACAGTAAAATGGCATCTCGTGCCATTCCTTTGTTCTGATAATCCGGATGAATGTAGATTCGCCCAAGATAGTATTCACCTGAATCGATCTCATCGAATGGACTGCGTTTACCGTATAAACGATAGAACACAGCGCCGACGATTTTGTTATCGTACAGAATTGTATAGTGGCGGTTGAATTTATTTAACCGGCAAAGAATATCTTCAGGCCCCCTAAGAAAGGGGTTTCTTTCATCATGATATTTCTCATATAAAGGTTTAAATGCTGCCTTTTGTATTTCAGATAACACTTCCGCATCTGAGGAAATCGTAAGTCGGATCGATAGGCTCATGGTTTATTCCTTCCTGAAAACATCCAGGATATGATTGGTCGCTCCAACCATATCTGCGCGTTCGCAAATGAAAAGATGGTATTTTAGGTATTTCTCGAAAGTATCAGCATCCATTTGGTCTACGGCTTCTTCAATGAAACGTGTCAGCATATCTGTTCCGACATAATGTAATCTCTGAACGGAAAATGCTTGCATCAGCTTGTCAATATCTTCTTTTCGGTACAGCGTAAAAATTTCTTGAGGGGTGGAGCTGAGTGCGAATGTATCGGGATCGATCAGCTCTTTGTATTGCTCATTGTTAATGCCGCCACGCACAAAGCAAAATTGATAGACGGTCATATCACTGTTGCAGTATGCTGCAAATACAATGCCGCCTTTCTTTGTTACACGAATGGCTTCACACATGGCAGCTCGCTGATCTTCATTAGTGTAGAGGTGATACATAGGACCGAGCAGAAGGGTGATGTCATACTGATTAGAGGGGATATTACTGAGGTTTACTGCATCGCCCTGCTGAACAGTAATGTTTTCGCCGGCCGTCGTATTAGCCTTGAAAACTTCAATGTTGCACTCCATCAGCTCAACAGCATCTACTTCATATCCCTTTTGGGCGAAGTAGTGGGAATATCGCCCTGTGCCCGCGCCGATCTCCAGAATACGCATGCCTCTTTTGAGATATTTTTCCACATAATGGATCGTAGTCAAAAACTCGATCATACCGTGCTTGGATGTCAGACGCGCGTCTTCATTATAAGCGGTGTAATAGTTTGTGAGTGCTTCAATTCTTTCCATGGTTCTACCTCCTTAAAACAAAAAAACGGTGCAGATCGAATCTACTTCGACCGGCACCGTCATTGACCAGATATCCTATGATCTTCAATTGATTTTCAGCAGATCATAACGAATTTTGGGTACGACAATGCAGGCCCGGCGAATACCAATACTGGGTATACATACCGCGCATAGTGACAATAATAAAAGTTCGGGAAGACTGTACTGTCATTGTCGTAGTCCTTTCGTTGGGATTTTCTAAAATATAGCACTTTAGTTATCGGTTGTCAATGTATAATGAGATCAAAATTTTTTCGTGATACAGCAAGAAGGTGACCGGAGAGTCCGATGATCTCTTCGTGTGTATCTAACATTCGAACGGTTTTCATCAGCAGTGAATAGGTTTCTTCGTTTTCCAAGAGTTCGTTGAGGTTCGGTGCGAGCCATGCACCGCCCATTACACCGTGAACGGTATCGGTATCAAATCCGCCGCAAGCTAATTCTTCTTTCAGCGCCTTTGCCGTGTGTAGATGTGAGCTGCCTAAACCGTTTGCGATTTTTCGCTCCGGGTTGATATAGCACCCATCAATTAATGTGCGCTCAATTGCAGAGATCAAGGCGGGGTTATCAAGTTCTTTACTCTTCGTTGTATCATCACTGTGGTATATTGCAAGGCGAGAGACGAGAACGCTGAACGGAGTAAGTGCAGCAGAAAATAGGATGCCATCATCCTTAAGTAAGCGAAAACTTTCTTTGACTGCGAGGATCCGCTCTTCGTATTCTGTAATGGAATACAGCGGCCCCATAAGTAAGATGACATCAGCACTTTTATCCGGGCGCGGTACTGCGCGAGCATCGCCGATTTCAGCAGAGTATAAGGTGACTCCTGGGAATTCAGCGGCGAGTTCTTCGCTCATCTCGATATTGGTTTCAGATAAATCAAATAGATGAACTTCATAGCCGAGTGAGGAAAGCCACCATGCGTATTCGCCGTAAGCCCCTCCAATATCATAGATTACAGCCGGCGGTTTTGGCAGCTTCTCGAGAAGTATTTCTTTTGTGCGCTCGAATTCAATAAGTCCTATTCCGGTCCTAAGGCGGTTTCTTTCAATTCCGGCATTGTATCCTGCCAGTACAGTTTTGTCTATAGTTTTCATGTTCTTTACTCCTTTGGAAAGAAAATATTAAAGTGGTTTGTTGGTCGTTCGTTTCATTTTGGTGGGGAGCGAACTGTTCCGGCATGATAGCAGCCTCCTTTCAAGAAAAATTAAAACGGTGCAAATCGAATCTGCTTCGACCTGCACCGTCATGTCCCAAAATTTCTAAGTTACTTTGAAATCGGAGTACGACAAATGAGGCCCGGCGAAATCTGCAGTTTCGACGTGCTGCATAGTGGTGGTAATGTTGTTCACAAAAGTGAAAACTGCCATTGTCGTAGTCCTTTCGGTTGAATTTTTCTAAAATATAGCACGTACATTATCCGTTGTCAATGTGTGCGGCAAATTATTTTCGGGAAAATCAAAAATTCCGGCAGGGGAGCTTCCCTGTCGGAATTTTAGTGTGAAAAATATCAGCGCCGAACCGGAATATTGTTTTCGGCTAAGTATTTTTTGAGATCCGGAATAGCAATCTCACGGAAATGAAAAAGGGAAGCGGCGAGTACGGCATCGGCTTTGCCTTTCGTGAATGCATCCGTAAAATGTTCGAGTTTTCCTGCACCGCCCGAAGCGATAACGGGAATGCCGACCGATTCGGACACCGCACGGGTAAGTTCCAAATCGTATCCGGCTTTTGTACCGTCGCAATCCATGCTTGTGAGCAAAATTTCACCGGCACCCAATTTTTCGGCGTGCTGCGCCCATTCGAGTGCATCGATACCGGTATCGACACGGCCGCCGTTTAAGTAAAGAGTCCAGCCACCGTTCGGTCTGCGCTTTGCGTCCATAGCGACTACAACACACTGGCTGCCGAATTTATAGGCAGCTTCTTCAATGATACGCGGATTTTTAAGTGCTGCGGAATTCACAGAAACCTTATCTGCGCCTGCACGTAAAATTGCAGTGAAATCATCTACGGTACGGATACCGCCGCCGACGGTAAAAGGAATAAAGATATTATTCGCAACACGGGACACGATGTCGATCATAATATTACGCGCATCGGAAGAAGCGGTGATATCGAGCAGAACAAGTTCATCCGCATTCTGGCGGTCATATTCGATCGCGGCCTCTACCGGATCACCTGCATCACGCAGATTTACGAAATTGGTGCCCTTTACAACGCGGCCGTTTTTGAGGTCAAGACAAGGAATAATACGTTTTGCGTACATCAGTTAAGACCTCCTGTTGTTTTGATCAGATCGGTGAAGCTTTTTAGGAGTGCAAGGCCGGCTGCACCGCTTTTTTCCGGGTGGAACTGGCAGGCCATCAAGTTATCTTTCTGAACTGCGGCATGGATCGTTACTCCGTATTCGGTTTCAGCGGAAACGATATCTTCCTCGGCCTTCAAATAGTAGGAGTGAACAAAGTAAACGTAGGGGGAAGATTGGATGTTTTCGAATAAGCCGGTCTGCTTTTTTACGGATAGGGAGTTCCAGCCCATGTGTGGGATCTTGAGGCCATCGCCTGCAGGAATGCGAACGATTTTGCCTTTCAAAAGTCCGAGGCCCGGTACGCCAGGAGATTCCTCACTGCTTTCAAAAAGGATCTGCAGACCGAGGCAAATGCCTAAAAACGGTTTTCCGGATGCAATAAAGTCTCGGATCGGCTGCTCGAGATCGCGTTTGCGAAGTTCGTCCATCGCATCGCCGAAAGAGCCGACACCCGGCAGCACTGCGGCGTCTGCAGAGAACAGAACTTCAGGGTCCTGTGTGACTGTAACATTAGCGCCAAGATACAGAAAGGCTTTTTCAACACTTCGAATATTACCGGCACCGTAGTCAATGATAGCGATCATCTCGTTCACTCCTTCGCTTTATCATGGTAAGATATTAGCATAATCTACCGGTAGTGTCAATAGAGTAACTTTCGGATCCTTTTTCTTTTTTATACGCATAAGCTGTCCGTGAGAATGCATATGAATTTTCGGAACAGTATATGGAAGGATGATATCGTTATGCGTGTACAGTGGATATCTTTCAAAAGGATCGTTTGTATTTTGACGGCAATTCTATTCGTTATTTCGCAGCCAATAAAAGCGGCTGCCGAGATGATCGATCTGCCGGCGAAAGCTTTTGTGCTGATGGAGCACGGAACGGGAGAAGTACTTGCTGAGAAGAAGGCACATGAAAAACTTCCTTGTGCTTCGATTACAAAGGTCATGACACTGCTGCTCGTCTTTGAAGCAATTGAAGAAGATGTGCTGCATTTTGACGATATGCTGACCGCTTCGGCGCATGCTGCTTCTATGGGTGGATCGGATATCTGGCTGCGTGAAGGAGAGCAGATGACGGTGGATGACCTCATCAAGGCGTGTGTGGTCATGAGTGCGAACGATGCAGCTGTAGTGCTTGCAGAAGCGATTTCTGGGACGGAAGATGCCTTTGTTGCCCGTATGAATGAACGGGCGGCAGAGCTTGGAATGGAGGACACGGTTTTTAAAAACTGCAACGGACTCGATGAAGAAGGACATCTCACAAGTGCGTACGATGTTGCGGTGATGAGCCGAGCATTAATGATGCATGAGCGTATCTATGACTATACGCTTATCTGGATCGATTATGTACGCGGAGGCGATACCCAGCTTGTAAATACTAATAAGCTTGTAAAATCATACAAAGGAATAAAAGGTCTCAAAACCGGCACAACAGGGGCTGCCGGTAGCTGCATTACAGCCTGTGCCGAACGAAACGGTATGACGCTTATTGGAGTCGTTCTCGGTGCGGAAAATACAAACGACCGGTTTTCGGCGGCGTCGTCGCTTTTAGATTACGGTTTTTCAAACTGGAAAACTGTGGTGCCCGAGTGTCCGGAATTGCCGTTGATGTCGGTTATGAACGGAATGACGGAGCAGGTTTCGTTATTAAGTAAAGTGCCGTCAGGTATATTGGTTCCGGTTTCGGGACAGAATGAAATCAAAATGGAGCTGGATCTGCCGGAAGAACTTGCAGCACCGATAGAAACGGGACAGAAAATCGGCGAAATACGTGTTCTATTGGACGGAAATGTAGTGGAAACGTTACCGATTACAGCAGCGAACCGTGTTGAGAAGGTCACGTTTAAATCGGCTTTGTATTATTTGCTTGAAAATTTCTTCGGTTGTAAAAAAGTACAAGAGACGGATATTGGAGAGTTTATTGAGCAGAGTTGATTTTTGGTTATAAATATGCGGAGAGTTGTACTGTTTTAAAGACGATTCTCCGCTTTTTTGTATATTTATCACCGGAAATAAGCTTTGCTTACAAAATCATTTTGCAAACATTTTGTGAAAATAGCAATCAAGTCTTGAAAAATGAAATGACTTATTGTAAAATAGGAACAGTAAAGTGATACGCTTACCCTGTAAGGGATTTAGGAAGTATAGGAGGAGTAAAACTATATGTCTTTGAAATTGGATTGCAGTTATCTGAAGGATGCCATCCGTGAGCATGAGTATAGCATGATGCAGCCGCTCGTAACATGTGCTCATGATTTGCTCGTGTCCCGTAAGGGCCCCGGCAATGATTTCCTCGGTTGGGTAAATCTGCCTACAGATTATGATAAAGAAGAGTTTGCACGCATTAAGGAAGCAGCAGCTCGTATTCAGAAGAACACAGATGTTTTCATCGTTATCGGTATCGGCGGTTCCTACCTCGGTGCACGTGCAGCTATCGAATTCCTGAAGAGCGATAACTACAATGCGCTGAAGAAGGATACACCGGATATTTATTATGCAGGTAACAGTATTTCTTCTTCCTCTCTGGCAGAGCTTGTTTCCATCTGCGAGGGCAGAGATATTTCCATCAATATGATCTCCAAGTCCGGTACAACAACAGAGCCGGCAATCGCATTCCGCGTATTCCGTGTGATCCTTGAAATGTAGTACGGTAAGGTAGAAGCAAGAAAGCGCATCTTCTGCACAACAGATAAGGCTAAGGGCACTCTGAAGCATTTGGCTGATGAAGAAGGCTATGAGACTTTCGTTGTTCCGGATGATGTCGGCGGTCGTTTTTCCGTTCTGACTGCTGTCGGTCTGCTTCCCATTGCCGTTGCAGGCTGCGATATCGATGCTCTGATGGCCGGTGCAAGAAAAGCACAGGAAAGATACTGTGACCCGGATATCGAGAAGAACGATTGCTACAAGTATGCAGCAATCCGTAATATCCAGTACAATAAGGGCAGAACCAGTGAAGTTATCGTCAGCTATGAGCCGTGCTTCAACATGATGAACGAATGGTGGAAGCAGCTCTTTGGCGAGAGTGAAGGTAAGGACGGCAAGGGTCTGTTCCCGAACTCCGTAACCTTCTCTACAGACCTGCACTCCCTCGGCCAGTACATTCAGGATGGTAGACGCCGCATCTTCGAAACTGTTATGCAGTTTGAAACACCGAAGCATGAGATCATTATCGGTCATGACCCGGATGATGTTGACGGTCTGAACTTCCTCGAAGGCAAGAGCATGGACTATATCAACAAGAAGGCTTTCCAGGGCACCGCACTCGCACATACAGACGGCAGCATTCCGAACGTTGTTCTGCATGCGAAGGATTTCTCCGAGGATACACTCGGTCAGATCATCTACTTCTTCGAGAAGGCTTGTGCAATCTCCGGTTATATGCTGGGTGTCAATCCGTTTGACCAGCCCGGTGTTGAGAGCTACAAGAAGAATATGTTTGCACTGCTTGGCAAGCCCGGTTACGAGGAAGCAAAGGCAGCGCTGGAAGCAAGACTTTCCTAAAATTAATTCAGGCGTAAATCCGTTTAGGCGGAATAAAATAAACAGGAGGAATTCATTATGATCACTCTCTTAATTGGTAAAAAGGGTTCCGGTAAGACCAAGAAGCTTATCGAACTGGCTAACGCTGCTGTAGAAAGCTCCAACGGTAACATCGTTGTTATCGAAAAGGGCCTCAAACTTACATATGATATCTCTCATAAGGCTCGTCTGGTTGACTCTGATGCATACGGCATTCAGGGCAAGGACGCTCTCGTTGGTTTTGTTAGCGGTATCTGCGCTGCAAACTACGATGTTACAGATATCTTTATCGACTCCACTCTGAAGATCACCGGCAACGGCGTTGAAGATGTTGAGCCGATCACAATGAAGCTGAAGGCACTCTCCGAGACAAGCGAGGCTAATATCTATCTGCTGGTTTCCGCAGATGCTTCTGAGCTTCCGGAGTCTGTTCTGGAGTACGTTGGCAAGTAATTTTTCCTGAAAGAATCAGAAAAATCGGCGCTTCGGCGGAACTTTCCTGCCGAACGCCTTTTTTCGGCAGGAATTATCTTAGAATTTTCAAATTTTCCTTGACAAAACCACGTCTGATACTTATAATATATCAGTACGGTATGAGGATACCTATGCTTATCGATTTGAAAAAATATTTCTCTGGTGAGAATGTTGAACAGAAGATTGATTATTTTATCGATCTTTCCAGTGAGGAAATCGACGGTTACAAACCGTTTGTTTCTCCTGTCCATATCGTAGGCGACATTAGGGCTTTCGCATCCAGCGCGGAGCTGAACGTTACGGTCAGCTATGCGTTTTCGATGCCGTGCAACAGATGTCTGGCGGAAACCAGAAAAGAGCTATCTCACAGCATTTCTCACGTGCTGGTGAATAAGCTGAATGATGAAGAAGATTTTGACGATTATATCGTTGTAGAAGGCGAAACGCTGGATCTCGATGAACTCGTCTACTCCGACATCGTTCTTCTTACCCCGCCGAAGTACGTCTGCAGTGAGGACTGCAAAGGGCTTTGTCCCACCTGCGGTAAAAACCTCAACGAAGGCGACTGTGCCTGCGACAAGCAGCATACAGATCCCCGTCTGGAGGCTCTGCGGCAGCTGCTGAATTGATTCCAGATCATCAAATGTTTAACTTTACTATAAGGAGGTGCTGACGATGGCGGTACCCAAGAGAAAAGTGTCCAGTGCAAGACAGAATAAGAGACGTTCCAACGTTTGGAAGCTTGACGCTCCTGCCCTTATGAAATGCCCGCAGTGCGGAGAGTATAAGACACCTCACAGGGTTTGCGGTAACTGCGGTTACTACAACGGCAGAGAAGTTGTTAAGAAGGCTTGATCGTCTTCCGACAATAATTGCGCAAATGTAGAGAAGGGGCAGATTCCGCTCCTTCTCTATTGTTTTTCCTGAGTTTTTTTGTTTTGTGAAAGGAGGCGGCAGAGCGCATGGCTGCAGAAATTTTCGGTGTTCAGCCCGGAAGTCTTGCTGAACGTGCCGGTATGGAAAAGGGTGATATCCTTATTTCCATGAACGGTCACAATATTTCCGATGTTCTTGATTATCGGTTTTATGAAACGAATACGCATCTGTCCGTCGTATTTGAGAAGCCCGATGGCCGTCAGATCGAAGAGAAAATCGTGAAATCACAGTACGGCAGACTGGGCATTGAGTTTGAAACTTATTTGATGGATAAGCAGCGCTCGTGCTATAATAAGTGTGTATTCTGCTTTATCGATCAGCTGCCGAAAGGAATGCGTGAAACACTGTACTTTAAGGATGATGATGCGCGGCTTTCGTTCCTGTTCGGCAACTATATTACCTTGACTAATATCGATGATCGGGAAATCGACCGTATCTTACAGATGCATATCAGCCCGATTAATATTTCCGTGCATACAATGAATCCCGAACTTCGCTGCAAGATGATGCAAAACCGCTTTGCCGGTGATGCTTTGAGGCATCTGCGGCGCTTAGCGGAAAATAATATTCGCCTGAATTGTCAGATCGTGCTCTGCCCTGGGCTGAATGACGGGGAAGAGCTCGAGTATACATTGTCTGAGTTTTATAAGCTCGGGGAGTGTCTGCAAAGTGTTGCCTGTGTTCCGGTAGGCCTCACCCGCTACAGAGATGGTCTCTATCCGCTCCAGCCGTTCAATGCGGAAAGCGCTGCAGAAGCAATCGACATTTTGGAGCGTTGGGGCAACAAATTCCTCAGCGAGCGCGGTACGCGTACGGTATTTCCGAGCGATGAGTTTTATCTGATCGCCGGACGTGAACTGCCTTCGTATGAATTTTATGAAGATTTTCCGCAGATCGAAAACGGTGTTGGAATGTTGAGAGATTTTGAAGAAGAATTTCTCTGGGCGCTGGAAGAGACCGAGGGCAGGGAAATGCACCGCCGTGTGACGATCCCGACCGGTACAGCGGCTTATCCGTTTTTGGACAAAGTTTTTGATGCACTTCGTGGAAAATTCCCGGGACTTGAGGTCAATCTCGTGCCGGTGAAGAATGAATTTTTCGGCGGCACCGTAGATGTTACGGGCCTTCTTGTCGGACAGGATATTCTGCGTCGGCTTAAAACGGAAAATCTTGGTGACGAGGTGCTGATTCCGACCAATATGCTTATGGCGGATGAACCCATTTTCTTAGACGATATGACACTGGAACAGTTGAGTGACGAGCTCGGTGTGCCGGTGAAAAGAATACAAAAAGATGCGGCAGGGCAGCTTCGCGATATGCTGGGCGAGCCGTGCGGCAAAAAGTAAAGGAGGAAGAGAAATGTCCAGACCGATCGTAGCGATTGTCGGCAGACCGAATGTCGGCAAATCTACACTTTTCAACAAACTGATCGGACAGCGTCTTTCCATCGTTGAAGATATTCCGGGTGTTACCCGAGACCGTATTTTCGGCCAATGTGAATGGAAGACCCGCAAATTCTCCCTTGTGGATACGGGTGGTATTGAGCCCGAATCCAAAGACATCATCCTGTCTCAAATGCGTGAACAGGCTCAGATCGCAATCGACTCTGCAGATGTAATCATTTTTGTTACGGATATCCGTACCGGTATGGTCGCGACCGATCTCAATATTGCACAGATGCTGCAGCGCAGCAATGTGCCGGTCGTTGTTTGTGTAAACAAATGTGATATGGTCGGCGATCCCCCGGCTGATTTCTATGAATTCTATAACCTCGGCCTCGGCGATCCGATTCAGGTTTCTTCCGTGCACGGTCACGGCACAGGTGATCTTCTCGATGCCGTACTGGATCATTTGCCTGAAGAAATGGAAGAGGATGAAGAGAGCGACATCATTAAGGTTGCTGTTATCGGTAAGCCGAACGTCGGTAAGTCCTCACTGGTTAACCGCGTTTCCGGCGAGAATCGCTGCATTGTTTCCGATATTGCCGGTACGACCCGCGATGCGATTGACACCACGATCGAAAATGCACACGGTACGTTTACATTTATCGATACAGCCGGTCTGCGCCGTAAGAGCAAAGTAGAAGATGCCATTGAGCATTACAGCAATCTGCGTGCTGAAATGGCTGTCGATAGAGCCGATGTATGTGTTATTTTGATCGATGCGACTGTCGGCTTTACAGAGCAGGACTCCAAAGTTGCGGGTATCGCTCATGAAGCCGGTAAGGGCTGCATTATCGCTGTAAATAAGTGGGATGCTATCGTTAAGGACGATAAGACCATGCAGGAGTACCGTACAAAGCTCGAGAAGGATTTCTCCTTCATGTCTTATGCACCGATCATCTTTATTTCCGCAAAGACCGGTCAGCGCCTGGATCGCCTGTTTGAAACCATCTGTCAGGTTGCATCCAATAATGCTATGCGTATTACTACCGGTACTCTGAATGATATTCTGGCACAGGCTACCGCACGTGTGCAGCCGCCTACAGATAAGGGTAAGCGTCTGAAAATCTATTATATGACGCAGGCTTCCACTAAGCCGCCTACATTCGTTTTCTTCGTGAATTCCAAGGAACTGTTCCATTTCTCTTATCAGAGATATCTTGAGAACCGTATACGTGAAATTTTTGGCCTGGAGGGTACACCTGTTCGCATGATCGTACGCGAGCGCGGCGAAAAGGAGGGCGGCTGATATGGGCAGCTTTTCTGATCTGATTCTGCCGATTCTGCTTAGCGGTGCGGTCGGATATCTTCTTGGCAGCATCAGCTTTGCGATCATTCTTACTCGTCTGTTTGTTAAAGATGATGTCCGTAACCATGGCAGCGGCAATGCAGGTGCAACCAATGTGCTGCGTGTAGCCGGTAGGAAGGCTTCTGCACTGACATTTCTGCTGGATTTCCTGAAGTGTGCGGCAAGTGTAGTGATCGGTCATGCGATCCTTATGCACTTTGCTGCTAAATACGGTATGGACCCGAGCTTTGCGCGTCTCGGTATGTATGCGGCCGGTTTTATGTGTGTTATGGGACATATGTATCCGCTCTATTTCGGGTTTCGCGGCGGTAAGGGTGTTGTAACGGTGTCTGCTATGATGTGCATGCTCGACTGGCGTGTATTTCTTGTTTGTGCTGTTGTATTCTTTTCCACATTCTTCTGGAAGAAAATCGTATCCCTTTCGTCTGTTTCTGCTGCAATCACCTACCCGTTTGCTACATTTGGTATCGCTTATTTTGCGGATTACCTTTCCGGTGGCTTTGGCGTAAGCTACGTTGTCATGTCAACATCGGTTGCAGCACTCTGCGGTGCCGTAGTTGTAATAAAGCATCGTGCAAATATTAAGAGACTTTTGAAGGGCGAAGAGAAACCGATTTCCTTCAAAAAAAATAACGTATAAGTGTTGTTCAGAGCATCTATTCTTACGGATAGATGCTCTTTTGTTTACATAAAAATATGAATTATGCCGGAAATCTCTTGAAAAACTTGACATTTTTGCCGATGTGTATTATTATTAGTACCGAACATAATAGGTGTATAGTTTACAGAATTTTTATAGATGCGGTAAGACCCAAAGTTTTTTCAAAAGCGAGAGGTATGTACCGCAATTTCGTCTGTCGGTTTTCTTTTTCGACGTAATGTGATTTCGGGTCAGTAGGTTTGAAAATCCGATTCAAGCCGGTGGTATTCAGTTCCGCTTTAGATGCGGAAATCTGGTCGGCAGATTGTCTGAGACCGCTCCCAGCAGAAAGGAAAGTAAGAGTGGATAAATTTATAGTAACAGGTGGAAACCGTCTTACAGGTGAGGTTTGCATCAGCGGCGCAAAGAACGCAGCTGTTGCAATTATTCCTGCTGTTTTGCTTGCAGATTCTCCTTGCAGATTGGAGAATGTTCCGAATATTTCCGATGTCAGACTGAGTGCGCGTATCCTTACGGAGATGGGTGCTACAGTGCGTTGGATCAACAAAAATACACTGGAGATTGACCCTACAACAGTCGATACCAATGTTGTACCCAGTGAGCTGGGCAGAAAGATGCGCGGTTCTTATTACAATATCGGCGCATTGCTTGCACGCTATTCCCATGCGATTGTTCCGCTGCCCGGTGGCTGTGATTTCGGCGTTCGTCCGATTGACCAGCATATTAAGGGCTTTAAGGCGCTCGGCTGCACATACAGCCTGAACGACGGTATGATCGATGTATCCGCAAAGGCTTTGCGCGGTGCACATATCTATCTCGATATGGCTTCCGTCGGTGCTACAATGAATATTATTCTTGCTGCGGTTAAGGCAAAAGGCCGTACAGTTATTGAAAATGCTGCACGTGAACCGCACATTGTTGACCTTGCGAATTTCCTGAATTCCATGGGTGCAAACATCAGCGGTGCCGGTACCGATGTTATTAAGATCCGCGGTGTTGAGCAGCTTACCGGTATCACATATTCCATCATTCCGGACCAGATTGAAGCCGGTACCTTTATGGTTGCCGCTGCTGCAACCGGCGGTGATGTTCTGATTAAGAATGTTACTCCGAAGCACCTTGAATCTATCACTGCAAAGCTGATGGAAATGGGCGTTACGGTTATCGAATATGACGATGCAGTGCGTGTTCGCCGTGAAGGCCCGCTCTATAAGTGTAATGTTAAAACCATGCCGCATCCCGGTTTCCCGACCGATATGCAGCCGCAGATCGCGACTCTTCTGTCTCTTGCACAGGGAACAAGCATCCTGAACGAGAATGTTTGGGAAAACCGTTTCCGTTATGTTGAAGAGCTGAAGCGTATGGGTGCACAGATCACGGTCGAGGGTAAAAGTGCGATCATTGAGGGTGTGGATCATCTGCAGGGTGCTCCTGTTCGTGCTGTAGACCTTCGTGCCGGTGCTGCAATGATCATTGCAGGTCTTGCTGCAGAAGGTGTAACAAAGATCGAGGATATCGACCACATTCAGCGTGGCTACGAGGACATTGTTGAAAAGTTTGTCGGTCTTGGTGCAGATATGTATCTGCGTGTAGATCCGGGTACAAATGAGAATATGAAAATAGGTTAAAAATCTCGCCCTGACGTGGAATGTGTCGGGGCGATTTTTTGGATAATGAAAAGGAGAATGTGTACATGGCGGAGCTCTGCGCACTGTACAGCGGAAGCACGGGCAACAGCTATTTTATCGGTTCCAAATCATCCGGTGTCTTGGTGGATATCGGCAGAAGTGCGAAACAGACAACCAATATCCTGAAGCGCTGCGAAATTGATCCGCTTGCTATAAACGGTATTCTGATCACGCATGAACATACGGATCATGTGAACGGTCTGCGTGTGTTCGCGTCCAAATATCATATTCCGGTTTTTGCATCTGTCGGAACGCTGTCTGCGCTCGAGTCTATGGGCGTTCTGAATGGTTCTTTCCCGGCGTATTCGATTGAAGGCGCGCTGCAGCTTGGGGATATCCAAATCAGTGCATTCCGCACGCCGCACGACTGTGCGGAAGGCCTCGGATTTCGTATTCGTACGGCGGATAACAAAGTTGTGGCGTTTGCCACAGACCTTGGCTTTATTACACCGGAGATCGAAGAAAATCTGTTGGGATCGGATCTTACGGTATTGGAATCGAATCACGATGTCGGTATGCTACGTACGGGTCCGTATCCGTATTCGCTGAAAAGACGTATTCTGTCCGATCACGGACATCTTTCCAATGTGGCTTGTGCGGAGATTTTGCCTACACTGTACGAAAACGGCACCAGGCATTTTATGCTTGCACACTTGAGCCGTGAGAACAATACACCCGATATTGCACGGCAGACTGCTGTATGCGGTATGCAGATGGCCGGGATAGAAGATGGGTACATACTGGATGTTGCGCCGATAGAAAATCTCGACGGATACACCGTCCGATTCTGAGAAGGGGCACTTTTATGCTGGAAGTTAAAATTGTTTGTATCGGAAAATTGAAAGAAAAATATTGGCGCGATGCGGTTCAGGAATATACAAAGCGCCTTTCTGCGTTCTGCCGCTTTTCCGTTGTGGAACTTAATGAAGCACGTGTGCCGCAGGATCCAAACGATGCGCAGATCGAAAAAGCGCTCGAGGAAGAGGCAAAGGCTGTTACTGCTGCTGTAGGGCGCAGTACGGCGTATGCGCTCTGTATAGAGGGTAAACTGCTCTCTTCGGAAAAGCTTGCTGCAGAGATCGAATCTGCCGCTGTAAGCGGCTCAAGCAGCCTTGCGTTTATCATCGGTTCTTCCCACGGGCTGCACGAAACTGTGAAGTGTCTTGGCAAACGGATATCCATGTCGCCGATGACATTCCCTCATCAGCTTGCGCGCGTTATGCTGTGTGAACAGCTTTACCGTGCGTTTTCCATACAGGCAGGAACAAAATATCATAAGTAAAAGAGAGGGCTGAATATAATGATCAAAATAGAGAGAACGAATGTTATGAATTTTGAAAATGCGATTCGCGGTGCACGTAACCCGATGAACAGCTGGGATCGCATGGACAGTTACACAGAGGCGGATGGAACTTTCGTACTCGGCGAAAATGATTTAAGTCTTGCAACGCGTCTCTGCAAGGCCGGAAGTGATCATCGCAAGTTTGTCAGACAGATATTTGTTTCCGTTGATCTGACTGCACCGCTCTATTGGTGGAAGGAGTACGACACGTATAAAGTCGGCACAACTGCAAATTCGACAAGTACGATGCATAAAATCCATGCTAAGCCGTTTGATGAGACAGACTTCAGCTGCGAGCGTATGCTGCCGGTGGCGAAAGAGAGTTTAAACCAGACGATCGAAACGCTGGAAAAGCTTCGTCTCGACTTCGTTGAAACCAAGAACAAGGAATCCTGGTACAGTATCATTCAGCTTTTGCCGACGAGCTATAATCAGATGCGTACCTGTACGGTAACATATGAGAACCTTGTCAATATGTATTTTGCACGCCGTCATCATAAGCTTGACGAGTGGCATGTTTTCTGTGACTGGGTTGAAACACTGCCGTATTTTAAAACTTTTTTCATTGATAATAAAGATTGATAGATCGGATTTATAAGCAGGGCTGTGTAAGCAGCCCTGCTTTTTGTGTGCAATGGTGTGCACAGTGGAAAGACGAATTGTTAATAAGGTGTGAATAAATATAACCAGGCAGATTTTATAATAAATTCTTATGAAATTACTCGATATATCTTGACAATTTATAAAAATAAAAATATACTTATATTATTAAGAGGAAATTATTGATTCGGAGGCATATTTATGAAGAGTAAGAAAGTACATATCCGCCTTACAAATTCTGAGTTTGCCATGATGCAGCTGCTTTGGGAAGCCGGCAGACCGTTGAACCGTGCTGAAATTATGGAAATTGCACTGCGCGATGGTGACAATCCGCTTTTTGCGAAGAATTCTTTTCATGTTATTATTAATAATCTGATTGGATATAAATATATCGCGGCATTCCTGAATAATGGCGCAGGACGTAAGAATTCCCGTCGATTTGCGCCGATGCTTACAAGAAATGAGTATTTTGCGCAGCAGATCGCGACTACAGAGCATTATGAGAATACGGATATCCCGGAGATCGTTGCGTCGCTTATTAAGTATTCCAAGGTAGCGGATAAAGAAGCTGTATTGGAACAGATCGGTACGGCAGTAAGAAGAATTACAAAATAATTGCAAATAAAAAGACACATCGATGTAAATTCGATGTGTCTTATTTTTTTTATAGCAGATTGAGGATGAACAGACAGATAGGATGGACCTAAACTCTATTTTCATAATCATTTGATAAGAAAATACCGGTGGAAGAAAAAATATTTGAGAAATTGTGTCCGCATGTTGCGGTCAGTTCTGAGCAAAAAAACTGCACCGAATTTTTCGGTGCAGTTTCCTGTTTAGAGATCGTTATTAAATATCGAGTTTCATATCTCCGTCTTTAACCCAGTTTATCTTACGAAGAATACGGTCGAAGATGAGAGAGAGGATAGCCGGCAGAACAAAGCTTATGAGAATAAGACCGAGCCAATCCATGCCTGTAATACCTGCTTTTGCACCGGAAGCCATGTCGTTTATCCATCCGGTATATACACCGATCTGACCGACGAGGCCGCATGTGCCCATGCCGCTCGCAATGGCTTCACCGTTCATTTGCAGTTTAAATACACAGGTAGCGATAGGGCCGGTAATCGCCGATGCCAACGTGGGAGCGATCCAGATTCGCGGATTGCGGATGATGTTCGGGACCTGCAGCATGGAGGTGCCGATACCCTGTGCAAAAAATCCGCCCCAACGGTTTTCGCGGAAGCTGATGACAGCGAAGCCGATCATCTGTGCACAGCAGCCTGCTACAGCAGCACCGCCGGCAAGTCCGGTCAATCCGAGTGCAGCACAGATCGCAGCACTGCTGATGGGGAGTGTCAGAACCATACCGACAACAACGGACACGACGATACCCATAAGAAGCGGCTGCTGTTCGGTTGCCCACATGATGAGCGCACCGACGCTCGAAGCTGCCGAACCGATATACGGAGCAAGCAAATAAGCTAAGAGACAACCGGAAAGAACAGTTACAAGCGGTGTAACGATGATGTCAATCTTGGTTTTGCGGCTTACCAGTTTGCCGAGCTCGGCTGCAGCAATAGCAAGGAAAAATACAGCAAGCGGGCCGCCTGCGCCGCCGAGCGTATTTGCAGCGCCGCCAACGGCAACGAGCGAGAACAGAACAAGCGGAGGTGCCTGCAGGGCATAACCGATCGCAACGGCCATGGCGGGTCCGGCAGCACTTTTTGCATAACCGCCGATTTCGGTGAGCAGCGGAATATTAAGCTGTGTGCCGAGTGTGGAAATGATGGTACCGATGAGAAGGGAAGCGAACAGGCCCTGAGCCATAGCGCTCATAGCATCGATAAAGTAACGATGCAGGTAGTGGTTGAGTTTGCTTTCTTTTTTTGTCAAGAATTTTCAATCCTTTCTGTTTTGGGAGCAAAGCTCCTAAAGTCGCGCGTGAGCGCAGCGTACGGTAGGTTTTATACCGCACAAGAAAGAATCTATATTGGCTATATTGCAGCAGAGTTCCGTCCGTTTTCCTTGAATTGAAAGCCACCGGGGGCTTCCCGGTTGGTTGCGGTCATTCAAATCGTGTACTCGCGGTACGTCCATCGACTGCCGTTTTGATTATGTTCTTTAGAATAGCATAAGTCGGCACGTTTTTCAACCGAAAAGTGATATTAAGTGGAATAAACAACAAAATCACAAGAAATCAGCATCATTTGAAATACTTCGGCTCTGTACAAAGAAAAGAATTCTGTGTATAATCAAAGTAACGGAAAGGGGGCGCTGTTATGACAGATATCAGTATAGAAACACTAAACAGACTAGGGTTTACACATGCGGAGTTTATAGATAAAGGCTGGTCCTGCGACAAGAAATACCGTGTGAAAAGAGCCGACGGAAAAGCGTATCTGCTTAGAATTACGCCGAAAGAAAAAAGTGAAAACCGTATTGAGAAGCTTCGTATGCAGGAAAAGGCTGCAGCGCTCGGTATTTCCATGTGCCAATCTGTATCGTTCGGTGAATGTGAAGAGGGCGTGTATTCCGTGCAGACATGGATAGACGGAGAGGATGCGCGGGATGTGCTCCATTTGCTGCCCGATGTGGAGCAGTACCTCTACGGCATGGAAGCCGGACGGATTCTTAAAAAGATACATACACTGCCCGCGCCCGAAGATCAGCCGGATTGGGCGGAGCTTTTTAATAAAAAGATAGACCGAAAAATAGATATGTGCCGTGCTTGTCCGATACAATTCGAGGGTGCGGAAAAAATGATCGGTTTTATCAATGAAAACAGATATCTTTTGGAGAACAGACCGCAAACCTTTCAGCACGGTGATTACCACAACGGGAATATGATGCTGGAAAACGGAAAGCTTGTGATCATCGATTTTGACCGCAGCGACTTTGGTGATCCGTGGGAAGAATTCAACCGCATTACCTGGTGTGCACAGCAAAGTCCGTTCATGGCAAGTGGTATGATAAACGGCTATTTTGAGGGAGAGGATATCCCGGAAGAATTTTGGAAGCTTTTGGCGCTCTATATCTATACGAATATGCTTTCTTCCGTCGCCTGGGCAATCCCGTACGGTCAGGAAGAGATCGATACCATGTTGGATCAGGCGAAAGAGATCATGGAATGGTACGAAAATACAGAACGTATTGTGCCTATCTGGTATGTGGGACAGGTTTATGTGCAGGAGACGGACGGAGTGCCGTACCGCTTAAAAGAACCGTTTGATTTCAGTTTCCTGAAGAAATACGGCAGGGTATTTAAGGTGTACGATGATCAGGATTCCGGCAATATCTGCTTCGGTGTAGAGAACGGAGATACACGCTGCTTTGTTAAGTTTGCGGGTGCTCCGACATACAGAAGCGGTATTACGGCACAGGAGGCGATCGATAATCTGAAACGACCGGTTCATCTTTATCGCGAGCTTGCGCATGAGCATTTGATCCGACTGATCGATGCCAGTGAAATGGGCGGCGGTTACGCAATGGTGTTCGAGTGGACGGATGCGATCAGTATGGGGCGCATGTACCCTCTGCAGCACAAGGCGTTTATGGAACTGCCGCTGAAAACACGGCTTAAGATTTTTTCGGATGTTTTGGAGTTTCATATCTTTGCTGCCCAAAAAGGCTATGCGGCAGTCGATCTTTATGACAGTACTCTGATGTATGACAGAGAGAAGAATCGCACATTTTTGTGTGATATCGATTTTTACCGCAAAGCACCGTTTATAAATGACATGGGGCGTATGTGGGGCAGTGCACTGTTCATGAGTCCGGAGGAGTTTGAACGCGGTGCGGTGATCGATGAGACCACGAATGTCTATACGCTCGGCGCTATGGCATTTGCGCTTTTCGCAAATTATAAGCGTGAAAAAGAAGCCTGGCCATTAACACCGGAGCTCTTCGCGGTGGCAGAGAAAGCAACAAAAGACGAAAAGAAGGCACGTTACAGCACGCTGACCGAACTGCGTGACGCATGGGAAGCTGTGCTCTGTACTATAGAATATCAGTAAAGCGGGTGAGAATATGAAATATGTATTCGGTGCCGATATCGGCGGCACAACAGTTAAGCTCGGATTATTCACAACGGACGGAGAACTTCTTGAAAAATGGGAGATCCCGACTGTTATCGCGGAAGAGGGGAAGGCTGTTCTGCGCGATGTTGCGGCAGCTGTCGACGACTGCATTGCACGCCACGGGATCGCTCGTGAGGATGTACTCGGTGTCGGCGCGGGCATTCCCGGTCCTGTCCGTTCAAACGGCACGGTCAACCGCTGTGTGAACCTTGGCTGGGGCGTGTTCAATGTAAATGAAGCGCTTTCCGAGATCATCGGTCTTCCGGTAGAAAGTGCAAACGATGCCAATGTTGCAGCGCTCGGCGAGTATTGGATGGGCGGCGGCAAAGGTTTTAAGGATATGATCTTTGTCACACTCGGTACAGGTGTCGGCGG
>JAZNMV010000082.1:0-16625 GCA_045579885.1 Acutalibacteraceae bacterium | reverse complement strand
AACTGTACTAATACACATAGTACAGTTAATACAGAAAGGAGGAGAAAGATGCTTTACATCGACTATAAGAGCGGACTGCCGATCTATGAACAGGTCTATAACGGAATATTGCGCCTTGCGACCCTTGGTGTTTTGCAGCCGGGTGCGCAGCTGCCGAGTGTTCGTTCTGTTGCATCAGAAGCCGGTGTAAATCCGAATACCGTACAGAAGGCATACGCTATGTTGGAGCGGGACGGGATCATTGTATCCGTGCCCGGTCGCGGATCGTTTTTGGCTGAGCAGAGAGAGCTTACGGATCTTCGCAAAAAAGCGGCGCTCGATGCTTTGGATGCTGCAGTACAGGCTGCGCTGCAGACCGGTGCTGTGCCTGAAGAGATTCGCAGTACGGTAGAAGCGTGTTTTGAAAAAGGAGATTTTGAAAAGGAGCGTGACGAAATATGATCGTGACAGATCAGCTCGAGAAAAAGTTTGAAAATACCGTGGCGCTGCAGAATGTTACGCTGAATGTTGAAAAAGGACGTATTATGGGTGTTGTAGGTTCAAACGGAGCCGGTAAAAGCACCTTGCTGCGCTGTATCTCGGGTGTTTTCAGTCCGGACGGCGGTTCGATCACTGTGGATAATGAGGCACCTTATGAAAATGTAAATATTAAAAAGAGAGTGTATTTTGTGCCGGATAATCCGCATTTTGAGCCGGGCGCTACAGTGGTCAGTATGGCAAAGCTGAACGCAGCTTTTTATCCGCAGTTTTCCATGGAGAAGTTTGACCGTTTATGTTCGGCTTTTCAGCTGGACAGAAAAAAGAAGATTTCCGCTATGAGCAAGGGTATGCAGAGACAGGCGGCTTTGATCACCGCACTTGCCTCAATGCCGGATTATTTGCTTTTGGATGAAGTGTTTGACGGTCTGGATCCCGTTATGCGCCGCCTCTTAAAGCGTGTGATCGCAAGTGAAGTTTCAGACCGCGGAATGACGGTTCTTATTGCATCGCATAATCTGCGTGAACTCGAAGATTTCTGCGATTCTATCGGTCTCTTGCACCGCGGTGGTGTTCTTCTTGAAAAGGAAGTGGATGAGCTTCGTCTCGGGATGCACCGTGTTCAGATTGTATTCCGTGAACCGATTGAAGATGCGGCACTGCGTGAGATGTTTGATGTTGCTTCTTTAGCGCACACAGGTTCACTCTGTACCATGGTCGTTCGCGGCGAACGGGAAGTAATCGAAGAAAAACTTCAGGTTCTTTCACCGGTCTTCTGCGAGTTCCTCTCGCTTTCACTTGAGGAAGTATTTATAAGAGAAATGGAGGCAGTTGGCTATGACTTCGAAGAAATTGTCTTCTAAAAGAATTTTAGCGGTTTGTAAGACACAGCTTTATCAAATGCGTCTGCTGTTCGTGCTTTTCGGTTTGGGATTAGCGGTGCTGCCGATGTTGATCACCTGGGGATCTTTTGCAAACACGATGCAGTACGGCTATGATTATGAATATAATTCGGTTGGGGTAAAAAGTATACTTTCCGGTGCCGTAATGATTTGCGGCTTTGCGCTGATGTTCGGCCTTGCTTTGGCAATGGCTGTTATGCAGTTCGGTTATCTGCACAAAAGACAGAAGCTCGACTATTTCCATGCGATCCCTGTTCTTCGTGCAGAACATTTCCTCGGCCGTGTACTGGCAGCATTTACCGTACTGGTTTCGTCGTCGGTGCTTATCGCTTTGGGACAGATTTTTTCCCTTGGCGTGACGTTAGGTTTTAACGGTGACGGTTTACTGAAATTTGTCCTTTGGCGCTGCTTCTGGATCATTTGGCCGTCGTTTTCGGCGTATCTTTTCACCGTGCTGATGATTGTTCTGACGGCCACACTGTGGGAAACGATCTTCTCGCTTTTAGCCGTAACAGCGCTCAGCCCGGCTGTGGTTTTGTGTGCGTATGTGCTTGTGATCAATTCCATGCCGATCAACGATGCGGTATTGGACTGGGCTTTGATCGCAGCGTTCTCACCGCTTATTCACAGCATTTATTTTGTTGCGGAGATAGCACTCGTTGAGATGCATCTTCTGCTTACGGGCACAATATTTATCGGTTTCGTACATCTGCTTCTTTGCGGCAGTTTTGCTATGCTATTCTTCTGCCGCAGACGCAGTGAGCTTGCGGAAAGTAATATTGCTACACGATTTAAGCTGCTTGTTCGTTTTGCTGCGGCTTTCTGTGCGGCGGCACTTGGCAGCGTGGCTTTGCTGTTTGTAACGGAGAAATATTTTGCGTATTGGATCGGTGCAGTAATCGGTATTATGATCGCATGGCTTATCATGGAGCTTCTCTATACACGTACGCTGCGCAAAGTTATGAAATCCCTTGGCGTAAATCTTTTGGGATTTGCGCTGTTCGCTGCTATCAATACGTTGGTACTTTTCGGTGTTATCGGTTTACCGGATATTCCGAAAGCGGAAGACGTATATGCGGTTTCGGTGCAGTACGGTAAGGAAACTATGAGCGCTGCCGGAAATGCGTATTATGAGAGTTTTAACGGCGATTCCAGAATCGTGTATACCGATGAGAATAGACATCATATTTCTATGGGCACATCGGAAGAAGATGAGATCGAAGCCGGTATTACACTTGCAGAAGCGATGCTCGAAAATCAGAAGGACCGTTATTTCCCGTACCGACCGAGTCTTTGGGGCGGGTATAACCGTTCCGGTGTAACGTACACTTTCGAGGATAGTGCGGATAATCTCATCAGTTATGATGTGAACCTACAGCTGTATGTGGACGGCAAAGTGCGCCGCTTTTCGTACAGTGATATGGAAGGCAACGGCAGAATAAAAGAACTTTTTGATCGCGCGATAGCGATCGCCGAGTCTGAAGAGTACCGTATGAGTAGTCCGACATGCACTGTACTCGAAAATTTGAACCGTGTTGAGTTCATAAATTACGATGTATCTTCCGAACCGGAAGTGTATAAACTGCCTGACACCGAAGAAACGCAGGCATTTATTCAAAGACTGCAGGAAGCCTATGCGAAAGATCTGTATTCGTACAGTAAAGGCGGAGAAGATGGATTTTATGAAACAGATGAACCGATCCCGACGGTTATGCAGGATGAGTACTCTCTGTTTATAGACCCGTCAAAGGAAATCATCTTTGACGGCGGTATTTTGGAGGACGGTTCTCTCGCTGAAGGTATGTGTGGATGGCCTTCTCCCGAATTTACAAAGTATGAGGTTCAGGAAAATTATTGGACGACAAGCACGGCGATTTATGTGCACCGGATGGATTATCCCAACACTTGTGCTGTTCTTGATGAACTTCGAACTGAAAATATGGAATAATGATCTTGCTGTGCCCCGGAAAGCAAAAGCTTTCCGGGGCATTTGTGTGTTTTATAGAAAAGTGAGGGCGTTTTTTAAGCGAAATTACGTCCTTTCTTTTCGAGGTGGGATTTGTTATACTGTTTACAGAACAAACAGCTGTGTTTTTTTATGGCTTGCAACAAAGATTCTGAAATTAAAGGCAGGGGAGTTCTTTATGAGAATTGAAAGATTGAAAACGAACCGTATTGTAAATCCTTTGGGTTTTGACCTTAAGACACCGACGGTTTCGTGGACAGTTACAGATACTGAAGCGAAGAAGCAGGTGTGGGCACGTGTTGAAGTTTCCAAGTGTCCGGAATTCTGTGAGGTTCTTTACGATACGGGTGAGGATAGCACACTTTCCTCTCTCGGTGTACCGCTGAAGCTGGAACTTGAGCCGCGCACACGCTATTTCTGGCGCGTAACAGTCTGTGCGGATAACGGTGAGACAGCAGTCAGCGAAAGTGCATGGTTTGAAACCGGTAAAATGAACGAGCCGTTCGGCGGTATGCAGATCACACCGGAGCTGCCGCTGGAGACAGCCCCGTACATGAGAAAAGCTTTCGAGATCGACGGCGAAGTGAAGCGTGCACGTGCATACTTTACTGGTCTCGGCATTTATGAACTGTATATCAACGGTGAAAAGGCAAACAACGAATACCTTGCACCGAACTGTACCGCGTATTCCGATTGGATTCAGATGCAGACCTACGACGTGACTGCACTTGTAAAGAGCGGCAAGAATGCGATCGGCGCTATCATCGGTAACGGTTGGGCAAAGGGTCGCTTCGGTTTTGACGGCGGCGCTGCAAGCTATGAGACTGGTGAAATCGGTGCTCCGTCCCAGCTCTTCACAAAAGAATATATGCTTTGCGGTGAGCTGCGCGTGGAAACAGATAAGGGCGAGACCGTTATCGTAACGGATACCTCCTGGCAATGCGCTCCGAACCCGCTGACTTTCGGTAATATTTATGACGGCGAACGCTATGACGCGACAAAAGAAATCGAAAACTGGGCCTCTTCAGAATGTGATTACGAAAATTGGCTGCCCGTAAAGCCGTACACACAGAAGCTCGGAGAGATCACAGACCGTCTCTCTCTGCCGACTGTTGTAAAACATGTGCTTGAGCCTAAGATTATCACAACACCGAAGAATGAGCTTGTCATCGACGTAGGACAGGTCATGACCGGTTTCCTTGTATTTGAGGCTGATCTCCCCGCCGGCACACAGCTGCGTATCCAGTTTGGTGAACTGCTGCAGGATGATTGCTTCTACCGCGATAATATGCGTTCTGCATTGTGCGAATACCGCTTTATCTCTAACGGCAAAAAGCAGTTTATTCGCCCGATCTCCACATTCTACGGCTTCCGCTATGCGAAGTTCAGCGGTATTGAAAACCTGGACTGTATTTCCAATATGCAGGCTTGGGTGCTTTATTCCGATCTGGAGAAGATCGGTGAGATCGTAACAGCAAACGAAAAGGTCAACCGTCTGTATCTGAACTCCGTTTGGGGTCAGCGCGGCAATTTCCTTGATGTTCCGACCGACTGCCCGCAGCGCGACGAGCGTATGGGCTGGACCGGCGATGCACAGGCATTCTGCCCGACAGCAAACTATAATATGGACTGTCAGGCATTCTATACCAAGTACAGCCATGATATGCTGATCGATCAGAAGCTGCTTGGCGGCAAGACGCCGGACGTATCGCCGATGCTTGTTAACCGCGACGGTGTATACGGCGATGCACTGCACGGCGGTCATTGCGGCTGGGCGGATGCAGCGGTTATCGTGCCGTGGCAGACCTACCTTGCCTGCGGCGATAAGACCATGCTGGAAAACAGCTACGAGAGCATGAAGATGTGGGCGGATTGGGTTTACCGCTATGACGAAGCACACGGCTCCACGCGCCTGTGGCTTGGCCTTGAGTTCCATTATGCCGACTGGCTCGCACTCGATGGTCCGGACTCCGGGTTTAAGCCGGAATCCGTTCTTGGCGGCACAAACGTAACATTCCTGTGTTCAGCATACTATTATAAATCTACACTGCTCGTTGCAAAGGCTGCAAAGGTATTGGGCAATGAAGAAGATTACGCGGTTTATACACAGCGCGCTGAGGAGATTCTGAAGGCGATCCAGCATGAGTTCTTTACACCGGGCGGCCGCTGCGCAGCATCCACTCAGACCGGCAACGCGATTTCCCTTGACTTCGGTCTTGCACCGGAAAGTGCACGTGCACACGTTGCAGCAGACCTGCATGAGCTTGTTGAGAGAGCAAGTATGCACCTGAAGACCGGTTTCCTTGGTACTCCGTCTCTCTGCCCGGCGCTTTCCGCAAACGGCTATAATGAAGATGCGTACACGCTCTTCCTGCAGGAAGACTACCCGAGCTGGCTGTATGAAGTCAATATGGGCGCAACTACGGTTTGGGAGCGCTGGAACTCTGTAAATCCGGATGGCAAGATCAGCGGCATCAGCATGAACTCCATGAACCACTACGCATACGGTGCAATCTTTGAGTGGGTCTATAAGTATGTGTGCGGCCTGAATCCGGTAGAAGAGGCTCCGGGCTATAAGCGTGCTGTTTTGAAGCCGCAGCCGGATAAGCGTCTCGGTGCCGCAAAGGCGAAGGTCAATACCGCAGCCGGTTACTATGAATCCGGCTGGGCATACGACGGCGATGATGTAACCTATACCTTTGTTGTTCCGTTTGATGCAGAGGCGGAAGTTATTCTCACGGGCAAGAACGGCGAAGAGGTCAGAAAGACACTTGCTGCCGGTGAGTACGTCATTACATTATAAAAAGCAGAAATTCGGGCTGCCTGTATTGGCAGCCCCGGATCTTATGGAGGGGTTGTATTATGAGGATCATAAACGGTTTGGTTTTCGGTGCGGATCATAAAATGCACCGCGAAGATCTGTGTTTTGAAAATGGTGTGATCACTGAAACCGCTGCATGTGAAGAAGTCTATGACGCAACGGACTGCTATGTTCTTCCGGGATTTATCGACACACATATTCACGGTGCGAACGGTGTGGAATTTTACGGTGCAGAGGGTGATCTTACCCCGGCACTCGATTGGCTGACAAGTGAAGGTGTCACGAGTGTTATGGCAACTATGGCAACAGATTATCCCGAGGGACTTATTCGCGCTGTAGACCGTATTGTGGAACAGAATGATGACCGCATCGTTGGTATTCATGCCGAGGGTCCGTTCATCAATGTTATTCGTAAAGGCGGTATGGCGGAAGAGCGTATTCAGGTGCCGAGTGCTGTACTGACCGAAGAAATGTACAAACACAGTAACGGTCTTTTAAAGCTTATGACGATGGCACCGGAGCTTGACGGCGCACAGGAAGTGATCGATGTTTGCAAAAAGCTTGGTATTCTGCTTTCCATGGGACACACCAACGCAGTCTATGAGGAAGCGAAAGCCGGTGTAGATGCCGGTTTTACCAGAGCGACCCATACATATAACGCGATGCGTCCGCTGAATCACCGTGACCCGGGTATCCTTGGTTTGTCTCTGACCGATGACCGTGTAACCTGTGAATTGATTTGCGACGAACATCATGTGTCACCGCCGGCTATGCAGATTGTTGTACGCTGCAAAGGACCGGAAAAGGTAACTATGATCAGCGATAACAGCTTCTACGCCGGTCTGCCGGAGGGAGAATATTGCGGCGAGGGCGGCAGAAAAATGTTCGTGAAGGACGGCTTCTGTAAACTCGAGAACGGTGTAATCTGCGGCAGTGCAGTGAGCCTTGCGGTCGGTGCAAAGAATATGTTCGACCTTGGCTTTAAGCCGGAAGAGATTGCCGTTATGGCGTGTGTAAATCCGGCAAAGGCTGCGGACTGCAAAGACCGCGGCGAGCTTCTGCCCGGTATGCGTGCCGATATCATCGTACTGGATAAAACGTTTACCGTGCAGGCGGTATTCTCCGCAGGTAAACGTGTGAAATAAAAAATAAAACAGCGCATGTGTTTCACATGCGCTGTTTTTGTATGCGTAGCTTTAGATGTTCAGGAATTCTTTGAAGGCCTTGATGTAACCGCGTGCTTCTTCTGCGGTGGTGCTTTCGGCGAAGATGCGTAGGAGCGGCTCGGTACCCGAGAAGCGGCAGATGACGAAGCTGTCGTTCTCGAAATAAACCTTACAACCGTCTTCATAATTGACACGTACGATCTTCTTGCCGAAATCAGGCAGCTGCTTGTCCTCGAAAACCAGTTTTTCGATGGTCGGTTTGTAATCGGGAGCGAAACGAAGATTATCTTCTACCATCCGGAACTGACCAAACTGCTGTGTGAGTTCATTGATGAGTTCGCCGGGAGATTTTCCGGTGACACTGACCATTTCCGCAAACAGGGAAGCGGCGTAGACCGAGTCTTTGCCGTGAATATGGCCGCGCACTGTGAGACCTCCGGAGGATTCGCCGCCGAGCACAGCGTCTGTTTCATCGATTTTGGAAGAGATATATTTGAATCCGACAGGAACCTCGTAACATACTTCACCAAAGCTTTCTGCAATTCGGTCCAGCATGTGGGTAGTTGCAAGATTACGGACAACGGGGCCTTTCCAGCCTTTATGTTTGACAAGGTAATAGTAGAGCAGGCAGAGAATTTCATTGGCGCTGATGTAACGACCGGTTTTATCGATGATGCCGAGGCGGTCGCCGTCTCCGTCCATTGCGATGCCGAGGTCGTAATCGCCTTTGACGACATTTTCGCGCAGGATACTCAGGCTTTCTTCACTGGGAGCAGGCATGCCGCCGCCAAAGTAAGCATCCTTGTTGAAGTTCATCGTGTCTATCGTGCAGCGTGCGGTGTAGAAGATGACCATGAGCGGATAAGCACCGGAGCCGTGCATGGAGTCGAACAGAACACGCAGACCGCGCTCACGGAGGGCCGCGGTATCGAGCAGAGCAAGAATATCATCGATGAATTTGTTAAACGGATTCTTGCGGTATTCGATGAGACCTTTTTCCACAGCTTCGTTAAAGGGAAGAACAGAGGGCTGTGCATGCATGATGAATTCTTCCAAAGCAGCGGTTGTTTCGAGCGGTGCGTCGCGGCCTTCTTCCACGATCAGTTTAATACCGTTATAGGAGGAGGGATTGTGGCTGGCGGTGATCTCAATACCGTAGTACAGTTTTTCATCGAGGACCGTATGCATAATGAGCGGCGTCGGGGCGGAACGGTTTAAGAACCATACCTTGATGCCGCCGGCAGTGAGTACTTCGGCAACCCATTTGGCAGCTTCCGCGGAGAGAAAGCGGCGGTCATAGCCGATGATAACGGGTTTATCAGTCTTGTTTTCGCTTTCCATCAGTTTGAGGATGCCGGCCGCAACAAGGCGGACGTTTTCCTGTGTGAAATCCTCACCGATGACGGCTCTCCAGCCGCCGGTGCCGAATTTGATCATTCAATCAGTCCTCTCGGGGAATTAGTCTTGATACCGCATATTATAGTACAAATCCACTGCAATTTCTACTGATTTTGGGGAAAGGAAGTAGAAATTTGCAGTGGATTTTTGTTCAGATTTGCGGTGCGCTGTGTGCGTTGTAGAACTCTGCGATCAGTTCGGGGAGTACTGTATCTTCCTTGATCTTCTTGATGATCTCTGCCATGTTCTGCGCGTTATAGGTGAGCATATCCTCGCCGAATGCTGAGGAGGCATTGCTCGGATCCCCTGCAAACTGATGCGGGAACGATGCATACCAGTTGATACCTGTGAAGACACCGCGCTGCCAGAACCAGTCTGCACGGCCGAGAGACTGGCTTTCTTCCGGCTTTACGAGTTCCATGTGGGTGAGGTCCGGGCGGATCGCCATGATCTGGCTTGTTTCGGTGTGGTCCGCGTGGCCGCCTGCCGGGATCGGACCGAACTTTTCGATCAAAGACTTTTCCTGTTCAGGGAAGAGAAACCATGAATCATAAACGTAAATCATGTAATCCTTCTTCTTTTCAAGCATGGCTTGTGCGAAGTAGGTCAGGAAATTCGTGTTGCCGCCGTGTCCGTTTGCGATGAGGATCTTCTTATAGCCGTTGCGGCTGATCTCATCAAATACGGCTTCCAAAATCTGAAACTGCAGCTGGCTGCTGATCGCGATTGTACCGGCTTTATGCTTGACCTCAGCGACAACACCGAGCGGATAGCTCGGGAAGATCATAACTTCTTCGAGTTTTGCTGCGCGAGCTGCAATATCGCGAGCAATGTAGATATCTGTGCCGAGCGGCAAGTGATTGCCGTGTTTTTCGAGACAGCCGATGGGGAAAACACAGACCCCTTTGCATTTTTCAACGGATGCCGCAAAATCGTTAACATTCAGTTCTTCCCAAAACATATAGAAACCTCCTGTATCTGTGCTAAGATGAATCTTTAATGATTTCATCTTAGCACAGAACAGGAGGCTTTACAAGGTTCATTCGGATTCGGTTTCGGGAGCAGGTGTAGCTGTCGGTTCCGGTGTCGGAGACATAGTCGGTACAGCTTTTAAAGACTCTGTGTTTTCGAGTTCGGTCTCCACATAAGAGCTTTCAGTTTGTGGAGAATCAGGTGTCGGTTCAGGGTGTGTTTCCGATTCGACAGAAGTTTCACTTTCCGGTTTCGGTGTTGCAGTCGGTTCCGGTGTTGGAGACATGGTCGGCACAGCAGTTGGGGAGACGGTGGGAGAGGCCATCGACGAAACATTTTCTGCTCCTTCTTCCTGCATCAGGGCTTCGACTTCTTCTGGAGTAAGGCTATACTTTATGGCAAGATCAACTGCGCCGGAGTAGGCATTTACGGGTGTTCTGAACCATGTTTCTGTTTCACCGTCCCGAATAACTGCGCGGCGAGGTTCTTTCCAAATCTGTATGCGGTAGTCGTCGCGCAGAATGAATTCAACGGATTCGGGACTCGGCAGCTTTTCTTTTACCGTAAGCATCCGTGACCAATCGGAAGTGTATAGATAATGGGTGAGGTACCCGGCGTGGATCGTACCTATTTTAATACTGCCGGAATTTTCTTTCATAGCGGGGCAGTATATCGCGGTTGTATACTGCTCCGTGGATGCTATACGATGCGATTCAAAAGCGGCATTCAGAAGAATGTTTTCCGATTGTCCGGTAAGGAGAAATGTAAATAGCTCGCGAACTGAATCAGGATCCTGCACGGCATATGTGTAGGATGGTTTAACGTGGTTGTCGATCCATACTTCTGAAAAGTCGCTGTTGAAATGAACATTTGTGTCTGTAACACCGTTCATTTTGCCGAGTGACAGAGTGTTCGATTTATCTTTGTTTTCGGCACGGCTTTCACTTGCGGGGATCGTTTCGACCGACATATTCTCTAAAAAGTACACGATACCCAGCGTATCTTCTTCGCCGACACCGTAATAGCCGTAGGATGAGTCGCCGTACTGTTCATCACGTTCCGGATCAAAACAGACCGAAATGCCGTAATATTTGTAGTCGGAACCCGGAAATTCGGGGATGACTTCGCCTGCAAGTCCGGTTTCTGTTTTCGGGTTGGCAAGAAGCATAACGGCGAGAATGACCGCAAAGACTGCTGCCAAAACAGACACGATCGTGATCGGCTTTTTATACTTCAATATGCGCTGGATACGTGTTTTCGGACTGTCTTCGCCGAAGGCGGGGGAAACGGTGACCGTTCGTTTGCCCGCGGAGATATACAGCAAAGTTTCTGCGTAATCGGCACGCTCATCCGCACTTAATGTACTTAAAACGCGCTCATCACAGGTGGTTTCCATGTCGCGCACGAACAAGTGGAATCCAAGCCAAACAACAGGGTTGAACCAGTGGAGTATAAGCGCCAAAAAGGCAATGAGCTTCCACAGAGGATCGAGTCTTGCGATATGCGTGCGTTCGTGCTGCAGGATAAGCTTTTGCTGCGATTCGGTCAGTGTGGACGGAAGATAGATGCGCGGCTTAAAAATGCCGAATACGAAAGGCGTTTCAATGTAGTCCGCAAGGTAAAGATCTTTTTCGGCTTTTACAGCACCGATACACTGCCGATGCAGACGGAACAGAGAAATCGCATTGAACAGCAGGAAGGCAGCAATGCCGATGATCCATCCCCAGGTGCCGATGATAAGCAGGAGCTGCGCGAGATCGGTACGCCCAAGCGTGCCGGAGGCAGCTTCGGTGATGGTTTCCGCTGCGATTGCAGCCGGATGGCTTTCGCCCAAACGTACGGTATCCTCGATCAGGCCTGCCGGAAGGTACTCGATCCGGTTATTTACCGTCTGTGCACCTCGAAGCAATGCAAAACTCGAAGAGAATGAGAAGGGGCAAATGAGGCGGAACAGTACCACACCCCAAAGCAGCATAGAAACTGCATGCGGTGCTTTGCGCAGGAGCGGACGAAGCAGCACAAGAACTAATATTACTGCCGAGGCAGTCAGACTCATATTGAGAAATTCAGGAAAATATGAGTAGAGCATAGGATCCTCCTTTCTCAGCGGCGGCTGTTATCGATCAGCTTCTGCAGCGCATCGATCTCCGCCTCGGAAAGCTTCTTGCGTGCTGTGAAAGCGGCAAGAAAGCGCGGCAGAGAACCGTCGAACTTTTCTTCAACGAAGTCTGTGCTTTCGCGTGCATCGAAATCCGCGCGTGTCATAACAGCAGATACGATACTGTCTTCATTTTGGAAGATACCGCGCTGGCACAGACGACGCAGCATGGTGTAGGTGGTGGATTTCTTCCAGCTCAGCTCTTTTTCGCAGAGCTTTACGAGCTCTCCGGAGTTAATAGGTGCGTTCTGCCAAATCAGCTCCGCGAATCGCATTTCCATAGCACCGAGTTTGTTGTCCATGAATGTTCATCTCCTTTTCTGTGGCTTTTAATCTTCTTTTTCAAATGCAGGTTTATCTGTATTAAACCTCTCGGTTTGAGTTTAACACTGTTAAACCAATTTGTCAAGAAAAAACTTTGAAGCCGGGAGGTCTCAAAGTTTTGCTTCTTTCTATGAATCTGATTGCGAAATTATACAAGAAAACGAATGCGTCCGATCAAGGGGAGGTCTTTAGCTTGTCCTTTTACCGCATTGCTGATCCCGATGACGATCAAAATGAAAAATATAATGCTTCCGAAGCTGAAAACAGAGGAAAGTGTAGCCGGAATAGCAGCATAAACGCCGCCGAAAAGCAGGTCAAGGAAGAGGATGAACAGGCGGGTAACCAGGGAATAGCCCGTTGAAAAGATAAAAAGAGTGAGCCCTTGGTTTGCGTGGAAACGAACATACGGAGAGCGGCGCGCGAAAAGAATGGGCAGCAGTACTAAAAAGCTAAGGTAGGACAAAGCAGCCATCACGTGATGATTTTCCCGGTCTTTCCGTGAAAAGCGAAAGGTATGATCACCGCGGGGGATGTCTGCAGTACGGCCGCAGCGGGGGCAGCGATTTTGCGTAGGAAGCAGCGGTTGTTCACAAAATCTACAATTCATGTGAAAAGTCCTTTCTATAGAATATTTGAGACGGTTGAAAAAGGTTTTTCTGTCTCAAAAGATGTCGAGCTTTCTTTCTATATTATAACGGATTTCGACATAGCATGCAACAAGGAGAGGATAAATTTCAAATTTTTTAAAAAATAGTATTGACAAACAGATAGCTATGAGATATAATAGTCAACGTTCCAAGCGGGGCAGCAATAAAATATGCGGACGTAGCTCATCTGGTAGAGCGCCACCTTGCCAAGGTGGAGGTAGCGAGTTCGAGCCTCGTCGTCCGCTCCATGAAAAACCACTTCGTAAGAAGTGGTTTTCTTTATTTACACGCAGGATATTTTGCGCGGTTTAGTTTTGTTGAAATATCAGCGGATTTATGGTACCATAAATCCAATAAATTGTGCTTTTTGAGGGTGATTCTGTGGAGAAGTATATTGAAATATTAAATGAAAGATTCGGTAAAGACTCCTTAATGGCGTTGGCAACTGTTGATGCAGAAGGGACACCGTGGGTCAGAACGATCAATGCGGTTTTCATTAAGGACAGCTTTTATACAATAACGTATGCATTATCTAAAAAGATGGAGCACATAAAAAGTAATCCATCCGTTGCAATCAGTGGCGATTGGTTTTCCGGACATGCAGCCGCAGAGAATCTTGGCCATATAAAGAGTGAGGATAATAAGAAAATCGCCGGCATGTTAAGAAATGCTTTTGCAGCCTGGTATGATAATGGGCATACGAATGAAGATGATCCGAATACGGTCATTCTGAAAATCAAGTTAACAGATGGGATTTTGTTCAGCAACGGAACAAAATATGAGTTCTGATGCATAATATAGAATAGTTTATCGTTTGTCTGAAGATATTTGAAATATTCGCCATCGGCAAGCCGCCGGTGGCGTTTTCTTTTCCGGCGGTTCACAAAGTGTTTACAAGTATTTCCAAATTGGATATTGACATTTCCTGACCTTTGAAGTATAGTATAGTCAAGGGTTAGCACTCGATAGATAAGAGTGCTAAAACATAAAGAGGTGAAGTATGGAACTGACAAAACGGAAACAGAATATACTTGCCTCGATCGTAAACGGCTATATCCGAACGGGTGAACCCATTGGTTCTAAGTCCATAAGTGAGCTTGTTGGTGCTTCTTCCGCCACTGTTCGTAACGAAATGGCGGATTTAACGGAGCTTGGGCTTCTGGAACAGCCGCATACATCGGCCGGACGTATCCCGTCGGCACGTGGTTATCGCGAGTATGTAAACAGTCTCATGGTGCCGAAAGCACTCTCCGATGCCGAGCGCTATTTACTCGACAGCATGCTTATGAAGAGTGCATTCGACCCGGAGCGTTTGCTGCAGGGCGCAGCCGATACACTGGCTATCTCGTCTCGTTACCTTGCGGTGAGCACTTCGCCGAGCGGCGTGGGTGCTAAGATCAAAGCGGTTCAGTTTGTTCAGACCAGCCGCCGTACTGCAATGCTGATCCTGATGAGCAGTGCGGGTACAATGAAGAATAAAGTTTTTCATTGTGACTTCGATCTTTCAAATGAGATCATGCGCATCTTCTTCCGTGTAATCAACGAAAGAGTTACGGGCAGAAGAGTCGATGAGATCAACCGGGCGTTTATTCAAAGTCTTGCGATTTCGTTCAATGATTTGGCAATTCTGATGTCACCGGCTTTGGCGGCGCTTCTGGAGGTTGCTCAGGAAACACTTCATACGGAGGTTTCTTTGAGTGGGCAGATGAATCTGCTTTACTACCCCGAATATCAGCTTTCCGGTGTCCGAAGAATGATGGATCTTGTAGAAAAGCCCGAAGCTGTTTGCGCAATGCTGGAAGATAAACGAAACAGTACGCAGATCCGGATCGGACCGGAAAACGAAAGCGAAGCGCTTTGGGGTTCAACGGTCATATCTTCCCGTTACAGCGTGGGCGGCAGAAACGCCGGTGCCGTAGCGGTGATCGGCCCGATGCGTATGGATTATGCCCATGTGGCAGCACAAACCGCATACATTGCAGAGCAGGTCGGCGAAATGCTGACCGGCATCATGCGTGAAGAATAGAAAGGAGTGTCCTTGTGGCAGAGGAGACAAAGCGCTGTTCCGAAGAGGAAACAGCGGTAAACGAAGCCGCAGCCAATGCCGAGGAAACAAAGGCAGAGGAAAAGGCAGAGAAGAAAAAGAAGAAGGAGAAGGTCGCGAAAGAAGATTACGACCGTCTGCAGGCGGAGTTCGAAAGCCATAAGCAGCAGTATTTGCGTGTTCTGGCTGAGTACGATAACTTCCGTAAGCGCTCCGCAGCGGAGAAGACAGGTGTGTACAATAACGCAGTTGCAGATGTGATCAATGCGATCCTGCCGGTTGCAGATAATATGGATCGTGCACTGGCACAGGAGAACGCTTCCGCTGAAGATATGAAGAAGGGTGTTGAAATGATCTCGAATCAGTTCAAAGCTTCCTTTGAAAAGCTGAACATCCATGAGATTGGCGCAGTCGGCGAAGCATTCGACCCGAATCTCCATAATGCAGTTTCTCATATTGACAGTGAAGACCTCGGAGAAAATGTGATCTCCGCCGTGTTCCAGAAGGGATACATGCTCGGCGATAAGGTGATTCGTTACGCTATGGTTCAAGTGGCGAATTAAAACAGAATTTCAATTTGTGGCCTATTACTCGCAGGAGGGTTTAACCTGAACGCGGAGTTTAGAAAGTAAATTAATCAACAATTCAAATCCCTGCGGTTTAAAACGCAGACATGATGCGGCCGCGCGGCTGCATGAAAGGAAGGAATAAATTATGGCAAAGACAATTGGTATTGACCTTGGTACTACAAACTCCTGTGTAGCGGTCATCGAAGGCGGTGAGCCGGTCGTTATCGCAAACGCAGAAGGCGCAAGAACCACACCGTCCGTTGTAGCGTTCTCCAAGACCGGTGAGCGTATGGTCGGTCAGGTTGCAAAGCGTCAGGCTATCACAAACCCGGACAGAACCATCGCTTCCATCAAGAGAGAAATGGGTTCTGACTACAAGGTTACCGTAGACGGTAAGAATTACACACCGCAGGAAATCAGCGCAATGACTCTGCAGAAGCTGAAGGCAGATGCCGAAGCTTACCTCGGCGAGGCTGTTACAAGCGCAGTTATCACTGTTCCGGCATACTTTACAGACGCACAGCGTCAGGCAACAAAGGACGCAGGCCGTATTGCAGGTCTCGATGTAAAGCGTATCATCAACGAGCCGACAGCTGCTGCTCTTTCCTATGGCATTGATAAGGAAGACGACCAGAAGGTTATGGTTTACGACCTCGGCGGCGGTACATTCGACGTTTCCATCATCGAGATGGGCGACGGCGTTCAGGAAGTTCTCGCAACAGCAGGTAACAACCGTCTCGGCGGCGACGACTTTGATAATCGCGTAATGGACTGGATCGTTTCCAGCTTTAAGATGTCCGATGGCATTGACCTGTCCGGCGATAAGATGGCTATGCAGCGTATTAAGGAAGCTGCAGAAAAGGCAAAGATCGAGCTTTCCGGTATGACAAGTGCTTCCATTAACCTCCCGTTCATCACTGCTGATGCAACAGGCCCGAAGCACCTCGACCTTACACTTACAAGAGCAAAGTTCAATGAGCTGACTGCAGACCTCGTTGAAGCAACAATGGGTCCGGTTCGCCGTGCGCTCAGCGACTCCGGTCTTGCAATCGGCGAGATCGATAAGGTTCTCATGGTTGGCGGTTCTTCCAGAATTCCGGCTGTTCAGGAAGCTGTTAAGCAGCTCATTGGCAAGGAGCCGTTTAAGGGCATCAACCCGGACGAATGCGTTGCTATCGGTG
>JAZNMV010000081.1:0-3283 GCA_045579885.1 Acutalibacteraceae bacterium | reverse complement strand
ACTTCTTGTTGCCGTCGATGGACTTCATTGTGGGGAACAGGAGAACATCGCGGATAGCCGGGGAGTTTGTGAGCAGCATAACGAGTCTGTCGATACCGTAACCGATACCACCGGTGGGCGGCATACCGAGCTCAAGTGCATACATGAAATCTTCATCAGTGGTGTTTGCTTCGTCGTCGCCCTGTGCAAGGAGAGCCTCCTGTGCCTTGAAACGCTCACGCTGATCGATCGGGTCGTTCAGCTCAGAATAAGCGTTACAGAATTCACGGCCTGTGATGAAGAGCTCGAAACGCTCAACATAGTCCGGATTCTCCGGCTTTCTCTTTGTAAGCGGAGAGATCTCGACAGGATGATCCATAACGAAGGTCGGCTGAATAAGATGTTCCTCAACAAACTCTTCGAAGAAGAGGTTGAGAATATCGCCCTTTGCATGGCGCGGCTCATAATGCACGCCCTTCTCATCAGCTACGGCTCTTGCTTCTTCGAGTGTGTGGATCTCGTTGAAGTCTACACCTGCATACTGCTTAACAGCATCCAGAACGGTCAGACGAGCAAACGGCTTCTCCATGTCGATCATGACGTCGCCGTACGGTACAACCGCGCTGCCGCAAACTTCCTTAGCAACATAACGGAACATATTCTCTGTGAGATCCATCATGCCGTAGTAGTCGGTATATGCCTGATAGAGCTCCATCAGTGTGAATTCCGGATTGTGACGGGTATCAACACCCTCGTTGCGGAATACACGGCCGATCTCGTAAACGCGCTCGAGGCCGCCTACGATGAGTCTCTTGAGGTAAAGTTCGAGGGAAATACGGAGCTTAACATCCTCATCGAGCGCATTGTAGTGTGTCTCGAACGGACGGGCAGCTGCACCGCCTGCGTTGGAAACGAGCATCGGTGTTTCTACTTCCATGAACTTCTCGCCGTCGAGGAAACGGCGGATCGCAGCGATGATCTTAGAACGCTTAATGAAAGTCTCCTTGACATCCTGGTTCATAACAAGGTCAACATAGCGCTGACGGTAACGCATATCGGTATTTGTAAGACCGTGGTACTTTTCCGGGAGGATCTGCAGGCTCTTGGAAAGCAGTGTGACCTTCTCAGCCTTAATGGAGATCTCGCCGGTCTTTGTACGGAAAACTTCACCGGTTACACCGATGATATCGCCGATATCGAGCTTCTTGAAATCTTTATATTCATCTTCACCGATCGCATCGCGGGCAACATAGGACTGAATGCCGCCCTCGAGGTCCTGCACATTGCAGAAAGATGCCTTACCCATGACGCGTTTGCTCATCATGCGGCCTGCAACCGTGACCTGTTTGCCTTCCAGTGCTTCGAAATTGTTTCTTACTTCTGCACTGTGGTGTGTAACGTCGAACTTCGTGATCTGGAACGGGTCCTTGCCTTCTGCCTGCAGCTGTGTGAGCTTGTCGCGGCGAATGCGGAGGATCTCGTTAAGTTCAGCCTGAGACTGAACTGCTGCATTGTTCTCTGCCATTTGCAACATATCCTTTCATTTCCTGAATAAAAACAAGGCGGTGCGGATGAAGCTCCGCGCCGCCCGGTCAATCAATTAAGACACGGAGAGGATCACATACTCTGTGATGCCGGCCGGTGTTTCCACTTCGACATGTTCACCGATCTGCTTACCGATCAGTGCCTTGCCTACAGCGGATTCATCGGAAATTCTGCCTTCGCGCGGATTCGCCTCATTGGAACCGACGATGCTGAACTTACGGGTGCTCTCTGCACCGCCAGCACGCTTCATGGAAACCTCGATCTCGGAACCGATGTGAACAACACCTGTTTCCATCTCGTTTCTCTCGATAACCTGTGCGTTGCTGAGCATAACTTCCAGATCCGCGATTCTGGCTTCGAGGATCGCCTGGTCGTTCTTAGCTTCGTCGTATTCACTGTTTTCGGAAAGGTCACCATAAGAAAGTGCAACCTTAATTTTATCTGCGACTTCTCTTCTGCCGTTGACCTTCAGATCGTTGAGCTCTTTCTCAAGTGCATCAAGACCTTCCTGGGTCACGTAGAAAATTTTTTCTGCCATTATGAAATAACCACCTTTGTGTCAAAAATTCTAAAGTAGGTAAGACTTTGTGCCAGTCTTATCTATTATAGTGACTTCCGCATCACTTGTCAATATTTTTTAGTGTTTATGCGGATTTTTGTGAAAAAAACAGCCGCAGAAAAACGCTTTCTGCGGCTGAATGCTGTATTTTCGTTATTTCGACTTATTTGTATCTGCAGGTTCTGAATTTACCCTCGATCCAAAAGGTCGCTTCGACCGTATGGAAGTGAAGAAGTCTGAATTTCGGGTCATCAACGCCTTTCTTAAAGAACCGTCTGTCCGTTTCATTCCACACCGCCTCTTGTACAGCACGGTCTTCGATAAACTCCACATTACCGATCAGGGTAACACTGTCACCGCCAAGATAGTAGCACACACTGGCCTTGGGATTACTCTCAAAATGTACGGCTTTTCCGCTTATGGGTGAGCGCTTAGAGGTCACAAAGTACAGATCCGAAAACCCATCCTTTTTTGCTATGGATAGCACACAGGTACGCGGATATCCTTTCTCATTGACCGAGGTTAAGGCTGCGGTGTCACATTTCAGAAGCAGCGCATTCGCCTTGTCTTCGAGTTCTTTAGTTCTTTCCTTTTGAATCTGACCGGCTGTTTTTTCCATAAATATACCTCACTCACTTTTCTTTGATCGGGATCAGCAGGTCGAGTTGGATGAACTCTCGGCTCTTCTCCTCTTTTTCAAAATACATCTGCGCATTGAGATGCTCCTCCATACAGCCGCCCATACCAAACGGCTCACGCCACTGGATTTCATACTGCGGATCGTTCTGCATGCGCTCCATGAAGCTGCCCCACTCATGAAAATCACCCATTTTAATGGAATGTGCCGCATAGAGACCGCCGGCAAAATGCTTCTTAACGAGCGGTGCCGCCACTTCAATATCTTCAGGAACGGTCACCCAGAACTCATACCCGTATGTATCCTCCGGTTTTTCCGGACTTGGATTATTAAAACCGAGTACACGAAGACCGGGCATCCTCTTTTCGAGTTCGTTTTCCCGAACAAAATCGTCGATCATTTTACCGCTGACATCCTCCGGGTTCGGTCCGGTATACTGCGCAGCTGCCACAGTCATCGGCGGCAGATAGACATAACGAATATCCATGCGTGCATCGGATTTCTGTCCCGTTTTTTTCAGTTCTGTCATTTTAGATTCCTCCTTATAATCATCCGGCAGAGTA
>JAZNMV010000080.1:0-10103 GCA_045579885.1 Acutalibacteraceae bacterium | reverse complement strand
CTAAGACCGCTTGGCCTCCGACTTGCTTCAACGGCACCGGTCTCGTGTACATGAATATGGCCGGTCTCTGCGCTCAGCGCACCCTGATGCGGGCGAAGAATGGAAGCGATAACGGTAGCGTTTGCCTGTGTGCCGCCGACGAGAAAATGTACATCAATGTCGTCGCGCCCGCAGGCTTCACGGATCTTGCGGCGCGCGGAATCGCAGATCTCGTCCTCAGCGTAGCCGACGGTCTGCATCATATTGGTCTCAACAAGGCGGTCCAGAATCTTCGGATGGCAGCCTTCGGTGTAGTCACAGTTAAAATAGATCATTTTTTATTCCTCTCCATAGTACAAAATAGCAGGAAAAACTGTATTTTTCGCTGCATACAAATAAATATAGCACGCACCCGATACTTTGTAAAGCGGACGGGCACAAATTGATGGTTTTATGGCTATGCAAATTGACTTGAAAGGAAAACCAAGGTAAAATATGTATAGTAATATTGTATTTGGAGGTGCATTTATGGATAAGAAAGAATTGGTTGCGAATGATCCAATGGAGATGCGTCTCATGTCTTTCGCGGAAACCGTCAACAAAGTATCTCTTATTGTTATGGGCGTTATTCTGTTTGGGGCAATCGTCACCGGTGTTCTGGTCGCAGCGAGTGATCTGCTGATCTTCGCGGTCATCGTCATTCCGGCGGTCGTGCTGGATATATTGATTTGGCTTGCAAAGGAACTCGTCTGTTTGTGGCTTGAAAACCAAACGGAAATGCACTGTTATGCACGGATGCAGACAGAAATTCTTATGGGTATGGAAGAGAAAAAGTAAACGGAATTTTGTTGTGTTTTTGACCACAATATGCGTTTTCGGGACTTGCATATTGTGGTCTTTTTTGTGCCTTTTTCTATTGACAACCGGTGCCGGTTATGGTAGAATACAGGAGCTGTAAAGAAAAAAGCTTTACAGACGGAGGGCGAAGCAGAACGGCATTGCCCTGAAAAGGATGGTCATTATGGCAAAGGATCTGCACATTACCTTCCTGCTTGACTTCTACGGTGACATGCTCACGGATAAGCAGCGCGAAGTGGTTGAATGTTATTATAATGAGGACCTTTCTCTGGCGGAGATCGCCGAGGAGAAGGGAATTACAAGGCAGGGTGTTCGCGATGCGATCAAGCGTGCGGAGCAGCAGCTCATCGAAATGGAAGAGCGTCTGGGCCTTGCGAAGCGCTTCCACATGGTTCAGGAAGAGCTGGCTGTCATCTGTGACCGTGCGCTGCAGATCGAAGCCGAAAATGAAAAAAACGGCGGCAACGAGGTCATCCATGAGCACGTGGAAGCGATCCTGCGTTCCGCAGAAAAACTGGTAGACTGAGTACCGCTCAGGCGGAGAAGGACGGACACATGGCGTTTGAAGGTCTTGCCGATAAGCTCGGTAATGCGTTTAAAAAACTGAAGAACAAAGGTAAGCTTTCCGAGGCGGATGTAAAGGAAGCGATGCGCGAAGTGCGTCTGGCACTTCTGGAGGCGGACGTAAACTATAAAGTTGCGAAGGACTTCACAAAGCGCGTTACAGACCGTGCCGTCGGTGAATCCGTTATGGAAAGCCTCACGCCGGCACAGATGGTCATTAAGATCGTTAACGACGAGCTGACCACGCTGATGGGCGGCAGTGAGGAAAAGCTGAAGCAGCCGGCACATCCGCCGGCAATCATCATGATGTGCGGTCTGCAGGGTGCAGGTAAAACCACACACAGTGCAAAGCTCGCAAAAATGCTGAAGAGCCGCGGTAACCGTCCGCTGCTCGTTGCAGGCGATATTTACAGACCGGCAGCTATCAAACAGCTGCAGATCGTCGGTGAACAGGCCGGCGTACCCGTTTTTGAAATGGGTACGGAAAATCCGGTGAAGATCGCACAGGCTGCGATCCGTCATGCACGCGATTACGGTCACGATTATGTGCTCATCGATACCGCAGGCCGACTGCAGATCGATGAAGTGCTGATGGATGAGCTCAAGAACATCAAGGAAGCCGTTAACCCGACGGATATTCTGCTTGTTGTCGATGCGATGACAGGTCAGGAAGCCGTTAATGTGGCAAAGACCTTTGATGATCTGCTTGATATTTCCGGTGTTATTCTCACAAAGCTCGACGGCGATACCCGCGGCGGTGCGGCGCTCTCCGTTAAGGCGATCACCGGTAAGCCCATTAAGTTTGCCGGTACAGGCGAAAAGCTCGACGATCTCGAGGTTTTCCACCCGGATCGTATGGCAAGCCGAATCCTCGGCATGGGCGACGTGCTCTCTCTCATTGAGGATGCACAGAGTAAGCTCGACGAAAAGGCAGCAGCCCGCACAGCGGAGCGTATGCTGCAGAATAAAATGGATTTCAACGATCTTTTGGAGCAGTTCCGTCAGGTCAAGAAGATGGGTCCGATCAAGGGCATTCTCTCAAAGCTGCCCGGTGTGAATAGCGCAAAGCTGGATGAAATGGATATCGATGACCGCATCATGGACAGAAACGAAGCGATCATTCTTTCCATGACACCGCAGGAGAGAGCGAATCCCGATCTGCTGCAAGCTTCCCGTAAGCGCAGAATCGCAGCAGGCTGCGGACTTAAAGTGGAAGATGTCAACCGTCTCTGCAACCAGCTCAAGCAGATGCAGAAGCTTATGAAGCAGTTCGGCGGTAAAAAGGGCAAGAAAATGCTCTCCCGTATGGGCGGCATGGGCGGCTTCGATATGAACAACTTCCCGCAGTTCTAAATTTTCAACCGAATATTGCCGACATTTCGTTGGTTAATAGATAAAATTTTTATTTTTTATATTTTTTGGAGGAATTCATCATGGTTAAGATCAGACTTCGCAGAATGGGCGCAAAGAAGGCTCCTTTCTACAGAATCGTTGTTGCTGACTCCCGTTATCCGAGAGACGGCCGTTTCATCGAGGAAATCGGCTACTACAATCCGATGGAAGAGCCCAGCGTTGTAAAGGTTGATCCGGAGAAGGCTAAGGCTTGGATGGAAAAGGGCGCACAGCCGACCGATACTGTTAAGGCACTGTTCAAGAAGCACGGCGTTATCTGATTTGATTCCGTTCGCTCTTTGAGAAAGGAAAAAGATCAAAAATGCAGGAACTTCTGAAAATTATTGCGCAGGGTCTCGTTGAAAAGCCGGACGAGGTTTCGGTAACCATGGACGAGCCCAAGGACGACGGCTCTGTGGTCTATCATCTCCACGTTTCCGAGGAGGATATGGGCCGTGTCATCGGCAAGCAGGGACGTATCGCTAAGGCGATCCGTGTCGTTATGCGTGCCGCTGCTACAAGGAGCAATGAAAAGGTCATCGTAGAGATCGACTGATCCTGAGGGCGTACGAGATCCGTACGCCCTTTTGCTTTATTGCTGAAAGGAAAATGGTGAGTATATGGTAAAGCAGTTTTTGGAAGCCGGCAGAATCGTCGGTACACACGGTGTGCGCGGTGAAATGCGCGTGGAGCCGTGGTGCGACTCTGCGGAATTTCTGAAAAAGATCAAGCATCTGTACTTCGATGAAGGCAGAAAAGATGCCGGATTAACCGCTTCGCGCGTGCACAAATCGCAGCTCTTAATCAAGCTTGAGAGCGTGAACAGTGCAACGGAAGCCGACCTCTACCGCGGCAAGATACTGTATTTGAACCGTAAAGATGTGCGTTTGCCGAAGAACCGCTATTTTATTGAGGATCTGATCGGTCTTTCCGTTGAAGATGACGATACCGGCAGAGTATACGGTGTGCTGCGTGAGGTATTTCCGACCGGTGCGAATAACGTTTACCGTATCGTGAATGAAAAGGGCGAGGAGTTTCTTTTCCCGGCTGTGGATGCCATGATCGCAAAGACGGATATCGAAGCCGGTAAGCTGCTTGTACGCCCAATTCCCGGTATATTCAATGATGAAGGGGAAATAATTGAAAATACGGCAGTGACGGAGGAAAATTACGATGCGGATTGATATCGTGACTCTGTTTCCCGAAATGTGCGAAAATCTTTTGAAAGAAAGTATTATCGGACGTGCCCGTGCCCGCGGTCATCTTCAGGTGTGCTGTCACCAGCTGAGAACACACGGTGAAGGCGTGCATAAGCGCGTGGACGATTGCACTTTCGGCGGCGGTAAGGGTATGCTGCTTATGGCGGATCCCATTGCGAAAGCGTTTGATTCTGTCGTTGAACATACGGGTGTGAAGCCGCATATTCTGTATATGTCTCCGCGCGGCCGCGTGCTGAATCAGGAGATGGTCAAGGAACTTGCAAAACACGAGAGCCTTATCATTCTGTGCGGCCACTACGAAGGTGTGGATTCCCGCGTGCTGGAGGAATACGATGTAGAAGAGGTATCCATCGGTGATTTTGTTCTGACCGGCGGCGAATTGCCTGCAGTGATCCTTACGGATGCTGTTTCCCGTATGCTGCCCGGTGTACTTTCCGAGGATGTCTGCTTTGAGGAGGAAAGTCATTTCGACGGTCTTTTGGAATATCCGCAGTATACCCGTCCCGCTAACTGGCGCGGCCGAAAAGTGCCCGATGTGCTGTTGAGCGGACATCACGACAATGTGCGCAAATGGCGCCGTGCGGAATCTCTGAAAGTGACACGCAAAATGCGTCCGGACCTTTTCGAAAAGGTACAGCTGACGAAGGAAGATCGCCGTCTGTTGGAGCAAAAATAAGCGTCCAACAAGAAGAATACTACGAAATGTTTTCAACAATTTAGATGAAGTGCACAAAGCGAACCGCCTGAAAAAGCGTAAGCAAAGGGCATGTATCCAAAAAATAGTGGTTTTGCTTGACGGCTTGACAAATTATGCTATAATAGTACGCAGGAAGTTTTATCTACTTTCATTTTTTATTCTGAAAATCCAGATATCACTGATTATTACAGGAGAGTGAATTACATGTGTGTTAAGAAAGTTATGGTGCAGAATCAGGTAGGTCTCCACGCTAGACCGGCTACATTCTTCATTCAGAAGGCAAATGAGTTTAAGTCTTCCATTTGGGTGGAGAAGGAAGAGCGCCGCGTTAACGCTAAGAGCCTTCTCGGCGTTCTGTCCCTCGGCATTGTCGGCGGCACTGAGATCGACATCATTGCTGACGGTTCCGATGAGCAGGAAGCTGTTGACAGCCTGGTAGCGCTTGTTGAATCCGGCTTTGCTGAATAATCAATTCTGTCAGACAGCGCCTATCGGAGCGATCCGGTAGGCGTTTCTTTTATTTTTCAGAAAAGGAGTTGAGGTCGTGGTTTTTTTGACGGAAGAGAAGAAAGCGCATATTCGAGAGCTGAGGAAAAAGGCGATGAAGCTGCCGCTGCATCCGGGTGTGTACATTATGCACGATAAGGATGATACGATCATTTATATCGGTAAAGCCAAAGCGCTTAAAAACCGTGTCAGCCAATATTTCGGCTCGGATAAAAACCATGATGAAAAAGTTCGGCGTATGGTGTCGAATGTGGAGTATTTTGAGTATATTCTCACCGACAGCGAGTTTGAGGCGCTGGTTTTGGAAAGCAGCCTCATCAAGCAGCACCAGCCGAAGTATAACATCCTTCTGAAAGATGACAAGGGTTATAGCTATATTAAAGTAACTTCGGGCGAGTGGCCGCGTATTTCGGAAACGAAGCAGGTGCTCGATGACGGCGCAAAATATATCGGTCCGTATCTTTCCGCATGGACGATCAAAGATACAGTGGAGGAAGCGAGAAAAATATTTCGTTTGCCCGATTGCAGCAGAAAATTTCCGCAGGATTTCGGAAAAGGCAGACCGTGCCTGAATTACTATATCAAGCAGTGCTGTGCACCGTGCCGCGGGCGTATCAGTGCCGCGGAATATCAGGAAGCCGTACAGGAAGCGCTCGATTTTATTCGTGGCGGCACGAGCGATTCTGTGCGTACTCTCACGGAAAAAATGAACGAAGCGGCGGAAAATCTCGATTTTGAGCTTGCCGCACGTATACGCGACCGTATCGCGGCTATAAATAAGCTGAAAGAAAAGCAGAAGGTTGTTGCGAGCCGCGTTCCGGAGCAGGATGTTCTGGCACTTGTACTCGGAGATAATAAAGTGAGTGTGCAGGTGTTCCGCTTCTCGGGCGGCAGACTGTACGACCGGGAATCCTTTATTCTGAATGCGGATGATGAACCGGAACAGATCCGCAGCGAATTTTTGACGCAGTATTATGCCATTCGCGATAAGATCCCGCCGGTTGTAACACTGGACGGCACCGCGAACGACAGTGAAGTTATTGAACAGTGGCTTACGCAGAAAGCCGGGCGGCGCGTGCACATTCATGTTCCGCAGAAAGGCGACCAGAAGCATCTTGTCGATATGTGCAGAACGAATGCTGCTGAGGCATTGGCACAGGCTACGGGACGCTCCACCGGTCGTGAGACTTCTGCGCTCGATGAGCTTCGTGAGCTGCTGAATCTTAAAAAGACTCCTGAATATATAGAATCGTATGATATTTCGAATTTGGCGGGCGAAGAAAATGTTGCCGGTATGATCGTGTTTCAGAACGGTCGCCCGCTGAAAAGTGCATACCGCAAGTTTAAGATCCGGTCCGTTGTGGGACAGGATGACTACGGCAGCATGCGAGAAGTTATTTACCGTAGGTTTACGGAGTACAAGAATGCAGAGACAGAAGAGGGCTTCGGCCGTCTGCCGGATCTCATTCTGCTTGACGGCGGCAAAGGCCATGTAGCGGCTGTTCGTCCGCTTCTCTGCGAAATGGGTATCGATGTGCCGGTTTACGGTATGGTCAAGGATGACAAGCACCGCACTCGCGCGATCACGGAGGAAGGTGCCGAGATCGCGATCAATTCGAATCGCTCGGCGTTTACGCTTGTTTCTACGATACAGGACGAGGTACATCGGTTTGCGATCGGTTTTCACCGACAGCAGAGAAAGAAATCGTCTGTTTCAACAACACTGACTTCCATTCCGGGAATCGGAGAAACGCGTGCCCGTGCACTGATGAAACATTTCCGCACGGTTCGGGCTGTGAGTGAAGCAACACGGGAAATGCTCACAGAGGCACCGGGAATGAATGCACCCGCAGCTGAGGCTGTATACGCGTATTTTCATCCGGATGAGGTCAAAATAAACGAATAATCATCGGGTTTTTGAGGCGATTTCCCTGTTTTTACCCGTAAAAAGCGGTTGACATCCGCAGTGTTTAATGGGATAATTTATACTGTCAAATTGTGTAGGAAGGTGTGTTCAATATGCGTATTATAACCGGATCCCGCCGGGGTAAAAAGCTGAAGACACTGGAAGGCAACGCTGTGCGTCCGACATCGGACCATATCAAAGAGTCGCTTTTCAACATCCTGCAGTTTGATATTGAGGGCAGAATGTTTCTCGATCTGTTTGCCGGTTCCGGTCAGATCGGTCTGGAAGCGCTCAGCCGCGGTGCAGAGCGTGCCGTTTTTGTAGACAGCGCAAAAGCTTCCTGTGCGGTCGTTGAGGAAAATATACGTACTACGGATTTTTCCCTTAAAGCCACTGTTGTCCATTCGGACTTCAATGCGTATCTGATGCGTACCAAAGAGCAGTTTGATATTGCTTTTCTGGATCCGCCGTACCGTACGGGTGTTTTGGAAAAGGCACTTTTGGCTGTTGTTTCGCACATGAATCGCGGCGGCATCGTGATTTGCGAGCATCCCACAGATGAACCTTTACCAGAAAAAGCCGGTGAGTTTGTTCGGGTGAAGGATTACCGCTACGGAAAGATTCTGCTTACCTCTTACCGACATGAGAGCATGGTGTGAGAGTTGGGATGGTGCGTAATTCATGAGAATTGCTATTTGCCCGGGTAGTTTTGACCCGGTCACGCTGGGCCATATGGATATCATAACCCGTGCGTGTAAAATTTTTGATAAAGTGATCGTTGCTGTGCCGGTCAACCCGGACAAGCGTGCAAGCTTCACTGTGGAAGAGCGTATGGAAATGCTGCGCATTGCCACAGAGGGTATGAATGTGGAAGTGGACTGCGTAAAAGGTCTGCTTGCGGATTATGCGAAGGAGAAGCAGGCGGTCGCGATTGTTAAGGGACTTCGCGCGATGACGGATTTCGAATACGAATTCCAGATGGCGCTTACCAATAAAAAGCTGAATCCGGAGGTGGAGACCATGTTCCTGCCCACAAGCATGGAAAACATGTTCCTCAGCTCCAGTATGGTCAAGCAGATTGCCGGTTTCGGCGGAGATATTTCGCACTTTATTCCGGAAAGCCTGCTCGACAGAATCAATGAAAGATTATGCCGCACACCGCGTGATTGAGCGCACGGCCGAATAAGAAAGGAATGGAAAATCCAATGAGCACAAATCAGGCAGCAGTAGAAGATTTGATTGACGAACTGTACGACGTACTTGAAAAGGGCTGGTCCCTGCCGCTTATGGGCGGAAAATCCTTTGTGGATATCGAAGAAGCAAAGCAGATCCTCGATGAGATCCGTGAGGCAATTCCGGCTGAGGTTCGCAAGGCTAAGGCGATCGTAGCAGATCGTGCACAGATCATCAGCGAAGCACAGCGCGAAGCAGAGACTATTGTTCGTGTAGCTGAGGACAAAGCGAAAACACTTGTTAGCCAGGAAGAGGTTGTTCGTCAGGCACAGGCAAGAGCAAATGACATCATGGCACAGGCACAGGTCAAGTTCCGTGAAATGCGTCAGGCATCCAACGACTATGTAGAGGACATCATGCGTCGCGCGGATGATACCATGGCTACAGCACTGGCAGAGCTTAGAAAGACCCGTCAGTCCATTAAGTCCACACAGCAGACCCAGCAGTAAGAAATAAATTAAGACGGAAACACTTCCGAAAGGAAGCTGTCTCCGTCTTTTTTGTTTCCGATTGATAGATTGTAACCTTTACGCGATTTGCAAAAGATATTTGTTTTTGGAAAACAAAGGAAATCTGTGGGATTTCTGCACAAAACCTTTGTAAATCTTTTGTAAAGATTAGTTGCAATTTTGTAACTAATTCCTTGACGTTGCCCCACATATAGTGTATACTATTCTTAAATCGGCACTATAGTTATGTCGGTTACAAAGTTCGGTCTTTCCTTTACGTGAAATCTCACAAGGTGTACAGAAATAGAATTTCGGGTTGATTTTGCCTGCCTAATCGCTTATAATAAAGATATATGTGGCAAAATGTGGCGCTAAGTGGCAAACTAAGAGAAAGGAAGGGCTGCCGATCATGCTGATGGGTGAATACAGGCATAATATGGACGCTAAGGGCCGTGTAACGATCCCGTCCAAGTATCGCGAAGAGCTCGGCGAGACTTTCTATGTTTCCAAAGGTTTGGATGGCTGTCTGACGCTGTATTCCGAAGCCCAATGGCTTTCCCGTGTAGAGCGTATCAACGCTTGCTCCGAGGCGCAGGCGAAAAACATTCGCCGTTTTGTATTTGCTTCGACCGAACAGGTCACCTGCGATAAGCAGGGCAGAGTTTTGATCAGCCCGGTGCTTCGTGCACATGCCGGACTCACAAAAGATGTTACGGTGATCGGTACGGGCCTCACAGCGGAGATCTGGGATACCGAACGCTGGATGAAGTATAATGAAGAGATGAGCAGCGCGGATATCGAGTCCGATATGGCGGCGCTTCAGATTTGAGTATGGAGATTGTATTCAACCATAAGCCGGTTTTGTTTGAAGAGACAATTGATTCTTTGAACATTGATCCGGAAGGAATATACATAGACGGAACAGCGGGAGGCGGCGGTCATTCAAGTGCGATTCTTGAGAGACTGACGACCGGTACATTGCTTTCCATAGATCAGGATCCCGATGCGATCGCAGTTGTAACCGAACGGCTTTCAAAATATCCGGGTTCCGTGATCGCCAAGGGAAACTTTTCCGAAATGGCGCGTCTTGCAGCCGAGAATAACATTACGGCTGTGGACGGCGTTTTGTTGGATATCGGTGTGTCGTCGTATCAGCTGGATGCGGCTGAACGCGGGTTCTCCTATCATGCCGATGCACCGCTTGATATGCGTATGAGCAAGAGCGGTACGTCTGCAGCGGATCTTGTAAATACACTGTCCTGGCAGCAGCTGGCAGAGATCATCAGCCGTTACGGTGA
>JAZNMV010000079.1:0-5240 GCA_045579885.1 Acutalibacteraceae bacterium | reverse complement strand
CGGGTCCCTGCCGCAGGCGGTATCCGCTGTGCGTTCGAAAACATCGCTCTGCTCTGCGATGCCTGCATCGAAATCGAGCCAGCCTTCGCGGGTGCCGTTTGCCATCATCAGAATATCCACACCGCATTTTTCGGCTGCGCGCTTTGCTTCGTCGGCGACCTGACCGTCCGCCGTGCAGACAATTGCCTTTACGCCGGCAGCTTTGAAGCGGTAGTCAAAATCGTGCTCCATAAGAAGATTCGTTGCGGGGATAACGATAGCGCCGAGCTTATGCAGCGCGAGAATGGAGAACCAGAACTGGTAGTGGCGCTTCAGAACGAGCATAACGCGGTCGCCCTTTTGAATGCCGAGCGAAGCAAAATAGTTTGCGGTTTTGTTGGACATACGCTTCATATCATCGAATGTGAACCGGCGCTCAACATGGTCACGGGTAAGATGAAGCATTGCCAGTTTATCCGGTGTCTTCTCAGCGATTTTATCGACAATATCAAATGCGAAGTTGAATTTTTCTTCATTCGTGAAATCAATAGATTTCAAAATGCCGTTCTCATCAAGCTTCGTCTGAATGAACGGGCTCGAAACATTTTCACGTTCGCTGCGTGCAAGCTTTGCCTTAACGATACCTTCGAAACGGTCCTTCTCCGGTGCGAGTTCTTCACCCGGACGCATAACGATCGCATAAAACTCGCACTCTTCGCCGCCGATGGCGATCATGCCGTGCGGCGTACCGCTGTTGTAATAAATGGTATCACCGGCTTCGAGCTCTTCCACATGAGAGCCCACCTGAATGCGCATTTTGCCCTTGACGATGATGTCCATTTCCTGACCCTGATGGGTGGAAAGCTTGATCGCTACATTCTGTTCCGCTTCATTGTACGGCATCGTAACGTAGAACGGCTCTGCAGTCTTCTGCTTAAAAAGCGGTGCAAGGTTCAGGTATTTGAAACCGTGGCGGCGTGTGATCGGCAGACCTTCACCGCGGCGGGAAACCGTGTAAGTGGAAAGTGTCGGGCTGACACCCTTGATGAGGTCTGTCGGGTCGATACCGAAACGCTCGGCGCACTTAAAAATAAAGGTAAAGCTGAAATCACTTTCGCCCAATTCGTATTTTCTGTAATCCTCAACGGAAACACCGGTACGCTGTGCCATTTCCTCTTCGGAAATACCCATAATATCGCGCATGGTGCGAATGCGTTCCGCAACCTCGGAAAGCTGGGTTCTCAGATCGGTTTTCTCGGTAAGAGGTGCTTTAGTTTCGTTTGCCAATTCTCTCAATCCTTTCCTGTGGTGTATTCCAAAAGGCGAAGCAGCTATGCGCAAATTCAAAAAACTCCGTCTCAAATCGCTTTGAGACGGAGTTAAGATCCGCGGTACCACTCAAATTGCTTCCTTAAAGGAAACCACTTTTAGGCTCACATGAAGCCCTATGCACTGACGCAGCATGACTCGGAAAGCATCTACTCGCGTTATCGCTTTGGAACTTTCAGCTCAGAAGGGATGGGCGTTCGGAATTTCCGTACCGGCTCACAGCAGCCGCCGGCTCTCTGAAACGAAACAGTCCGTGCCGTCTTCGTCATCGCTTTTGGAATATGAATTTAAGTTATAAATCATATTACCCGTTTTTCTTTGAGTTGTCAACGGTTTCGGGAAATTTTTCTCAGCGCTGTGCAGCCTCTACCGCATCAGCAGCGCCCTCGAGCCAATCGCCATCGAACATCTCGATGATGCCGCGGTCGCACAGGGAAGCGATCTGCGGATCCATCGGGATCTTGCCGAGGACCTTCAGGCCGTACTTTGCAGCGACTTCGTCGATGTGGCTCTCGCCGAACATCTTGAAATGCTCACCGCAGCAGGGGCACTTTACGTAGCTGTAGTTCTCGATGAGGCCGAGAACCGGTACATTCATCATCTGTGCCATTTCAACAGCCTTGGAAACGATCATGGAAACGAGTTCCTGCGGAGAGGTAACGATGATGATGCCGTCCAGCGGAATAGACTGGAATACGGTCAGCGGAGCATCACCGGTTCCCGGCGGGAGGTCAACAAACATGTAGTCAACTTCGTTCCAGATAACATCGCTCCAGAACTGCTTGATAACACCGGCAACGACAGGACCGCGCCAAACAACCGGAGAGGTCTCGTCTTCAAGAAGCAGGTTAACGCTCATAACTTCGATGCCGCTCTTAGTGTTCACGGGGAACAGACCGTCTTCGCAACCCTGTGCGCGCTCATGCAGACCGAAGCACTTCGGGATGGACGGACCGGTGATATCAGCATCGAGAATAGCGGTCTTCTGGTCACGGCGCTGCATAGAAACAGCCAGCATGGAGGTAACGAGGCTCTTGCCTACGCCGCCCTTACCGCTGACGATACCAATAACCTTCTTGACCTTGCTCATCTTATTCATAGGTGCAAGCAAACTGTTCGGATCCTGGCGAGAAGCGCAGTTTGCGCTGCAGGTAGAGCAGTCATGCGTACAATTTTCGCTCATTTTCGTACAACTTCTTTCTCAAAAAAATTAGGACAAATCCTTAACAATAATAGACCTTTCCGTCGCTTTTGTCAAGCCACGGGAATCACACATGTGCAGTCGGCTCTCCACGTTTTTCTTTTCTGAGCAGCACAAAAAAGAATATACCGCACAGCACGATCTGTACAAAAGTAGAACACGGGGTAGCGAGACCGACAAGAAACAGAGAAACCGGCTCTACACGGCTCATCAGGAAGGAAACCGGAAGACGGACACCGAACGCACCGATGATGCCCTGTGTCATAACGAAGGTCGTATGTCCGCATCCGCTGAAGTAACCGGTCATGCAGAACATGAACGCAACAAGCAGACAGTCGATCGCGTAGGATTTGAGGTAATCCGCGCTCGCTGCGATAACCGCGGCATCCCTTGTGAAAATCGAAGACATCGCGTCTCCAAAGAAAAACGCCAATACAAACATAGCAACACCGACGGCGAACGAAGCGGAAACACCGCACAAAAGCGCTCTTCGTGCGCGCTTCGGTTTACCTGCACCCATATTCTGTGCAACAAATGCGGACATAGCCTGGCTGAATGCCGAAGGCACCAGCATAATAAAGCCGCAAAGACGTTCCGCAACACCGACACCGGCCGATGCGATCAGGCCGAGAGAATTAACGATCGCGGTGATCGCCATGAACGAAGCACCGACCAGTATATCCTGAAACGCGATGGGCAGACCCATTTTGAATACCTGACCCATAATATCACGGTCTGCACGGATATCCCGTTTCGGTACAAAGGTAAATTCAAACTTACGCTTGCGGATCAGCAGAAGAGAGAGAAGCACGCTGAAGCCCTGTGCCGCAACGGTCGCGACCGCTGCACCGGCTGCACCCATACCCAGAAGACCGCACAGAAGAAGATCGCCGATAATGTTTACAACACAGGCGATCGCTACGGTCATCAGCGGCACAGTCGAATTACCGATACCGCGGAAAATACTGCCCAATACATTATATGCCGCAATAAACACCGTGCCGGCTGCACAGATCCGCATATACTGCAGCGTAGCCTCAAACGCTTCGGGCGGAGTCTGCAAAAGTTTTGCAAGCGGCGTGGAAAGCAGTTCAACCGCAACGGTCAGTACGATCGCCAGCGCAGCAAACAACACGAGGGAAGCGCCGATGATCCGTCCGCCCTCCTCCGGTCTGCCTTCGCCGATGCGTCTGCCGAGGAGAATGGTCGTACCCATGGAGATACCTACAACAAAGGAAGTAATAATACTGATGACCCAGCTGCCGGTCGAAACCGCGGAAACATCCGCAGCCGTAGCAAACTGTCCGACGACCATCATATCGACTGCGCCGTACATCGTCTGCAGGAAAAGCGCCAACAGAAGCGGGCCTGTAAAACGCACGAGCGGCGCAAAGATCTTTCCTTCCGTAAAATTCTGACTCATTTTCATTTCGGATACCATCCCTTTCATCCAATTGAATGTAATCAAAAAACCGGATAAGTGCAGGCGTTTCAGCCAGCATCTTATCCGGTTTCCATTTCAAGCGAATGGTTCACCCTCCGATGACCGTTTATATTTTATCGGGAATACCCCGAATTGTCAAGGGTATATGGCTTATTTTCTGTTTGCTTCGATGATGCTCATCATATAGCGGCCGATGTCGTGCAGATACTTTGCACCCTGCGGCATGAAATCTTCCGGCATGGGATTAAAGTAGTTATCGGCTTCGAAAGTGAAATCGCCCTGATAGTTCACTTCGCCCAAAGCCTTCATGATCTCCTGCCAGTCCATTCTACCGCTGAACGGCTCGAGATGAGCGTCGGAAATATGGTCGTTATCGTGCACATGGAGCGCATGGATATGGTTTCCGCCCATTTCGCGGATCATATCCGCAGCATCAATGCCAACGAGGCCGCAGTGGCCGAGATCCAGACAGCCGACGATCCACTCGCTGTCGAGATCGTCCAGATAACGATTGAACTCCTTCGCCTGCGAGCAGACATCATGGATGATATAACCGCGCTTTTTATCTCTCTGCCACATATTTTCTGTGGCAACCTTAATGCCGTATTTTTCGCAGTACGGGATGAGCGATCGGTAATACTTCATATTGAGCTCGTACATTTTCTCTTCGTTACCCTTATACTGCATGTAATGTATCGGATGCACAACAATGATCTTTACGCCCATACGGCCGGCGAGCTCTACAGCACGGGAAACCGTCGGGAAAATCTCGTTATTGTAGATTTCCGGATCGTCCCAGCCCTTAAAGGAGAACGGAGCATGTGCCTGGTTGAACACAACGCCGCACTCTGCAGCCACTTCCTTGAGACGGTCTACGTGTGCTTCAGCTGCATCGCTGCGCAGAAGATGTCCAGGATCTATCATACCGAACATGGAATAATCTATGCCGTCGAATCCTGCTGCTGCGAGCATACGGATGGCTTTTTCATCACCGAAGCGCTGACCGAAACGGTCGGTCTGTGTGGACAGTAACATAAAATCACCTCATAAAAATCAAGTTGATTATTTCTTCTTTTTCTTAAAGATCATGGAACGGAAAAGAAGGATATTCATTGCGAGGAAGAATACGACGAGGATGATCATCGTGAGTGCCGGCTTTACGGGTGCCAGAGTTGCAAGCAGCATCATCGGGAAACCGAATACGATAGCCGGGAATGTCTGATAGACCATATTGTCGGCAGCCGGAGTCTTGAAATCTTCATCGATCTCACGCAGCAGGATAACACC
>JAZNMV010000078.1:0-4022 GCA_045579885.1 Acutalibacteraceae bacterium | reverse complement strand
CACAGAACGACATGGCTACGATCCGACTTGAACTTAACTCCGGTAAGACTCTGGACGGTGCGATCCATAAGGGCTGCTCCAACAGCCTTTGGTCCATTGTTGACGGTAACATCACCATTATGATCGTTGCTCTTATGCTGATCGGCGTATTTGGTCCGTCCAACATTCTGGCAAAGATTTTCGGTGAATCTACTACCGGTGCAATTTATTCCTTCGGTTACACACTGCTGGTCGGTGTTATCGGCAACTTCATCATGGGTGTTTTCTGCTCCAGAATGATGATCAAGTCGCTTTCCGGCTTCAAGGCCCTGCGCAAAAAATGGCTGTTTGGAGGTTCGGATAAGTAATGAAAACATTTAACATTGATTTCTATAAGAACAAGAAGATTTTCTTCATTATTTCCATTGCAGTGATCGTGATCGGTCTCATTTGCAATGTGATCTTCGGCGCACAGCTCGATATTCAGTTTGCCGGCGGCGCTATGATCAAGTATTCCGTTGACGGTACTGTTGATTCCAATGAGATCGACGGTCTTGTTGAGGATGTTACCGGCAGATCCGTATCCGTTGCTTCCAGCGAGATCTTCGGATCGAGCGATAAGCAGATCACGGTTTCTTTTGCTGGCAATAAGGGCGTTACACTTGAAGAGCAGCAGATGATTGCTGAGGAGCTGTCTGCAGCTTATGCTGACCGTACTTTCTCTGTTGTTGAGTCCAGTTCTGTTGACCCGACAATGGGCGCAAGATTCTTCCAGAAGTGCCTTGTATGCCTCCTGATCACATTTGTTCTTCTGCTTGGTTACATTGCACTTCGCTTCCGTAAGATCGGCGGTCTTTCTGCCGGTGTTACAGCGATCATTGCACTTCTCCATGACGTTGCGATCGTATACTTTGCATTTGTTATCTTTGGTTTTACAATCAACGATATCTTTATCGCAGTTATCCTGACAATCCTCGGTTACTCTCTGAACGATACCATCGTTATCTACGACCGTATCCGTGAGAACCGCAAGCTTGCAGGCACCAATAATCCGGAAGTTCTCCCGGAAATTGTCAACAAGAGCTTGAATCAGACGATGGCTCGTTCCATTCTGACTTCTGTTACAACTTTCCTCGCACTGCTGGTTGTTTATATTGTTGCTGCCGTTTACGGCCTTACAACAGTTACAACTTTCGCACTACCGATGATGGTTGGTGTTATTGCAGGCTGCTATTCCTCTCTCTGCATTGCAGCTCCGCTTTACACACTGTGGACTGTTAAGAGAGCTAAGTAATAATGGTAAAATAAAAAATCCGGAAGGGCTTCGGCTCTTCCGGATTTTTTGCTGTTCGGTATTATTTGTATAGGGCTTTTACACGTTCAATATGCGAGGGATCATCGGAAAGTACAGTAAAGTTTGCAACTTCACTCATGGAGCCAATTAGAGGTAGGCCCTCAAGTGGTGTGCCGCGAAGTTTCTCCTCAACGGCACCGGCAATATTATCAGCAAAAATGACTTTGATATCGCGCCCGAAGTACGGTTGGATCTCTGCGTGAATCGGCTCTGTAATCTGAAAGGAGTCGTGCAGGTCACAGATAAGTTTCTGAGCGAGAACAAGGTTATCCTCACGTTCTGTGATAGTTCGAGCTGTCAAAGCGCCTGTGATCGCGGAGCGAATTTCTTCGGAAACAGGAAGATGCTTGAAGGCAGTTCCGAACCACTTACTGTAAGGAGCGTACTGATGGCAATACAGAAAGCACAGACGCATCAAACGTTCTGCGATTCTTCCGCAGACGAGAATAGAACCCAGTTCATCGCCGACATCGGAACAGCGTTTAACAAATGCTTGCTCTTCAGCGAGAAGGGACCAGTTCGATGCGACTAGATACAGCCATACATCCTGAGGGTACGCTTTGAATTTTTTTAGGGTTTCGGAAAAATTCAGATCATCACGGTAGAATTCGGCTTTTGAGAGTGCCAAAAGGCGGTGTTCGGAGAAGCTGAGCCAATCTGCGGCTGTGAGTGCAGAAGGGTTATCTGTTCCGAGATATTCGCGAAGATATTCCTCCGGTGTATTGAAAACTATAAGCGGATTTACTGGGCCGCTGTCTATAACCTCAGCATGCTGAACACCGTTGTCATTTGGATCGGGTTCTGAAAAGTGAACGCTGTAGCCTTTATATGTATAAGGAAATGTGCAGGAGAAAATATCCGTGATCTTGTCTTTCAGAGCAATGCTGTCACGCTCTAAAAAGAGGTAAAAACGCGGTCCCCACATGTGGTCGGTAGAGGTTTCGTCATCATAGCCGAGAATATCGGAGCCATAACCGAGGAGACCGGCGGAGTAGCGAAGGTTCGGAAAATGTTCGTCTAATATCGGTTTTGCAATTTCAAAGAAGAAATCACGGCATAGATCGCGTCCCTTAATGAATGCGGGCATGGTGTTTATTCCTTTCCGGTCAGAAGCCACAGGATATCTACATCCAGGATCTCGGAAAAAGCGAGAAGTTCGATATCCGTAACAATGCGCAGTTGACCTTCGAGTTTGCTGAGTGCAGAGGCGTTAATGTCTACACCGCGAACCTGAAGCTGTGCCAGAAGTTCTTTTTGCTTCATACCTTTTGCCCGGCGAACAGATTCAATTCGCTCACCTACAAGATTCTTTGTGCCGAGTTCTTTTTTTCTTAAACGCATAGTTAACCGACCTTTACTGTTTACTGCTTATTATTATAGACTCCCTCATAGCAAAAATCAATTATTTTCTCTCTGGGAATTAAAATGAAAATACTGACCACTTATATTGTGTATCAGCCTTGATTTGAACAAAGGAGCGATGTATACTATTCCTAGACAAAACTTGCCGCTATAGGTATGAAAAGGGGAAAGTGTTGTGAAAAAGATTATTTTACTGCCGCTGGATGAGCGACCCTGTAATTTTGATTTCCCGGTCAAAATATTCAACGGAGAGAAGTATACAATTTTTAGGCCGGATAAGTTAGGTGCAAAGAAAACACCTGCCGATCCGGATGAGATTCGCGCATTTTTGCTGCATCATATTCAGGACGCTGATGCGGCAGTCATTTCAATCGATACTTTGCTGTATGGCGGTTTGATCCCATCGAGACTGCATCATTTGTCTGAAGAAACTGTGACGGAACGCTTGATGATATTAAAAACGCTGCGGGAAATGAATCCGGAGGTCAAACTCTATGCGTTCCAGTGTATCATGCGCTGTCCGAAGTATTCTTCTAGTGATGAAGAACCGGATTATTACGAAGAGTATGGTGAAGAGATCCATCATATTGGCCGCCTGACGCATTTGGAAAAGCTCAATATGGGGGATGCTGCAGCGCTTTCCGAGTTGAAGTCGCGCGTGAATGAGGATGCACTTAAAGACTACGTGGAACGCAGAAGCTTTAACGGCAGCTTCAATATCCGCACTTTGGAATTATTGGAAGACGGTACGATCGACTTTTTGGTCATCCCGCAGGATGACTCCGCGCAGTACGGCTTTACTGCGATGGATCAGCAGCGTGTACGCGCGGTGATCAACGAAAAGATATTGAACGATCGTGTGCTACTATATCCCGGTGCGGATGAAGTAGGAATGACTCTAATCGCCCGTGCCGTAAATGAATTAAACGGAAAAATGCCGCGTGTATATTTGAAATATGCTTCCACACTTGCACCGCAGTTGATTCCGAATTACGAGGACAGAAGCTTAAATGAAACGGTGAAATACCATGTTATGGCTGCCGGATGCTGTGTTGCGGCTTCGTTATCAGAAGCGGATTTTGTAATGGGCATTACAGCACCTGCAAATAAAATGCTGGAAGCGGCGGATCAGCCGGCGAATAATATAGACTACGATGTTGAGCGCAATATGGCAGAGTTTCTGCAGTTTATCAACAACTGTATTCTGAACGGCGTTCCGGTGGGTGTTTTAGATAATGCCTATACAAACGGTGGTGAGCTTCAGCTTCTGCGTGTGCTGAACCGGCAGAACAATCTGATGAAGGTGACAGCCTATGCGGGGTGGAAT
>JAZNMV010000077.1:0-4939 GCA_045579885.1 Acutalibacteraceae bacterium | reverse complement strand
TGCGCCCATGCTTTGTGCGATGCCACAGCCGAGAACAGTACCGGTGCGGTGCTTTCCACAAAGGGCACGCTTTCGGAATAAATCAACGTAGAAGAAGGATAAATTATGATCATTTTACCTGCCATCGATATTAAGGACGGCAAATGTGTTCGCCTGATGCAGGGCGATTACGGTACCGCACATCAGGTTGCGGAAAGTGCGGTGAAGACCGCACAGGGCTTTGAAAAGGCCGGAGCACGCTGGATGCACATGGTAGACCTCGACGGTGCAAAGGCAAAGAAGCCCGTGAACACCGATACGGTCTTTTCCGTGCGCGGCAATACGAATATCAATATGGAGATCGGCGGCGGTATCCGCGATATGGAGACCGTTGAGATGTACCTTACAGGCGGCGTGAACCGCGTCATCTTAGGTTCTGCGGCGCTGCATGATCCCGATTTTGTAAAAGAAGCCGTGAAGAAATACGGCAAACAGATCGCCGTCGGCATCGATGCCTTAAACGGTAAGGTCGCAGCCGAGGGCTGGACCGAACAGAGTGAGATCGATTATCTCGAAATGGCAAAGCGCATGGAGGATATTGGCGTGCGTTATCTCATTTTCACCGATATTTCGAAGGACGGCATGTTGAGCGGCCCGAATCTGCAGATGCTCGACCGTATCAACCGCGCGGTCAGCTGCAGCGTCATCGCAAGCGGCGGCGTCAGCAACTTAAAGGATATCATCGACCTGCACGCCCTCGGCCTCTACGGCGCGATCGCGGGTAAGTCTCTCTATACCGGTGCGCTCGACCTCACACAGGCGGTCACGGCCTGCCAGCGCTTAAGCGGCAGCGGTCTCAAAACAAGGGAAGAAGCGGAAGAACATTTGGAACGCTACTTCTTAAAGTCCGAGCTCATTCCCGCTATCGTGCAGGAAGCTTCGACCGGCGAAGTTCTGATGCTCGCGTACATGAACCGGGAGTCCATGCTCAAAACACTCGCGACCGGTTACACATGGTTCTACAGCCGCAGCCGCCAGACGCTCTGGAACAAGGGTGCAACGAGCGGCAACGTGCAGAAGGTCGTCAGCATCACAGCCGACTGCGACGATGACACCTTGCTCGTAAAGGTCGTACAGACCGGCCCCGCGTGCCATACGGGCAGCCACAGCTGCTTCTTTAAGGAGATCGCAGAGTACTGATCGGAGGAAACTATGGATATTTTGCAAATGCTTTACGATACCGTGCTTTCGAGAAAAGGCGAAAAGCAGGAGGGCTCCTACACCTGTTATCTCTTTGAGCAGGGAACGGATAAGATTTTAAAGAAATGCGGCGAAGAGTGCAGCGAAGTCATCATCGCAGCGAAGAACGGGAAAAATGAAGATACGGTGGGCGAAATCAGCGACCTTCTGTATCATCTCACCGTGCTCATGGTGAACGAGGGTATCGACATCGAAGATGTCCGCGCAGAGCTCGAAAAGCGGCACATGAAGACCGGCAATTTAAAAACATTTCATAAGGTGGATAAAAATACATGACGAATGAAGAAAAGCGCGCGCTTTGGAAAGAGGAAGAAGCCTGTGCCGAAATGATCGGGTGGGATTTTTTCCATCTCGATGGCCGTCTCATCGAAAAGAAGCTTCCGTGGGACTATAAGCAGAAGGTTTTCGATTTCTTAAAGCCCGAGAGCAATATTCTGGATATGGGCACGGGCGGCGGCGAATTTCTGCTATCGCTCCGGCATCCGTTTAAGCAGACGAGTGTTACGGAAGCGTGGGAGCCGAATTTAAAGCTCTGCGAAAAGAAGCTGGCACCGCTCGGCATTACGGTGAAGCAGTCGTTCGACGATGAGCCGCTCCCGTTTGACGATGCACAGTTTGATATTGTTCTGAATCGCCACGAGTCGTACGACATAAACGAAGTGCACCGCGTATTAAAGCCCGGCGGCTATTTCATCACGCAGCAGGTCGGCGGCAGCAACGGTCTGCGTCTGAGAAAATTTTTCTCCGAAAACAGCGGCCTCGATATGCCGGACTTTAACCTCGAAAATGAAGTGGTTCGTTTTCAGAACGCAGGCTTTTCCATCAATTACAAAAACCAGTTTTACGGCGACGATAAATACCTCGATGTTGCAGCCTTTGTGTGGTACATGAAAGTGCTGCCGTGGGAGTTTCCGGATTTCTCCGTGGATACCCATTTCGAAAAGCTCCTCCAGCTCGACGCACTGTGCGAAAAGCAGGGGTATATCCCGCACACGCAGCATCGGTTTATTATTATTGCGAGAAAGAAAAGATAATCAGATTAAGCGAGCAGCGGTAAGATACCTCTGCTCGTTTTTTACAAGCCCCGCCACAGTAGTTGGCGGGGCTTGTAAATTTCGATATATTGTGATATAATAAATCCAATTACAGCTATATGTGGCGGTCACACAGGCTAAATTTTGGAAAAGGAGGACTCGAATATGCGTGATGTTTTGGTATCGGTTATTATTCCGGCTTATAACTGTGCAAAAACCGTGCGGAAAGCCATTGATTCCGCGCTTTTGCAGGATGTTTCGCTCGAAGTCCTCGTTTTAAACGATCGCTCGAAAGAACCGCTCGAGGATGCGATGCAGCCGTACGAGGATGATCCTCGTGTGCGCTATATCGTAAACGAAAAAAATCTCGGTGCGGCAGAAACGCGCAATCGCGGCGTGAAACTTGCAAAGGGTGAATATATCGCATTTTTGGATGCGGACGATTACTGGGCAGAGGGGAAATTAAAAAAGCAGCTTGCGCTTATGGAAAAAACAGGCTGCGTGCTCTGTTCCACCGCGCGTGAACTCATGCAGCCGGACGGCACACTTTCAGGATATACAATGTCTGTTCCGGAGCGTTTTACCTTTAAATCGCTCTGCAAGGGCAATGTGATCAACTGTTCTTCGGTCTTAATTCGCCGGGATGTTGCCCTCGAGTTCCCGATGGAGCATGAGGATTGCCACGAGGATTATCTTATGTGGCTCAGAGTACTCAAAAAATACGGCGAAGGCTGCGCTGTAAACGAACCGCTTTTAAAGTACCGTGTATCGAATACCGGAAAGTCCGGCAGTAAGCTGCATTCCTCGCTTCTTGCGTGGCGCACATACCGCTACATGGGCTTTAACCTGTTCCGTTCGGTCTATTATTTTGTGAATTATGCCTTCGGCGGCGTGAAAAAATACCTGCCGTGGTTCTTAAAGTGAGTTTTATGATGACTTTGGAGATTTTGATGGCGTGTATGCATCAGACGGATGCTTCGCTCGTCCATACCTCGAAAATAACCGGCGACTGTGTTGTGATCAACCAGTGCGATAGAGAAGAGTACGCGGAATATCCCACCGAAAACGGAACTGCGCGTATGTATTCTACAACGCAGCGCGGTCTTACAAAAAGCCGCAACGAGGCCATTCGGAACGCTACGGCAGATATCTGTCTGCTCTGCGATGACGATGAAGTTTTCGTGCCTGGCTATGAAAAAGCGATCCTGAATGCATATGAATCGCTGGTTGATGCCGATGTGGTCATTTTCAAAATGGTCAACCGTACACCGTCCTTTCCGGATGAAGTCATGCGGCTGCGTTTTCCGAATACGATGAAAGTTTCCTCGTGGCAGATCTCGTTCCGTCGGGAGAATCTTCTCAAAAGCGGCGTGCTTTTCGATGAACTGCTCGGTGCCGGCACCGGCAACGGCGCGGAGGAAGAACTCAAGTTCTTAACGGACTGCGAACGCGCCGGTTTAAAGATCTACTATGCGCCGGTCGAGATCGCGTCTGTCGCGCAGACGGAGTCCACATGGTTTGGCGGCTTTAATGAAAAGTTTTTCGAAAACCGCGGTGCCACTACGCGCTATATCCTCGGGTTTCCCATGGCAAGTCTCTATGCAGTTTACTATGTGCTCACAAAAAGAGCGCTCTATAAAAAAGATATTTCCCCCGCCGGAGCACTTATTGCGACGTTCCGCGGGATATTTAAGAACAGAATTACGAAAATGAAAAGGGAGAAAGGAAGTGAGATATCAAAGTGAAAGTGTTAACGTTTGTTATTCCGGCATATAACAGTGAGCAGTTTTTGGATAAAGTTATTTCTTCCATGCTTGTTCCCGAAATTCTGGACAAACTCGAAATCATCGTTGTAAACGATGGCTCGAAGGACAAAACCGCGGAGATCGCTGAGAAGTATTGCGCACAGTATCCCGAAACTGTCCGGCTTATTTCGCAGGAGAATAAGGGCCATGGCGGCGCGCTCAATACGGGCCTCGCAGCAGCGGCTGGCAAATACGTTAAGGTCATTGACGCAGACGACTGGGTCGTATCCGAAAACCTTGTGAAATTCGTGGAACTGCTCGAACAGTGCGAGAGTGACGTGGTGCTGACACATTTTAATACTGTAGATATCTCCACCGGAGAAATCCGCAAATGGAAAAGTTTCCCGGAGGCTTTTGGTAAAGCATATACCATGGAAGAAATCATGGCATATGAGAAGAGCTTTTCACGTGTGTTGGCGCTTCACGGTATCACATATAAAACAACATTTTACAAAGAGTTTGGTATTCGGCTTTCTGAGCATGTTTTTTATGAGGATTTTGAATATGCTACGTTTCCGTGCTGCCACGCAGAAAGCGTAACACCGTTCGATCTGTTTATCTACGAATACCGCATCGGCGATGTGAATCAGAGCGTGTCCGATGCCACCAAGCTGAAGCGTATTGGACATGTGGAAATTGTTCTGAGACGCCTGCTTGAGGAAAATAAATTTGCAAAATCCCTTTCGGCCGCCGGTAGGGCGTATGTTGCGATGAAATCCAGCGAACTGCTTTTGAGCTACTTTACAACTGTGCTTTTAGCTGAGCCGGATAAGAAAAAAGGAAGAGCGCGGGCCGATAGAATGTTTGGACTTTTCTAAGTCGGATCGTAGCCATGTCGTTCTGTGAGCCAAGGAGTTGGGT
>JAZNMV010000076.1:0-1556 GCA_045579885.1 Acutalibacteraceae bacterium | reverse complement strand
GTTTCAAGGGAAACCGGCTCCTGTGCCACACGCATGATCTCGCGAACCTTATCTACCGGCATATCGAGCTCTGCGGAAATCTCATCCGCGGTCGGTTCATGACCGCTGGTGTGCAGCAGCTGGCTCGAAATCTTCTTGACCTTGTTGATGGTCTCAACCATATGAACCGGAATACGGATGGTACGGGCCTGATCTGCAATCGCACGGGTAATTGCCTGACGGATCCACCATGTAGCATATGTGGAGAACTTAAAGCCCTTAGTATAATCAAACTTTTCAACAGCCTTGATCAGACCGAGGTTGCCTTCCTGAATGAGATCGAGGAACTGCATGCCGCGGCCGAGATAGCGCTTGGCAATGCTGACAACAAGACGAAGGTTTGCTTCGGACAGGCGCTTCTTAGCAGCTTCGTTGCCGTCCTTGATCGCAATAGCGAGACGAACTTCCTCCTCGGAAGTCAGAAGCGGAACACGGCCGATCTCCTTCAGATATACCTTGACCGGGTCGTCAATAGCAACACCTTCAATACCCATACCGGTATCGTAATCGACGGTTTCGCTTGCTACCTTTGTCAGGTCGAGATCGTCGATCTGAATATCTGCAAAATCTTCCACGATCTCAACACCGTGAGATTCGAGAGTGTCGTAAAACTTTTCGATGTGCTCGGGATCGAAATCGAGTTCGCCCAGCGCGTCGAGAATTTCCTTTGTGCTGAGCTGACCCTTGCTCTTGCCGAGCTCGATCAGATCGCGGATGACGGACTTTTTATCCTGTGCTGCCATAGTGATAACCAAACCTTTCTAAATTCCCTTATTCCTTATTTATAATAAAAAATAAATTATTTTTTCTGCTTCTTTAGTGCCGCAAGCTGCGCCATGAGCGCTTCGGGATCCGTATTGCGTATCGCATCAGAATCGGAAAGCGCACTTTCGTTCAGAATAATGTGCATCGCGGTCTCGGCATCGGCCGGTGATGTACCGCTGCTTTCGCTGAGGATCTTCGCAATGCGTCCCATTTCATCAGGTGTGAATTCCGCAGAAAAATCGCCGATCCCCGGAGCATTCGGTGTCTCTCCGTTTATAATCTTTCCCAGGAGACTTGCATATAATCTGCGGTTGAAACCCGTTACAAACTTTTCGGGCGGCAGTTTGCTGTGTAAAGCCTGAGCAAGATCGTTATTTGCAAAAAGACACGCGATCAGCTGTTCCTCAGCATTCGCCGCTCGCAGATGCCGCTTCTTTTCCGGATTGACCTCATCACGCCGTGCGGAGAGGGTCTCCGTTGTTTCACGCTGCTGCCGCTTTTCCGCTGCACGGAATTCCTGCCGTACGCTGCGCTTCACCTGTGCCGCGATCGCATTTTTATCCACACCGACTTCCTGTGAAAGCTTTCCGATGTACACATCGCGCTCGATCTCGTTGTCGAGCTTCGCAAGCACACCGACTGCTTCCATGAGGTACTGCACCTTGCCGTCGCCGCTCTCGAGGTCGAAGTTACGGCGCAGTTTTTCAAGCCGGTATTCCACATCGTTGCCGCTCGATTCAATGAGCTTTCTG
>JAZNMV010000075.1:0-4184 GCA_045579885.1 Acutalibacteraceae bacterium | reverse complement strand
GCCATTTCTCTCGGCGGGTCATACTCTACAAAAGCCAGATAACCGTATCCGCTGTCAAACCATACGGTATGCCCTAAATCCTTATATACCGGTAATTCAAGTACTTCTGTGTAATATTTCTTTGTTTCCTGCATATTTCGGCACGGAAAAAAGATCACATTTGAAACAGGTTTCAAACTTCTCTCCCCTTTCGCATCATACCGAGGTATTCTCACGTGCTTCAATATCCTTCAGGATATCAGCATAAAATTCTTCGCTGATCTTATATTTCTTTCGATAAACGATATAACCGACAACGATCATCAGAAGCGGTACTGCAAACATCGCTATCTTAATGATCAGCTTACCGCTGTCACCGATCATATCTGCCGTACCGCCGTCCACCTTAATACCGGAGAAAATGAGCGTAAGGCTGACAATACCTGTTGCGATCGCGCCGCCGATTTTATTGATAAACGGCTGAATAGAAAACGTGATCGATTCGTTTTTCTTACCGAGCTTCCAGTAGCCGTACTCTACGGTATCCGCAAGGAACATAAGCATCAAGGTCTGAATAAATGCCTGACCGACAAAAACAAGAACCGCACCAAAGGCAATTAAGAGAATAGAAATTTCCGCAACAAAGAAGATCGCATAACCGATAACGACAAGCACCGTACCCATCGTATACAACTGACGGCGGTTCATCTTTTTTGCAACAAACGGATAAACAGAGAGTGTACCGAGCTGCGCTATACCTACCACAGCAACAAGAACAACATACATGCCTTCGTTTCCGAAAAGATACTTCATGTAATAGACCGCAAAATTGACCGTTGTGCAGTAGCCGATCATAAAAAGACCCATCGCAAGCGTTGTCCACATGAGCTGATCATTCTTAACGAGTGCACGGATCATCTGCTTCACAGTTGTGGACTCCTGCTTTTCCTGCGGTACGCGTCTTTCTTTAATGCCGAGGAGCGGGAACAAAAGACCCAAAAGATAGATAACGGCAACAACAACGGCACACAGGAACCATACCTTTGGCGTGTCACCGAGTCCGCTTGTAACCGGCTGCCATGCGACCATAACGATGTACATACCGATGTTTGCACAGATTCTTGCAAAGGCACCGGTCTTTTCTCTCTGCTTCTGGTCGGAAGAAAGCACGGGAAGCAGCGTCCAGTAACCAATATCATTCACACCAAATGTGATATCCCACAAAAGATAGGCTATGCCAAACAGAATAACAAATGTCCAACCCGTACCGATCCCCGCAAACAGGAATATCGAGAATACTGCACTTAATATACCGCCGACCAAAATTGCCGGTTTGAATTTTCCCCAGGGCGAGCGGATATTGTCAATAACAAGGCCGGTAATCGGATCGTTAAACGCGTCAAAAATACGCATGACCGAAAGGATCATACTTGCCGCTGCAAAGACCCATATCGGCAGACTCAGAACATCCGACAGAAAATACAGCAGTGTATTCGCCTCAAAAGAATAGAACATATCGCGTCCGACCGTACCGAGGCCGAAATACACGCGATTGCGCTGGTCAAGATCTTTCATTTTCAGTTTCCTCCTCAATAATGTACAGTTCTGCACCGAAGTCGTTCAGCGTACGCTGATTTGCATCGTATCCCGTTCCCCGGAACAAAGGCAGCAGACGGATACCCGAAAGTAGAGCCGCACCGGATACGGTCAGCTCCAGCTTTCCGTCGGGCAGTGTGAAATGCCTGTCCGCTGTGCGAAGAACAAAGCCGTTCGGATCAAGATCGACGGGGGCCACATGCTTTACAAGACTGCCGAACTGACCGATACGAAGCTTCTGTTCGTATGTTGAAAACTTATATGTACGGTCAGTTTCAAAACCTTTCAGGCGAAGTGTTTCGTATCCCGGCGCAGCCGAAACCAGCTTTCTGAAAACGGCCGCAAATGTAACCTTTCCGTCCGATACCTGCCAGCCGTTTGCAAATCTTTTGAATGAACCAAACTGGAACACCTTGCGGTATTTTTTATAAAATACGATTTGTTCGCGCACTTCATCCTGTTCGAGCTTCAGCAGATGCTTTAAGTCGGGCTCATAACCGAGACATCCGAAAAACGAAGTATAACCGCGTGTGCTGAGCGGTGTTTTACGCAGCGTCTGTGCATGCGGCGCAGCGCTGACATGCGCACCGAACGTAGACTGCGGATAAAGATACGAAAGGTTTTCCTGAATCGTCTGCCGTTCGATCGGGTCCGTATCGTCCGAACACCAAATCTGCGGACCAAAGCAAAGCATACCGAGATCAAAACGGTTGCCGCCGGAAGAACAGGTTTCGAGAAGAATATCGGGTCTCGGTTCAAAAATGCGGCGAAGCACGTCATAGAGACCTAAGATATAATTGTGTGCCTTGGCACCCAACGCAATGCTGTGCCGGTTCATATCCCACTTCACGTAGGAGATCGGTGCACTGTCGAGAATATTTCCGACGTGCTTTACGATATAATCGCGCACATCCGCACGGGTTAAATCGAGATGCAGCTGATGGCGAGATAAAAGCGGTGCGAACTCATCCGTCAAAGCCCAATCGGGATGTGCTCTGTACAGGTTCGAATCCATATTTACGCACTCGGGTTCAAACCAAAGTCCAAACTCCATCCCCATTGCACGGATTTTTTCGGCAAGACCTTTTAATCCGTACGGCAGCTTTTTCTTATTTACCGTGTAATCACCGAGACCGGCTTTATCATCATTGCGCTTTCCGAACCAACCGTCGTCGAGTACAAAAAGCTCGCAGCCAAGACTTTTGGCATCTTTGGCGAGGTTTACAAGGCGTCTGTGATCAAAATCGAACATGCAGCCTTCCCAGCTGTTGAAAAGCACGGGACGTTCTTTATTTCTCCACTGTCGCGGGATGATCCTGTTATTTACAAAACGGTGCATAATAGCCGAAACACCCGAGAAGCCCTTATCGGAAAAAGCCAATACCGCTTCCGGTGTTTCAAAGCTTTCACCCGGCTGCAAAACTTCAAGAAAACCGGACGGCGAAATGCCCTGTACAACACGTGTCAAACCTTGCAACGAGCACTGTGCTGAAGAATAATGGTTGCCTGAATATACAAGATTAAACGCATACACACGGCCGAAATCTTCTGTCGCTCCCGGCTCATTAAGCAGGAATCCGGGATTATGACGGTGAGACGAAAAGCCGGTTACACTCTCGTTTACAATGCGGTTTTCAGAAACCGGTACAGTATGCGCACGCATTTCCGCAATCCAGCCGCCGTCGAAGGTTGTCATTTCATATGTGCCGGGCAGGTCGATCAGACTGCTCATTATTTTTGTAAGCGCGACATCCTTATCACCCGTATTTTTCAGTACCGTTCTGCGCGTCAGAACACCATCGAATATACTGAAATAAAGAGTTAACTCCTTACCCGGCTGCTTCATTGTGATTTCGAGTGTCTCCGCCCGGCCCGTCGCCTGCGGCAGACCGGAAATCATCGGTACAAAATTATCCAATATACGGTATCCCGCATATTTAAAATCCGTCGGCTTTCCTCCAAGCTCTATAGGTGTTTCCCGATAATCGCCGCGCCCCGTACCACTCCACGCGAGAGGCAGAACATCCGGACAGCTCGCGGTATCCGCATCGTTCAAAAGAACGGAAGAGCCCCAGCCCAAACCCGGGCGGCACAAAAATGCCGAAGCATCTTCAGTACGAACAGGCTCACCGAAATGAACCATTTCCAAAATACCGTAAGGATTCACGCGCAGAAGGAAAGAAAAATCTGCTCCGTGCAGTCCAAATACAGAATTCTTATATTCGATCAAATATATCACTCCAGACATTTGTGATATGAAACATAATACAATATACCTTCATTTTATCTGTGATTTTCATGTCTGTCAATTATATTGTTCGTGACTATCTTTCGAAGTTGTGCTATAGTAATTGCAGAAACTAGAATCGGTTCGGAGGGAACAGTATGCAAAGAGAACGCTGGTATAAAGATATGGTGTTTTATCAGATCTGGCCGCGCAGCTTTAAAGACGGCAACGGCGACGGCATGGGCGATCTGTGGGGTGTTTACGAAAAGCTGGACTATATCAAGTCCCTGGGCTGTGACGGCATCTGGTTCTCCCCGCTGTACCCCTCCCCCGGCGCAGACTGCGGCTATGACATCGCCGACTATATGGATATCGCTCCGGA
>JAZNMV010000074.1:0-1913 GCA_045579885.1 Acutalibacteraceae bacterium | reverse complement strand
GTTCTTGTCCAGCACGATCATGGTAGTTGCCGTACCCATATCGATGACGATACTCGGACACGGATAGAGCTCTTTTGCTGCTGCCGCACCGACAACAAGGTCTGCACCGAGTTCATTCGATACACCGGGCTTCACGGTCACTTCAGGAACAGACTCGGTACTTACAATGAACGGATCCACCTTCCACACACGACGGATCGCTTTCGAGAGATAATCCGTCAGGCGCGGTACAACAGAGCTTAAAACAGCGCCATCGATCTGCGCGCTTTCTACGCCGTAGAGATTCAAAATAGAAAGGATCTCCGCGGCATACTGGTCTTCCATACGCGGCGTTTTCGTAGACATACGAGAGACAAACAGCAGCTCATCTCCGTCGTAAACGCCCATGGTTATATTGGTATTGCCAACATCGAGTGTAAGCAGCATAACGATCACCCTTTCGGTAAGTTATGCATTCAGTATAGCACAAATCGTTCGGGTGTTACAATAAAATTTTTCATCCGAAAATCCGCACAGAGAGGAGCGTCAGCACGACAGCAGCCATATCTCCGCACAGCGCAGCAGGTACAGTATAGCCCAAGGAACGGTAGCCCCGCCCGCCGAAATAAACCGCCGCTGCATAGAATGTTGTCTCTGTCGCTGAGGAAAGGATTGCAGCCATGCGTGACACCTCGGCATCAGCACCGTGCTCAGCCATAAGCTCCGTTACATATGATACTGACCCGCTCCCCGAAAGTGGGCGCAATAAAATAAGCGGCACAAGTTCCGGTTCCAAACCGATCCACCCGATCACCGATTCCAGAGATTCCGAGAGAAGTTCTATGAACCCCGAAGCTCTGAGCATTGTAATCGCCGTGATCAGGCCGATCAGAGTCGGCAGCAGCCGAAAAGCCGTTTGTGCCCCCTCTTTTGCTCCCTCGCAAAACAGAGTAAAAACGGGCAGTTCTTTCAAAAATCCGATAACAACGGTCAGCGCAACAATAACACAAACCGCCGCGGCACCTACCTGCCCCATAACTTTTCAAAAACGCGGCAGGCGGCAAGTGCAATAAGGAGACTCCCAAGCGATACAAACCATATATGTACCATGATATCATACGGATTTTCGCTGCCGTATGCGGAACGCAACATCACTACACTCGATGGGATCACCTGAAAGGCCGCCGTATTCATTACAACGAAGCGGATCATCTCCTTATTCGGCTTATCCCTGTTTTCAAGCTTCTGCATGGCATCCATCGCAGAAAGTCCTGCCGGTGTCGCCGCGTTACCCATACCGAACATATTCGCCGCCATATTGAGTGTAATTTTATCCCGTACCTCTTCGTTTTTTGCATATTTCGGAAAAAGCACACAAATTATAGGAGAAAGCAGTTTCGAAAGCACCCGCGTGATTCCGGCACGTTCCGCAATACGCATGATGCCGCTCCAAAGACACATACCGCCGAGCAACAAAAAAGCAGCTTCCACCGCACGCTGTGCGCCGTCGCCTATCGAAGCCGAAAGCGTAGACACCCGTCCGGTTACAGCTGCCGTAAGGACTGATAACAGGATCATCACCGCCCAAAGAACATCCAGCACGATTTCTCCCCTCTTTTTTTTTGATTTAGTTGATTTTAAACCGTAAATCGATTATGATTAAGATATACTCATTCTGAAAGGAAGTTATGTATGTTTGGTGAAAAGATCCTGAATTACTGGGATGATATTATGCGCGACCTCGGCGAGATGGTCGCTATTCCGTCCGTAGCTGTTCCGCAGGAGGGCAAATATCCCTTCGGTGAAAATGCAGCTGCTGCTATCGATAAGGCAATGGAGCTCGCAGAGCGCTACGGTCTTACCGCTAAGAATGTTGATTACTACGCTATGCACGCAGAAATCGGCGAAGGTGAAGAGAACGCTGTCGTTATGGC
>JAZNMV010000073.1:0-11618 GCA_045579885.1 Acutalibacteraceae bacterium | reverse complement strand
GATGAACTCAATATGGAATACCAATCCGTTCACGCACCGTTTGATAAAGCGGCGCAGATGGGGAAACCGAAAAACGAAGCTCAGCCGGCGATCGACGAACTCATCGCCTGTATCGATGCCTGTGCCGAAAGTCGCGTACCGATCATGGTCGTGCATACATTTATTGGTTTCGAAGATCACGATCCAACCGACTGCGGTGTCGAAAATTTCCGCACCATTGCGGAATATGCCAATAAGCGCGGCATAAAAATCGCTTTCGAAAACACGGAGGGCGAAGAATATCTCGACCGGCTCATGAAAGATCTTTCCGACCTTCCGAACGTCGGCTTTTGCTGGGACACCGGCCACGAGCTGTGCTACAACTGCAGCCGTGATATGACCGCTTCCTACGGTGACCGCCTGATCGCAACACATTTGAACGATAACCTCGGCATCACCGACCCTGAGCATATTTTCTGGACGGATGATCTCCATCTTCTGCCGTTCGACGGCATCACCGATTGGCAGAGCGTTGCAAACCGTTTGAATAACAGCGGCTTTATGGGTCCGCTCACCTTCGAGCTCACAACACAGAGCAAACCGAATCGCCATGAAAACGATAAGTATGCGGCTATGCCCATTGAGGATTACCTGAAAGAAGTTTTTCTCCGTGCAAAAAAGCTTGCGGCTATGATGAACTGAATACTACAAAAAAAGCTGCGTGACCTTGATTTGGTCACGCAGCTTCTATTTCAGTCTTAAGTTTACATAACTTAGATCAACCACTGTGCGATCGTTACTTCGCCGCGGTTTACAAAGATCTCAACAGCCTTTGTGTCGAAAATTGTTTCAACGGACTCAATTTTCTCTACACCGACCATACGGGTATCATAAGCCGCAATAACCTGCTCGCCGTCTTTCACGACGATCTCGGTGCCGTTTACAACAACATGCGGATCATTCTCCTTAAGGAGATGCTGTGCCTCCTCGACCGGGTAGTTCAAGATTTTGCCGTCCTTGATATGCAGCTCACGCGGAGTAACCAGTGCACCGGCAGAATATGCACCCTCGGGCAGCTCTTTGCCCCAGTGGTAATACCACGAATGCATGATGCGGCGTCCCTTATCATCACAGAAGGTCTGCGGCGCATAGAAATCGCGGCCGATCTCATTATAGCAGAGATTTTCCGGCTTAAAGCTCTTGCCGTCGAATTCACCGATAACAAATACAGTAGCTGCAACGGTCGGCTTCATAGCGGAGAACATCAGGACCCATTTACCGTCGAGCGGGAAAAGATCGGGGCACTCAAGTGTACCGCCGAAATCGGCGCTCTCAAACAGAACGGTAACGAACTCCCAATGCAGGAGGTCTTCGGAGGTAAAGAGCAGAATACGTCCTACGTCGTTAAGGCATGCACCTGTAACCATGTAATAGCGGTCGCCGTACTTTAATACCTTTGGGTCGCGGAAATTTCCGTCATCACGGGTATCATCATGCAGCAGGACAGGATTGTTCTGATACTTCTCAAAACGCAGACCGTCACGGCTGAACGCGACAGACTGTGTCTGCTTCATTTCCTTTGAAACACTTGTGTAGAACAGATACAGCATGCCGTCTTTCTCAATGGCAGAGCCGGAGAAACAGCCGCCTTCGTTCTCATAGAACATATCAGGATTCAGGGCATTCGCGGTCTGTTCCCAATGCACAAGGTCTTCGGACATCGCGTGTCCCCAGTACATCGGGCCCCAAACAGGCGCAAACGGATTATGCTGGAAAAAAGCATGATATTTGCCGTTAAACTGACAAACACCGTTCGGGTCATTCATCCAGCCGGAAGTCGGCTCAAAATGAAACTCAAATCTTTTCATAACCGGTTCCTCTTACTTCACGCTGAGGTTTTCGCCAACAAGACCGACATACTGGCCCGGCTCCGCTGCATCGGGGTGAGCAAGCAGCCACTTGTTTCTTGCGAACAGCATTTCATCCTCTGCGGTCTTCGGCGCACGCTTTTCAAGATCGGTATTTGTGTTCTTCGGCAGAATGATAACGCACTTGAAGCCGCCATCGTTCGCATTGCACGGTGCATAATGCAGTGTAGTACCATAAACCTCAACAGCAGTGCCTGCCGGAACATAGAAAGCCTCAACCTTAGCGGTGTCGTACTTGCCGTCTACGATATCCTGCTCCATACCGAGAAGCAGAATGAGGTCTGTTACTGCAATGTCGACCTCGCTGTCGCGGTGATATTCAAGGGCATTCAGCATATAGTTATTGCCGTTGCAGTAGCCGATCTGATACGGCATACCGCCGTACATGGAATAGAAAACATCCTCTGCACTCTTGCAGGACTCGAGTGTTTCCAGGCTCGGTACATAAACAACATTTTCGGGGCAGGGCGTTTCCGCCATAGCTGCGATGATATCGGAGCAGTCGATACCTGTAATGATTTTGCCGTACTTTGTAAAGGAAGCGTCTGTAACTTTCTGAATGAACATAAAACAACCTCTTTCCGGGTAAAATTTTCGATTTTCTTGTTTTCATTATAGCTTGCTGCCGGCAAAATTTCAACACAAATGCTGTTTGAGCAAAAAAATATCCTCCGGAAAACCGGAGGATAAAATCAAATTCGTTTCGGATCGTAAGCCATACCGCCAACTTCGAAATGTACGTATTCGGCTTCGGTAAACCGCGGATTGATCTCCGTGTACGGTCTGCCTTTCAGCTTACCTTCCACAATAGCACGCGTGCCTTTCGCATAAACAGACAATACGGACGGCGGAAGCTTATACGGTTCGTAGCCTTCCGGTATCTTTTCCGCATAGTGCGAAGGAAAAACCACGTCAACCTTTTCTTCATATGCCGCAAGCTTTTCAAGGCTCTGTGCATAAATGCGCAAAGCAGTGGAATTTCCAAGTTGCCCCCATACTTCCCATGTCAGTACGGTATCGCCCGTGAATAGCCAGCGTTTCTTCGGCTCAAAGAGTGCTATGGAACCGAGTGTATGACCGGGTGTTTCGATAACCGTGAACTGCAGTCCACCGATATCGATGATCTCGCCGTCCGAAAGCGGAACGATCTTTTTAGCCGGGCCGGGATGCCACGCGGATTCATCGAAAGGATAGCCTTTCACGCGGTCACCGAGAAAAGCCACAAGATGCGCTTTTCCCCGAGCATCGTATTCCGTATGAGAACCCGGTTCATCGAAGCGGCCGACCAAGGCCACATCGAACTGCGCATTGCCTGCGTTATGGTCGCCGTGCGCATGCGTATTAACAAGAACGGTCGGCATATCGCCGCAAAGCTCTTTTACCGCTGCCTTCAGGTCCGTAAGACCGTAAGACGTGTCGAGAACAAGCACTTTATCTTCGCCTTTAACGAGAAAAATGTTGGAGCCCATTTCATCCAGGACCCACAGATTTTCATCGAGCTGCGTGACTTTCGCAAAAGGAAACTGCTTCATAAGAGCCCTCCACAGTTACATCATTTCACGTTTGCGCTTTTGACGTTTCCAGATAATGATCGCAATATAAATTGCAAGGAAGAACAGGATGATCGCAACCAGAACGATCGCATCGCCCGGTCCGCCCATCTTAACTTCAGCCCACAAAGCATCGACCTGTGCACTGATATCAGGCGGCAGGTTAACAAAAACCTCCGTACGGGCAAGGATCTCATCATTCGGGTAGAAAATGGGGTTAGCCACAACTTCTTCCGCAAGATATTCCTTCGCAGCAGAGATCGGTGTAGCATAACCGACATAGTCCATATTCGCACCGGCAATCTCCGGAGAGCACATGAAGTTGATATAAAGCTCAGCTTCTTTTTTGTGCTCTGCACCCTTCGGGATGCACATTGCATCTACAAAGTAGTTGGTGCCTTCTTCGGGAATAATAAACTCGATGTTTTCGTTATTTTCAACCAGCACACCGGCATCACCGGAATAGTACGGTGCAAGCCATGCTTCACCGCTTTCCATTTTGTCGAAGATCTGGTCCATAACGTATGCCTGAACGAGCGGTTTCTGCTCTTTCAGAAGCATAGCAGCCTCGTTCCACTCCTCAAGATCTGTGGAGTTCAGCGAAAAGCCGAGGCGCATCTGCGAAATGGCAAACGCATCGCGCGGATTATCGAACATGAGGATCTTACCGCTGTACTTCTCATCCCACAGAATGGACCAGCTTGTAACTTCCTCGTGAACATGGTCGGTATTGTAGAACAGACCGACCGTACCCCATGTGTACGGAACGGAATACGCGCAGCCGGGATCGTAAGCCGGGTCGCGGAACTGCTCATCAATGTTCGCAAAATTCGGGATATTTTCGAAATCCAGCTTCTCGAGCATACCCTCGTTGATCATCTTGGAGATCATATAATCGGACGGGATGATAATGTCGTAATTGGCACCGCCGCCCGCAAGCTTCGAATAGAGGGACTCGTTGCTGTCAAAAGTCGTGTAATTGACCTCAATACCCGTACGGCGTGTAAACTCGGCGTTAACATCGAGAGAGCCTTCGGTACCGGGAGAAATATACTCGCCCCAGTTATAAACATTGATGGTCACTCCGGTGGGCTCCGCCGTGGGATATTCCGCAGAGAAATCCCAGTCGCTTTCTTCCGTTTCACTTGCGGAAACCGGAACGGAAAGCACGCCGAACAGCAGAACAAGCACGAAGAGAAGAGAAAGAATCTTTTTCATCATCCACGCTCCTTTTCTGCCTTCTTCTGGCGGCGCTCATCCTGTGCCTGACGTACATTGATGATGATCAAAAGCACAAGGATGCACAGGAACAAAACGGTGGACAAAGCGTTGATCTCCGGAGAGATGCGCTTTCTTGTCATGGAATAGATGTAGATCGGCAGAGTCTGCGTTGTACCGCTTGTAAAGTAACTGATGACAAAGTCATCGATGGAAAGCGTAAACGCCATGATCATACCGGTCACGATGCCGGGCATGATTTCCGGCAGCACAACCTTGAAGAATGCACGGATCGGCGGACAGCCGAGATCCTGTGCCGCTTCATACAGGTTCGGGTTCATCTGCCGAAGCTTCGGCAGAACGGACAGGATAACATACGGCAGGCAGAACGTAACGTGCGCGATGATCAGGGATACCATACCGAGGTCACGGCCGCCCATAGCCTTCGTTGCCGCAACGAACAGAAGCATCATGGAAACACCGGTAACAATTTCCGGGTTGACCATCGGGAAATTCGTAATGTTCATCATGAGCTTTCGCGGCAGGCGCTTCATGCTGTTGATGCCGACGGCAGCCATTGTACCGAGAACGGTAGAGACGAGTGCCGCAACAACGGCGATGATGAGTGTATTGAGCAATGCCTCCAGAATATAGCGGTCCTGGAACAGGCGCTCGTACCAGCGCAGCGTAAAGCCGCTGAATACGGTACGGCTGGAGGTTTCCGTATCGTTAAAAGAAAATACGATCAGAACGAAAATCGGCGCATACAAAAACAGGAAGATGAGCGCTGTGTAGATCTTGGAGATAAGTTTCACAGGATCATACCTCCTCCCATGTTTTCCTCGCCGTCATCGAACTGGTTCATAATACCCATGCAGATCATGATGATGATCATGAGGACCAGAGAGATCGCGGAGCCGAGGTTCGGGTTGTATGCGGAGCCGAGGAACTGCATATCGATGAGGTCACCGATGAGCAGGTTTCCGCCGCCGCCGAGCATCTTGGAGATAATGAAAGTAGATACAGCCGGAACGAAAACCATGGTAATGCCGGAAATAACGCCGGACATACTCATGGGCAGAACGACTTTAAGGAAAACCTTCACATCGTTTGCGCCGAGATCCTGTGCCGCTTCGATGACACTGTTGTCGATCTTCGCGAGTACCGAATAAATCGGGAGGATCATGTACGGGATATAGTTATAAACCATGCCGAGCACAACAGCGCCTGCTGTGTTGATCATATGCACACGCGGCATACCGATCGCCGCAAGCAGGTTATTGATGAGGCCGTTGTCCTCAAGCAGGGACATCCACGCATAGGTACGCAGAAGGAAGTTCATCCACATAGGCAGCATGACGAGCATGATCATAATGCTCTGTCGGTTTGCCTTGGCTTTCGAAATGATATACGCGAGCGGATAGCCGAGAAGAAGAGAGATCACCGTTGCTATCGCGCCGAGTAAAATAGAACGCAGAAAAACGTTGGAGTACTGTCCGACACGCAGAATATTCTCAAGCGTGAACGCACCGCTCTTGTCTGTGAAAGCGAAAATCGCCACAAGACCCATCGGCACGATGATGAACAGTGTCATCCATACGGTATAAGGAGCCGAGATGAGTTTAGTCCGCATCTTCACTGACCTCCTCGTCACTCTCCTGCAGCGCCTCGCTCATTTCATCACTGAACGAGCTGTAGTCGCCCATGGTGCCGGAATAGACGGACTTCGCCATAACGTGAATATCGTCCGGCGTAAGTGCAAGACCGATACGGTCGCCGACACTTGCGGAGTCCGTGGTCTGGATCATCCACTTAAAGCCGTCAACGTCAACAATGATCTCGTAGTGCACACCCTTAAAGGTCACGCTGGTGACCTCACCGTTGATGTGTGCAGCAGCGGAACCGGTGGGAACGATATCAATATCCTCGGGACGGATAACGATATCGACAGGCTTCATCTTGCCGAAGCCGCTGTCGAGAGACTTAAAGCGCTGACCGGCAACCTCTACGAGGTAGTCATCGATCATCATGCCGTCAAGAATATTACTCTCGCCGATGAAGTCCGCAACGAATGCGTTTGTCGGCTCGTTGTAAATATCGATCGGAGAACCGATCTGCTGGATCTCGCCCTTATCCATAACAACGACCGTATCGCTCATGGAAAGTGCTTCTTCCTGATCGTGTGTAACAAAGATAAATGTAATGCCGATCGCCTGCTGGATCTTCTTCAGCTCACTCTGCATGTCCTTGCGCAGCTTGAGGTCAAGCGCGGAAAGCGGTTCGTCGAGAAGCAGGATCTTCGGTTCATTCGCAAGCGCACGGGCAATGGCGACACGCTGCTGCTGGCCGCCGGAAAGCTGACCTACACTGCGGTGTGCCATACCGTTCAGGTTGACCATATGCAGCATTTCCGTAACGGTCTTCTTGATCTCGTCTTCCTTCTTGCCCTTCAGACGCATGCCGAAGGCAATGTTCTCATAAACATTCAGGTGCGGAAACAGCGCATACTTCTGGAACACAGTGTTTACAGCGCGCTTATGCGGCGGCACATCATTGATTTTCTTGCCACCTAAAAAGACATCGCCGCTATCCGGTTTAACGAAGCCGCCGATCGTGCGCAAAACAGTAGTTTTGCCGCAGCCGGAAGGTCCGAGCAGCGTTACGAATTCACCGTCACCGATCGTGAGGTTAAAATTCTTCAAAACCTGCTCGCCGTCAAACGATACTGCAATGTCCTTCAAAGTAATAATAGGCTTTTTATTCATGGAAAGCATCCCCTTTGCGGTTTGGTAGGCGATCTGAAACGCCCCCGAAAGTTGCGTGGTCTTAGTGAATCACACACCCCGGCTGTGTATATGCACACTGCTTCCGCAAAGGATTTTACGCAGACCACAGGCAATGCCTGCAATAAGGGTCGCGGCAGGGGCACCCCGGCCCTGATGACGAATTTCATCCGGTTCCGGACAGCCGATTTTATTTGGTTTTAGATGCAAACGCAATGAAATAAGTGTACGAAAAAAGTTGCAATTTGTCAACAGGTTACGGGCATTATACAAAAAATACTTTGTATATTTCTTCATTTCATGCAATTTGCACCTAATAAAATTGCACAATGTGCATAAAGGTATATATAACGAAAAGCCCGCAGCTGCAGCCGTGGGCTTTTGATTTCATCGGTATGTACGCACTGTATTGTATCTTGCATAGTAACTGTTTTGCACAGGAGACATACGCATCGGCTTATAAACCGTTCTGCGCATTTTTCGGCTTCGTGTACAAACAGAAATCATCATCAAAACCGACGCAAAAATTACAAATGCAAGAACAAAGATCTTTTCAACGGACACTGTCGGCTTCTCCTTCGGCACAACGATCACATTGAGATTTCCCTCTCTCGCAACCATCGGTGTTACGGCTGTCTCAGTCTGTGCCGCCGCAGCACGCAGCGCGGTGTGCATCATACGGTCCGAAATAGAACACCCTTCTGCACGCGCCACAGCTTTCAGCTGTACGGCTACCGCAGAAAAATTTTCTTCTGTGAGTCCGGCTTCCTGTACGGGTACTGCACCTACAGCATCCTGTTCAGTGGAAAGCGGTTCATTTTCTGCCTTTACCTGTGCACTGCAAGCAACCAGAAGCACCAGTACAACAGCCAGCAGAATCGCACGTCGCAGAAGACGCCAATAATTGATTTTTTCCAAACAAATCACCAAACTAAAATATTACAATAAAGCAATCTAAAAATTACACAAAGGCAACTTTTATTACAATCTTGTTACATTTTAGCATATTCTTTTTCATTTTGCAAGTATTAATTCAAAAAAACAAGACACAGAGCCATTTTCACTCTGTGTCCTGCTGAACTTACTCTGTTTGGGCCGTATCATCCGCCGTCGGTAAACCGGGCAGTTCTGCCTTATTATCCCAGTCGAGCGGTGTGCCGTCTTCATTTTTCGGGAAGTAGAAGATATAGCCGTATTCCTCGCTCGCATCAAATTCGCGTGCATCGAATTCATCGAGCTGTTCCGCCGTAAACAAGCCGCAGATGCAGACCTTAATGTCTTTCGTCTCCCCCTCCACATACAGTGTACGGAACTCGTAGCCGAGATCAGTAAGACGCTGCACCTCCGCTAAATACTCTGCACTGTCCGGGTCAACATGTTCTCCATCCTTCGTTAATCGGAACGTCGCAAGAAAACGAGCTTCTTTTCCGGTTCCGCCTGCCATACTCGGTGTGATCTGTATACGCAGCACATCCATAACCTGCTTTCGAAGCCCGAATTCACATACCCACTCTCCGTTTTCAGGCTGAGTGACCTCGGTTTTGTCATCCGCACTTTTCGCTTTATTAATGATATAGTAGGATGCATCCTCCGCAGGCTGTCCGCTGCCCTGTGCACTTTCTGCCCCTTCGGCCGGTGCAGCTTCTTCAACCGATTCCACAGCTGTTTCTGCCTCAGCCTCCTCGGCAGCAGCTTCCTCTGTGACCGCAGCGGCTGCATTGGAACTCTCCATCTGGATATCCTTTGCAACGGTATCCATCATGCTTTCCGGTGCAGCCGAACCTGCACCGAACATGCCCGAGCGTATCAGCACCGCCAGGCATACGAGCAGACAGAAGCACGCAGCCAATGCACCGACGCGGTGCACCGTACGCATGGGCAGAATGCGTGCCGGCGTGTAGTTTTCGGCTTCTTCGATCAGCGCATCGTCCACAAAATTCAGCGATGCAAACAGATCTTTTCCTGTCATGTATAAATCTCCTTTCTCAAATTGCGATCTCTTCTTTTTCAAGATATGTACGCAGCTTTTGGCGTACACGAAACAGTGTAGTCTTCACTTTGCTTTCGCTCATGCCGTACCGACCGGCGATCTCCTTAACACTTTCCGAGTACCAGTAGCGGCGCAGGAATATCACCCGCGATTCCTGCGGGAGTGAGCGCAGAAACACATTCAGCGCTTCACCTAATTCGCGCGCATCGCATACACGCTCCGAAACCGGATCCGGAATGCACTGCGCGAGCTCATCCGTCAGCGGTAAAAGCTCTGCGCGGCGTTTTTCGGCATTCATCCAGTCGAGCTTATTGCAGATGAGACTGCGGCACAGCTTGGCCAAATAAGCGAAAAAATAGACAGGCCGTGTCGGCGGAATGCTGTTCCATGCCCCTAAATATGTATCGTTCACACACTCCTCCGCGTCTTCCTTTGCGCGCAGCATACGGTCGGCAAGCCGCATGAGCTGCATGCCGTATTTCTCACTTGTTTCACTGATCGCCGCATCGTCACGCGCCCAGTACAGATCCAGAATCTGTTCGTCCTGCAGCATCCCGTTTTCCCTCCTTTTAATCCTTCACCCATAATGTAAGATTTACTGATCGAAAGGTTACACAAAATAATATCTTTTTCTTAAAAATAACAAAATTCCCCGGTATGGTCAATATACCGGGGAATAAGTCTTTATGATTTAGCCGCGCATTTCAAGGAATTCGTCGTAGGTGGTTACGCGGTCAAACGTGCCGCCCTCCGGCAGAATCTCAATAATACGGTTTGCAACCGTCTGTGTAAACTCATGGTCATGGGAAGCAAAGAGCACCACACCTCTGAAGTCGATCAGACCGTTGTTGACTGCGGTGATGGACTCCAGATCGAGATGGTTCGTCGGCTGATCGAGCAGCAGCACATTGCTGCCGAACATCATCATGCGGGAAAGCATGCAGCGAACTTTCTCACCGCCGGAAAGCACCTTAACGGGCTTGTATACATCTTCACCGGAGAACAGCATCTTGCCGAGGAAGCCGCGCAGATAAGTTTCCGTTGTGTCTTTGGAGTACTGCTCGAGCCACTTTAAAATAGAATCGTCCGTATCGTTAAAGTAAGCGGAGTTATCCTGCGGGAAATAGGACTGGCTTGTGGATACACCCCACTTGAAAGTACCGGCATCCGGCTCCATTTCTTCCATAAGGATCTTAAAGAGTGTCGGCACAGAGAACTCGTTATCGGACACAAACGCAATTTTATCCTCACGTCCTACAATAAACGAAACATTGTCGAGCACCTTAACACCGTCGATCGTTTTTGTAAGGCCGGAAACAGTCAGAACATCCTTACCGAGGTCGCGGTCCATAGAAAAACCGACAAACGGATAGCGGCGGGAAGAAGCCGGCATGTCTTCAACACTGATCTTCTCAAGCAGCTTCTTACGGGAAGTCGCCTGACGGGACTTCGATTTGTTTGCGGAGAAGCGCTGAATAAAGTTCTGCAGCTCCTTGATCTTTTCTTCGGCCTTGCGGTTCTGGTCGCGGATCATACGCTGAATGAGCTGGCTCGATTCATACCAGAAGTCGTAGTTACCGACATACATTTTGATCTTGCCGTAGTCAACATCGACAATATGCGTACAAACGTTATTCAGGAAGTGACGGTCATGAGAAACAACAATAACCGTGCCCTCGTACTCAATGAGAAAATCTTCAAGCCATGTAATCGCCTTCGCATCGAGACCGTTCGTAGGCTCGTCGAGAAGGATCATATCCGGCTGACCAAACAGCGCACGGGCAAGAAGCACCTTGACCTTCTCTGTCTGGTTGTAGCTGCTCATGAGATTATACATATCATTGCTGTCGAGACCGAGACCCTGCATAAGCTTTGCAGCCTCTGTCTCCGCATCCCAACCGTTGAGCTCGGAAAATTCCGCTTCGAGTTCGGCGGCGAGATTACCGTCTTCCTCACTGAAATCCGGCTTTGCGTAGAGCGCATCTTTCTGCTGTGCGATTTCCCAAAGTCGGGCATTACCCTGCATGATCGTATCAAAAATCGTCTGCTCTTCGTATTCGAAGTGGTCCTGCTTCAGAACCGACATGCGGTACTTCGGGTCAAAGCTGACTTCGCCCTTGGAGGGTTCCAGATTACCCGACAGAATACGCAGGAAAGTGGATTTACCGGC
>JAZNMV010000072.1:0-1542 GCA_045579885.1 Acutalibacteraceae bacterium | reverse complement strand
CGACATTGATCTGCTCATTTTAAACGGCGATGTGATCGACCACAGCGGCGATCCGTCGAAGTTTTCCAATGTCTATGAGATCTGTTCCATTCTGACCGGCGGCGCGATCCCTGTTGTGTTCTCGCGCGGCAACCACGATATGCGCGGCAGATATGCAGAACGCTTCGCGGAGTATACTCCAAATCATCTCGGCAATACGTATTATACGTTCCGACTCGGCAGTATTTGGGGATTACTCGTCGATTGCGGTGAAGATAAACCCGATACGAATGAGGAATACGGCTATACGGTGGCTTGCCATGTGTTTAGAAGACGGCAGACGAAATTTCTTCGGGAGATCATTCGGAACGCTGAGAAAGAATATGCGGCTGAAGGGGTTACGAAGCGCATTGTCATTGCACATAAGCCGTTTACGCAGCGTGATGAGCATCCGTTTGATATTGAGGAAGAAATTTACAGCGAGTGGTGCAGACTGCTTCGCGAAGAGATACACCCGGATATCATGATCTGCGGTCATACGCATGAGATCGAGATCCGCGAACCGGGTCATGCGCACGATCAGTACGGACAGGCTTGTCCGGTCGTTATCGGTGCACAGCCGGAAAAAGAGTTCTTTGTCGGCTGCGGTTTTGTTTTCCGCGAAAACAGTGCCGAAGTGGTATTTACGGACAGCGAAGGTACGGTGCTTTCAAAAGAGAAAGTCAATTACGGTTTACATAATACTAAAAAAGAATGATCGAGAGGTATCATAATGTTTGAATCCATGTTTTATCCGAAGAACTTTATTAAGGCAACAGAAGAATTTACTACGTTTGACCACGCTGTTCCGGCGCCCTATATCCGCAAGAGCTTTACGGTCGATGCACCCTGCACGGCAAAGCTGACTGTTGCGGCCTGCGGCTTCTACGAAGTATTTCTTAACGGAAAACGGTTTACAAAGGGCTTTTTATCCCCGTATATCAGCAATCCCGATCACTACATTTACTGCGATGAGTATGAAATTGCGCTTGACAGCGGCGAAAATGTGCTTGCTTTCATGCTTGGCAACGGTTTTCAGAATAACCCGGCAGGCTATATCTGGGATTTTGACAAAACTGCGTTTCGCAGTGCGCCGATGATCGCGCTGTCGTTGACCTATGAAAATGCGGCAGGCGAGAAGGTAAAGCTCGAAAGTGATAGCAGCTTTAAAACCGCTCCGTCTCCGATCCTTCGCGACGATTACCGTTTCGGTGAAGTTTACGATGCAAACTGCGAAATTTCCGGCTGGAATAATAAAGGCTTCGACGACAGTGCATGGGGTAATGTAATCGTTGTCAGCCCTGTACAGGGAGACCTCGAGCATATTGCCACGGCTATGGGTATTACCTATAAAGGTCTCGAGCCGCGCGGTGAACTTCGTGTGTGTGATGTGCCGCCCATCGTTACGGAAAAAGAGATGAAACCGGTTTCTGTTACACGTGAAGGAAACGGCTGGGTTTACGATTTTGGCGAGTGCAACGCAGGTGTCTGCCGCCTGACCGTAAACGGTACACCGGGGCAGAA
>JAZNMV010000071.1:0-2554 GCA_045579885.1 Acutalibacteraceae bacterium | reverse complement strand
CCACCATGAAAATGGCACCCTTTTTAGGGTGCTTTTTTCATGGCGAAAACGGTGATTTGAGTCGAACCCCGGAGCGCAAGCAATGTAGAAAAACGAGCCAATCTTCATAGCTAAGGGATAAAATGCTGCCGCGGAACGCGTGGTGAGGTAAAGTGGGCCGACTCCCGCCATCTCCACCAAATGGAAATTGGGCGAACACTTTTTTCTTTAGCGGCGGCTTTGCCGTGAAGGTCATGCTCTAATTTCAAACAGAAAACCGCCATCTTAGATGAATGTCTAAGGTGGCGGTTTTTGTTATTTCCGCACATTCGTGAGTTTGTTTTACCTTTCTATGCAAAATTTTTGCAAAATTTAATTTCAGCTTAGGAAAATCAATTTTCGAACATTGAAGCCAGCTGTTTTGTATGCTAAAATCAGGTCAAGGTTTTGCAGAAAGGGTGTTAATACATGCCTCGAATTTTTATCGTCGAAGATGATATAACCATAACCAAAATGTTAGAAGCAACACTCACCATAGGTGGATATACATTTAATTCATGCAGCGACGGTAATGAAGCTATTGTGCAAATCAGCAGCGGCAAGTATGATCTTGTGTTATTGGATATTATGCTGCCGGGGAAGGATGGCTTTGAAGTTTTAGATGCTGTTCGAGCTGCCGGATGGAATACACCAGTTATTTTCCTTACAGCGCTTGGCAGCGTTGCAGACAAAGTCAGAGGGTTGCGCGGAGGTGCGGAAGATTATATCGTGAAGCCCTTCGAAGCTATGGAGCTGTTAGCACGAATTGAAGTTGTTCTGCGCCGTGCGGGAAAGGATCAAACACAATTTGAATATAAAGATATTTATGTGGATGTAAGCAAACACAAAGTCACCAAAGCCGGAATTCCGATAACTTTGACACCGAAAGAGTTTGATATTCTCGTTTTCTTTATGCGTAATCAGGATATCGTTATCACCCGTGAACAGCTGCTTCAAAATATTTGGGGATTTAATTTCGCAGGTGAATCCAGATCGGTAGATATTCATGTGCAGCAGGTGCGCCGCAAGCTGTCGCTGCAGAACAATTTGATCACTGTCCCTAAAATCGGCTACCGCCTGGACGCCTGGACCGATGAAGAGGGTGCTTCTCTATGAAACTGTGGCAGAAGATATCCCTCATTGCTCTGGCCTTTGTCATGCTGGCGATCCAAATAACACAATACAGGCTTTTGGAGAGAAGTTTCGAGAATTCTGTCCTGCGTGAGAAGCAAAATGCAGTCTCGGTTCATGAAGCATTGTGCGCTTCTCTGTCAAACCATGCGGCCTACCAAAGATATAGAATCGGGGAGGTTTTGTTGAGTACAGACGAAGTGGATGAGCTGCTGCAAAAGACCGTTACACCCGAAATTGCCGTCGCATCGTCTATCCATGTACTGCGCGATGACATAACCGTTACTACGGCAGGTCCTGATATTTTCGCCGGTGCATTGGAATTCGATTTGATTCAACTGGCATCTGTCGCTGAAAACGGTACAGCACTTTCGGTGATTACGGATATAAACAGCGCTCCACATCTTGTTATTTGCTCCGATGTGCGGATCGAAGCTGTAAACTACACGCTCTATACAGCCTATAATATCACGGATATTTACAGCACCCGGACAAAGGAGATCAATTCTGCGAAAACGGCCGGTATATTGTTCGGTGCCGTGATTTCCGTTGTTTTGTTCCTTTTTATGTGGCGCTCTCTGAAACCGATGGGAACCGCTGTTCACACTTTACATGAAGCGGCAAACGGGAACTACAGCCTGCGGCTTCCCGAAGAAGGCAGTGAGGAGATGCGTGTGCTCGCACGAAGCATCAATCACATGTCGGCGTCTATTGATGAACGTGAGCAGAAACTCATGGAGATCGCAGACAGCCGCAAACGCTTTGCGGACTCCATGGCGCACGAAATGAAGACGCCTCTCACAAGTATCCTCGGTTTTGCGGATATTCTGCGCATACAGAGAACGATTCCCGATGCACAGCGCCAAGAATTTGCCGATTTGATCGTTCAGGAAGCAAAACGTCTGCGAAATCTTTCTTCAAAGCTTTTACAGCTGGCCTCCACAGACGGAACGCAGCTTGACATTTCAGCTATGCCGGTCGCACAGCTTTTTGCTGATACTGCGGCATCTTTCGGGCCGATCCTTGATCAGCGCGGTATTCGTTTGGAGATTACCCATAAAGATGCTGTTTTGTATGTTGACCGGGAGCTGTTTCTTTCGCTGCTTTATAATCTGATCGATAATGCAGTGAAGGCTTCAGCCGATCACTCTACCATTTGGCTCGAACAGTCGAACTGTGAAGATACCATCGCTATTTCTGTGATCGATGAGGGTATCGGCATGAAGCCGGATGCTCTGCGGCACGCGACGGAGGCTTTCTATATGGAGGATAAAGCAAGAGGCAGAAAACACGGCGGTGCGGGACTGGGACTTGCGCTATGCGAGGATATCTGTCGGAAACACGGGGCGAGAATGGAGATCAGCTCTGTGTACCAAAAAGGCACAAGTCGGATCGTAGCCAAGTC
>JAZNMV010000070.1:0-3420 GCA_045579885.1 Acutalibacteraceae bacterium | reverse complement strand
TACGGCAACTACACTGACGGGTATCGACAGAGAAGGCGATGTCTGCGGTGTCGTTATTATTCCGGGTCTCAATACCTCGCTCGATGCACTGACAAGCGGCGCGGCACAGCTTTCCGCGATCAGCCTTAAAGCACCGCCGCAGGTACTCGGCACGAATACGATGGAATGTATCCAGTCCGGTATGATTTTCGGTACGGCTTGCATGCTCGACGGTCTCTGCGACCGCATTGAAGCAGAAATCGGCGAACCGTGCACGGTCATTGCGACCGGCGGTCTTGCCGGTATGGTCGTGGAACACTGCAGACGAAAGATCGAATTCAGCGATATGCTGCTGCTTGACGGTCTGAAGATCATCTGGAATAAGAGGCATGCGGTATGATTTATACAGTTACTTTAAATCCGGCTGTGGACCTTGTTCTTTCACTCGATCATTTGAATCTCGGTGAAGTGAACCGCGTGAACACAGAAAATGTTGTTGTCGGCGGAAAGGGAATCAATGTTTCTTTACTTCTAAAAGAACTCAATACGGAGAGCACGGCGCTCGGTTTTATTTCCGGTTTTACCGGTACATTGATCCGGGAAGAAATGCACGAAATGGGGATAATGACAGATTTCGTTGAACTCGATACAGGCTTTACACGCATCAACGTGAAGCTCCATGCAGAAGAGGAAACGGAAATCAACGGGAACGGACCCGCGATTCCTGCGGACAAGCTGGAAAAGTTTTTTAAGAAGCTTGAAACGCTCGAGAACGGAGACACGCTTGTGGTTTCGGGCAGTGTACCGAAATCGTTACCGGCGGATATTTACGCACAAATCGCGTCTAAGACGGAAGGACGGGGTGTGCGCCTTGTGGTGGATGCAGCAGGAGAACTCCTGCGCTCCGTGCTTTGTTACAAGCCGTTTCTTGTTAAGCCGAATAACCATGAGCTCGGCGCGCTTTTCGGCGAAAAAATTGAGACGGATGATGATGTGATTCGACTCGCAAAGAAACTACAGTTACTCGGTGCGCAGCATGTGCTTGTTTCCATGGCGGGAGACGGTGCGCTGCTTTGTACAAAGGACGGACAGGTGTATAAGGCACCGGCTGCAAAGGGGAAGGTCGTAAATTCCGTAGGTGCTGGCGATTCGATGGTCGGCGGCTTTTTAGCGGCACTCGAACAGGGGGATGACCTCGAAGAAGCGCTGGCATTCGGCACGGCATCGGGCGGCGCAACGGCGTTTTCCGTAGGCATTGCCGATTTCGAAAAAATCATGGAAATCTATGAAACCGTAAAGACGGGAGTGTATTGTATTGAATAGTTTTTTTGTCGCACTGAATGCGATCATGCCGACATTTTTGCTTTTGGCATTCGGTTATTTTCTGCGCCAGGCGAATTTTGTCGCAGATGATTTTCTGAAAAAGACGAACAGCCTGGTATTCAAGTTCTTTTTGCCTGTTCTGCTTTTCAACAATATCTATAAAACGAATCTGCTCGAATTGTTCGACGGCAAGATGTTCGTGTTTGCGGTTGGCAGCTTGGTGCTTCTGTACATAGCACTCTGCATTATCGTGCCGCGTGTCGTACGCGAGCCGAAGCAGCGCGGTGTTATTATTCAGGCGATTTTCCGAAGCAATTACGTTATTTTCGGTGTTAGCCTTGTAACGAACGTGTTTGGCGAGGAGCATGCGGCGGTTGCCTCGGTTTTGAGCGCAGTGCTCGTGCCGCTTTACAACACGCTCGCGGTTGTTGCGCTGACGGTTTACACGAGCGGTGATAAGGTGAAGTTAGGGCCGACCGTGCTGAAAGTGGTTAAGAATCCGCTTATCATTGCAACGGTGATCGGTATTGCGGCATCGCTGATCGGTGTACGCTTCCCGGGCTTCCTTGCAACGGCTGTTACGGATGTGGCTCGTCTTGCAACACCGCTTGCGCTTATCGTACTTGGCGGTGATTTCCGCTTTACACGTTTGCGCGGCAATATCACAAAGGCAATGGTTGCCGTTACATTCAAACTTGTTATCATTCCGCTTATATTTATTCCGCTTGCGGTCATGGCGGGCATTCGCGGCGCAAATCTTTTGGCACTCGCACTCGCATGGGAAACACCGACGGCGGTTTCGAGCTACATTATGGCACAGGAAGCCGGTGCAGACAGCGAGCTTGCCGGTCAGCTTGTCGTCCTCAGTTCGGCATGCTGTATTATTACGGTTTTCCTGATGATCTTTATTTTGCAGAGCCTTGCGCTGCTTTGATCTTTCCGAATGTAGGAGGAGAGTACTATGAGCAGCATCAACACAGAGCGGTTGGTTCGCCTTTTTTCGGAGCTTGTTGCGATAGACAGCCCGACTTTCGGTGAGCGAGCTGTTGCGAATCATTTAAAGAAAAAACTTTCGGAATTTGGCATTACCTTTTTAGAAGATGATGCCGGCGTGCATATGAACGGAAACTGCGGCAATCTGTTTGCTTATGTACCGGGTGAAGAAAGCCTTGAACCGCTCCTTTTCTGTACACATATGGATACGGTGGAGCCGTCGTGCGGGAAAGAAGCTGTTCTGCATGACGACGGCAAAATCACGAGCCGGGGCAATACGGTGCTCGGTGCAGATGACTTTGCCGGTGTAGCTGCGGTACTCGAAGCGTTATATGTACTGAAAGAAACCGGGAAAAAACACCATCCTATCGAGCTGGTTTTTTCTGCGGCGGAAGAACGTTACTGCACGGGTATTCGGTATTTTGATTTTTCTAAGTGTGAAGCGAAAACCGGTTTTGTTTTGGATTTGACCGGAGAAGTCGGCACGGCGGCACTTGCTGCACCGACAGTACTGACTTTTACGATTACGCTGAAAGGCCGTGCAGCACATGCCGGTTTTGCACCGGAAACGGGTATCAATACCGTGACCGCTATGGCAAAGGCGATTTCTATGATGCAGCAGGGCTGGCTCGATAAGGAGACTACGCTGAACTTTGGCGTGGTCACAGCCGGCAAATCAGGAAACATAGTGCCTGACCTTTGTGAAGTGCGCGGTGAGATCCGCAGTTCGGTACATGAGCGCGCGATGGAAGTGTACGGTGATGTTTGTACAGCGTTCCAAAACGCGGCGGATGAGGTAGGTGCGGCTGTTTCGTTTGCACATGACGTTCCGCTGCACGCTTACCGTGTGGATGAAACAAGCGGTGCGCTGGGGCGTTTTGAGCGCGCCTGCAATAAGGTAGGTATCCCGATGCAGACAACGGAGACCTTTGGCGGCAGCGACAACGCGGCGATGCAGCTTGCCGGCATAGACGGTATTGTGGTTTCGAATGCAATGTATAACTGCCACGGTACAGATGAATACACAACGGTCGAAGATCTTAAAAAGACTGCGGAGCTTGTATATCATCTCCTGACGGATGAACGGTGATTGTTCGGAGGTAAGAAGTTGAAAATTCCTTTATC
>JAZNMV010000069.1:0-6367 GCA_045579885.1 Acutalibacteraceae bacterium | reverse complement strand
ATTTCTTCGGTTGCCGCAGCATAGTCGCTGCACTTAAACGCGGTGCAGATGGCGGTGTAAACTTCTGCGTAAGTCGCATCTTTTATCTGTATCGCGCCATCCTTTACGCTGCTTGTGCCGTCGGTCAGGATCTTCAGCTCTAAAGCAAATTTGTGGTCGCCTTCAGCCGTCACAGCAATGCACTTGATGCCATCATTACGGAACGACGCAGAAATAATGTTTTCACGCTCGTACGCGATTTTTGCATCAAATTTTGCGGTGGCGGTGTATTTTGCGCACAAAAGGCCGTTTGTCATGGAGGCAAAATACTCTCTCTGATATGCTGCGCCGTCTTTTACATAGCTGACGGTACATACACCGTTTTGAAGATCCAGATCGCGATTATATTCTGTACACGCATCGTCCTCATGCAGGGAGATGAGCAGACGACCTGCGTATTCATAGGATCTTATACGGGGATATTCGCCGATTTCTTTGGAGATCCATTCGGTCGCCTCAAAAGGCTTTTCCTCGATAAACAGCTTCCTTATGTACGCGATCTTTTCCGACAGATTCTCCATTGCCTTAGCTTCTGCGTTTTCCGACCAAATGGTCTCCTCGTTCAGCGTGAGGACGTCTTTCATAACGCCGCCGCTGACCATCATGCCGCAGCTGCCGTTTCCGATGGGAGAACAGTTATCCCAACTCTCTCCCGGATTCTCTAAATGCAGGATGTAATGATTCATAGTCTGTCTCCCTTTCGATGGCTTGTTTTGATAAATTAACTATATCACCAAACAGTTTGCTTTTCAATGTAAAACAAAAATGGCAGCAGGGTAGGGAGGAAAGGACTTCCGGTTCTGTTGCCTGTTGGTTTCTGTATTTATTATAGTGTAGCTACGTAGAAGGAATTAAGGGATTTGTAAATCCAGTAAGCTGTGCTATAATCGAATTGATATAGTGTTTTAAGGATGGGATAATGATGATAAAAGAATTGCTGAATGAATTTATGGGTATGGTTGAAAACAAGCAAATAGAAGTATACAACGAGTTTAGTCTTCAGCATGAGTTGGGGATTTTCCTAAGAAACCGACTCTCTGAATATAAGGTTCAGTTTGAACGAAATACGAAGTTTTTCGGAATAACAGGAACCGTCAAACACGAAATCGATATTGTTATATTTAATGATGACGAGCGCTATGCCGTTGAACTTAAGTATCCGGTGAATGGGCAGTATCCGGAGCAGATGTATTCATTTATAAAAGATATTGTCTTTATGGAACAGCTGAAAGACAAGGGGTTTAATACTACATATTGCCTAACGATGGTAAATGACAAAAACTTCTACTCGGGTAAAAAGACTGATGGCATATATGCGTTCTTTAGAAAAAAAGATGTGCTCGGCGGTACAGTCGAGAAGCCGACAGGCAGGAGAGAAGAAGCTGTAACACTAAATAGAGAGTATAAAATTGACTGGAATGGTAAAACCGAACGGTTAAAGTATTATATAGTCGAAATCAGCAAAGGTGACAGAACGATTTGATGTAAAGAACATTTTAGTAGAATGTGAAGGAGGTTTAAATGATGCTTTACGATGACTATTCGGTACCTTTTCAAGGGGAGCCTCAGAGAATTCGAATAGTTTCGGAAGAATCTCTTTTTGGTCTTCGTCCGGAGCCGGGTGAGGAAACAGAACAGCGGATCACGATCAATGCCGAAGGTCGCGTTTGGTTCTCTGCCTACGATTTCGGTTGGGAATATGAGCCTCCTCATCAAACTAGAAGAAAAATATATAAAATCCAAAAAGAAGTCGCTGGCCAGGTTTTGGCAAACATAGCGGCGTATTTTAGGAATCCTTACATTGGCTATCATGCTAAAGATGTCGGCCTTTGGCGCTTGGAAATCGTGAACACTGAGGGTGAGACATATACTTTCACAGGAGCCTTGTGTGCGAAACTTGAAGTGAAAGGTATCGATCTTTCTGATCTAGTACGCGAAGCACTAGAAATGAATGATCTCTATGTTTTTGACGGCAACAATAGACCGGACAGGGTCGAAAGGCTTACAGTCGATTATCGATATATTGTAAATGACAGAAATAATCAATCAGATGGACCTGACACTTCAATTTATAGAGAGCAGTTGATTATCGACCGTGAGAGTTCAACTTTGGAATATATTCGAATTTTTGAAGATAATTGTACGTTTTCTCAAAAGCTGTGTAGTAAGTATGATGTTGATGATCTGCTGAATTATATCTATCTCGATTATATGCTTGGGACAGTTGAAGGAAATCCAGAATATGTAGGGGAAACTTCGGCGGAACGGCGCGAATATGCTATTACATTTGATTATGCCAAAAGGCCACAGCAAGTTCTAAAAGGAACCTTTGACCGAAAAGGATTACCGGCATTATGGGAAGATTTTATATGTGAAGTCTATCAAGTTCTTGAATTTCATAACTTCGGAGATATTTTTGACCACAGAATTTATAACAGAGTTCTTCGAGCTGGGCAGAAATACGACTATATCTACTGCAGCGTGGAGTTTGGTGAAGGCGGTAAAAGCTATTACTATCTCGCTGATGAGGATGATGATATTGAAATCGGCGACCGCGTAGAGGTTCCCGTCGGTGATTATGGACATCAGACAGTCGCAACGGTTGTGGATATAGAGTATTTTACTGCGGAAGAAGTACCGCTGCCGGTAGAACGCACAAAATACATTGTCCGCAAGTATGAGGAACCGCTTGAATAACACACCTGCAGAAAAAAGGTAATCGATTTGTAAATTTCGAAAGCTGTGCTATAATCGAATCAAGGCAGCGCTTTGCTGATAAATTTTGTTATGGAGAAGGTTACTATGATACGACCGGCAACAATAGCTGATGCATCAAGGATAGCTGAAATATTGATTTTCTCAAAGAGAATGAATTACAGAGAGATTTTCCAAAATGATAAAGTGTCTTTTGGAGAGATGCAGGTGTATCCGTTGGCTCAAAGCTACATGGATGACCCGGATCAATTAAGCGGAATATGGGTCTATGATGATGAATTCGTCAAAGGTATGGTACATGTTGAAGAAAATCAGATTGCAGAGCTCTATGTCGAGCCTTTTTTCACGGGTCAGGGTATCGGGGGCAAACTGATCGATTTTGCTGTTGATCAGATGAATTGCGATTTCTTATGGGTTCTCGAGAAGAACGAGAAAGCGATCCGGTTTTATCAAAGACACGGATTTGTACTCACTGAAGAAAAACAGTATCAAGAGGGCACGACTGAGTTTATCGTCAAAATGAAGCGGTGAGGTTCAAGCTAGCAGGGGAGACGAAAAATAATGAGTGTAATTAAGACATATACCGGAATAATCATGGATCCCATAAGACCGGAAGAGAAGCTGATCTGTATTGAGGACATTGCGCATGCGCTGTCCCTGCTGTGTCGAGCAAACGGGCATTTCAAAACCTTCTATTCCGTGGCACAGCACAGTATCAACTGCATGAAGGAAGCAGAGGCGAGAGGCTATTCTAAACGGCTGCAGCTGGCCTGCCTGTTACATGATGGCAGCGAAGCCTACCTCGCAGATATCACCCGACCGGTAAAGGCCGAATTGCCAAAGTACAAAGAAATTGAAGAGCCGCTGCAGACAATGATCTGGAACAAGTGGCTCCGTGAGTCGCTCACCGAGCAGGAAAAAGCAAAAGTCTTCGAAATCGACGACGCCATTTTGGTGCATGAATTCCTAGAGCTGATGGATACGCAGATCACAGACACTGTCCCGGAGATCGTTTCTGAGCCGGAATATGGGTTTGTAGGGTTCGAGAGGACGGAGCAGGAGTTTTTGCAGCTGTTTTGGAAGCTGATTACCGGAGAGTGAGAGTGTGTTCTCCTAAGCGTGACTCGATACTTAGGGACAGTCAATAAAAAGCAATTCCACTGCAATTAATAGAGAAGTTGACAAGCTTTCTGCCTGAGCAGTAGAATGCTGATAGAAACACCGCAAAAAAGAAATTAAAAACAAACCGAACTCACAACAACAGCGGGGAAAGTATTATGCGTATACACATCATTGCCTGCAGAATCCTTTCGCGAGAGTTGAGCTATTTAGCCTCGCAAAGCGAACATCAAGTGGATATTACATGGGTGGGGCGCGGTCTGCACAACACTCCGGAAAAGCTGCGGCTGCATTTACAGCACACGGTAGAGGACTTATACCGGCAGCTGGAGACCGGAGAACTGGAGCATCAACCCGATTTTATCGTTTTGGGATACGGTCTCTGTTCTAACGGCGTGGTGGGCGTACGCTGCGAGGATATTCCTATCGTTGTTCCCCGCACCGACGATTGCATCGCGCTGTTTTTAGGCTCGCAGGAACGCTACCTGAAAGAGTTCACAGAGAGCAAAGGCGCTTTTTGGCTGAACAGCGGCTGGTTGGAGCAAAGCCTGCGCCTGTTCGATGCTGAGGACATTCGCCGCAAAAAATGGCTCGAGTATGCCGAAAAATACGGCGAAGATAACGCCGACTACCTGATTGAAATAGAAAGCAGCTGGGAGAATAACTACTCCACTTTAGGCTACATCCACTCCAAAATTTACGATTCAGAAGAAAATCTTCTGCGTACAAAACAGGAGGCCGCCAATCGGAATTGGAATCTGCGTGAGGTGGACGACGATTTGCGCCTGCTGCGCATGATGACAGACGGCACATGGAATGACCGTGAATTCCTCATCCTGAAGCCCGGCGAGCGCATTGCTCCCGACTATACAGGTCTAAAGCTGAAAGCGGAGCCCTGCAGCGAATAACAGAATACAGCAAGCCCGGTTGAGTTCACCGCTCAACCGGGCTTTTTTAAGTGGTATTACCCACGAATGGGGCGGTGCAGCGAAGTTTGCGAAGATGGAGGAGAAGCTGGGTTGAAGTCAAGGGGGGAAGGGAGAATTCAGCAGTGGGATTGACGCACATCTGTAATGGCTGTACAATAAAAATATACAGGTTATGAGGAGTGAAAACGATGAATACAGTAGAATCAGGGCTGTTAGCGCTTAATGTAGATCGCATGGTGGATATGCTGTCGGATGCTTACGTATCTTTGGTGAAGAATCATACTCCGTTTAAAAAATTTCCGTCTGTGATGCTGTGGGGTCCTCCGGGGGTCGGCAAGTCGCAGGGTGTTAGAGAAATCGCGAAACGAATAGAAAGAATAACCGGTAAAAAGGTAGAAGTTACCGATGTCCGTTTGCTGTTGTTTAATCCCGTTGATTTGAGGGGAATTCCGACTGCCAATGAAGAAAAAACATTGGCAATTTGGCTGAAGCCGAAGATTTTTCAAATGGACGACAGTGAAAACACGATCAATATTCTTTTCTTGGATGAGATATCGGCAGCCCCACCTTCGGTGCAGTCCGCTGCCTACCAAATCACGCTGGACAGAACGATCGGTGAACACAAATTGCCGGATAACTGTATCGTTATCGCTGCCGGTAACAGAGTTACAGATAAGTCGGTGGCGTACAATATGCCGAGAGCTTTGGCAAATCGTCTTTGTCATATAGAGATTAAAGGCGATTCTGCTTCCTGGCATGATTGGGCCATAAAAGCCGGTGTCCATCCGTTTGTAGTGGGCTATTTGGAATATAACCCCGTTGCACTTATGAGGCTTGATTCATCCGAAAACAATCTTGCTTTCACAACACCGAGATCGTGGGAGATGGTCAGCAATATACTTAATTGCATTTCCGATAACATACAGGATGTCTATCCGATGATCGTGGGCTGTATCGGTCATAGTGATGCCTCCAAATTTAGGATGTGGACTGAATTGTACGAGAATATGATATCGATTGAGGCTATCTTTGCCGGTAAAGCAGTGGAAATTCCGAAAGCACCGGAACTGCAAATTGCTTTGAGGTCGGCAATGGTTGCCTATGCACGTAAGCATCCATATCAGAGATTAGTCGATAATTCCATAGATTATGCATGTAAACTGCCGTGGGCTTTTCGGGGTAAGCTCATGCATGATTATTACTATATTCCTGAGGTTCGACCGATTATCAAAGAGAACGAGGTTTTCAAAACAGCGGTAAGGAATGGTCAAGATGACTGAACAGCGAAAACTGCGCCTAAAAAGGAAAATACAGGAATCTCGATTTCGCCTGCGGCACAGAAGTGCAGAATTTGCAGATCCTCTTCTTGATATGCTCTTTGTAGCAACAAAAGATGTAACAAGAATCTCGACTAACGGCAGATGCATCTACTTTGACCCGGATTGGCTGCAGAAGCTTGGTCCGCGAGAGCTGGATTTCATGCTGGCTCATCAGTTGATGCATATCGCTTTGGGACATATTGAAAGGCCAAAATACTATACCGGGGATCGGTTTCATTTAGCCTG
>JAZNMV010000068.1:0-6719 GCA_045579885.1 Acutalibacteraceae bacterium | reverse complement strand
CGTGCAGCACGTCATGGCAGACTCCTTGGTATTAACCGTCCGTTCCTCTCGGAGGTTGTCGATACGGTTATTGCTGAGAACGAAAGAGCATATCCCGAGCTGCGCGAAAAGAGCGCAATGATCAAGAAGGTCATCTCCTTCGAGGAAGAAAGCTTCTATAAAACCATCGATAAGGGCTTTGCTCTTCTGAATTCTATCCTCGAGAAGAACGATACAACAGTTCTTTCCGGCGAAGATGCTTTCCTTCTGAGTGATACATTCGGTTTCCCGATCGATCTGACCAAGGAGATCCTCGCAGAAAAGGGTATGACTGTTGATGAAGAAAAGTTCCGTGAGCTTGTACTCAAGCAGCGCGAAATGGCAAGAAATAGCCGTAAGAATGCCGGTGCTGACGCATGGGCAGGAGAAGGCGATGCTCTTGAAGGTATCGATAAGACTGTTTTCGTAGGTTACACAACAACTGATGCTGACGTTAAGCTCCTTGCTATCGTTAAGAACGGCGCTCGTGCAGAAAGTGCTGAAGCTAATGATGAAGTTGTTCTCGCACTCGAAAGCACTCCTTTCTATGCAGAAAGCGGCGGACAGGTTGGTGATTCCGGTGTGATCACAACCGATTCCTGCAAACTCCGTGTTATTGATACCACAAAGAATGCTTCCGGCATTTATCTCCACAAAGCAATCGTTGAAGAAGGCTTCATCCGTGAGGGTGAGACTGCATTTGCTTCTGTTAACGCAGAACGCCGCGTAGCGATCATGCGTAATCATACTGCTGCACATCTTCTGCAGGCAGCTCTGCGTGAAGTTCTTGGCGGCCACGTCGAACAGGCTGGTCAGCTTGTTAACGAGTCTGCAGTTCGCTTCGACTTTACACATTTCTCTGCGCTGACCGAAGATGAGCTGCTTGCAGTAGAAAAGCTTGTTAATGAAAAAATCCTTGAGAATATCACTGTTGAGTGCCGTGAAATGCCGATCGAAGAAGCTAAGAAACTCGGCGCTATGGCTCTGTTCGGTGAAAAGTACGGTGACGTTGTTCGAGTTGTATCTGCCGGCGATTTCTCCAGAGAGTTCTGCGGCGGTACACATATCGACTGCACCGCAAAGCTCGGTCTGTTCAAGATCGTCAGCGAATCTTCTGTTGCAGCCGGTGTTCGCCGTATCGAAGGCGTTACAGGCTTCAATATGCTCAACATGATTTACTCCACAAACAACATGCTGAAGGATACAGCAATCGCTATGAAGGTTGCCAATACTATGGATCTTCCGACTAAGGCAGCTACTCTTCTGCAGGATATCAAGGACAAAGAAAGAGAAATCGACTCTCTCCGTGCTAAGATCGCAACAATGAACCTTGGCGCAGTTCTCGACAACGCTGTTGAAGTGAAGGGTGTAAAGGTTGCTACAGCTGTATTCTCCGGTACAGGCAGTGACGCTCTCCGTACAATGTGCGATAAGATCCGCGAAAACGCTGCAGGTCCTGTCGTTGCGGTTATCGCAGGCATTCAGGATGGCAAAGCTACACTTGCTGCTACAGTTAATAAGGACGCACAGGCTAAGGGTGTAAAGGCGGGTCTGCTTGTTAAGGCTGTTGCACAGCTTACAGGCGGCAACGGCGGTGGAAAACCCGACTTTGCTATGGCCGGTGTAAAGGATCAGACCAAGATTGATGAGGCACTGGCAGCTGTTTCCGGTATTGTTGACTCTCAGCTTGGTTAAAAACGCTCTGTAAAGGAGGTATGCTACCGCGCAAGGCGGTTCACTTTGCGCGGTAGATATAATAAAATGGATTGCATTTTTTGTAAAATCGCTAACGGTATAATCCCTACCACAAAGGTATATGAGGATGAACTGATGCTTGCGTTCCGTGATTTGGATCCTCAGGCACCTGTCCATATTCTTATGATCCCTAAAACGCATATTTCTTCTGCTGATGAGCTCACAGAGGAAAACGCGTCTGTTGTTGCACATATTTTCGCTAAGGCAGGAAAAATTGCTGCTGCGGAAGGACTCACAAATGGCTACCGTATTGTAAATAATTGCGGGGAAGACGGTGGTCAGACCGTACAGCATCTGCACTTCCATCTGCTTGGCGGTCGTTCGATGAAGTGGCCTCCGGGCTGATTTGGATACTCAATCTGAAAGGAGCTAATACAATGGCTAACGTATATAAAATGACAATTGCCGGCTGTGAAAGAGAACTGCCGATTTGCCCGATCAGCGATACCTTGGATATTGCCGGATTTGTTATGTTCGGCGATGTTGAGATCACCGAAAAAGTCGCAGAAGCGCTGATGGAAAAATGTCCGGAACACGATATCATTATTACTGCTGAATCCAAGGGTATTCCGCTGGCATATGAAATGGCGAGAATCGGCTGCCGCAAGTATGTTGTTGCACGTAAGGGCATCAAAGCATACATGACGGACCCGATCAAGGTTGAGGTTAAGTCTATTACCACTGACCATGTTCAGACTCTGTACCTTTCTCAGGAAGATGTTGCTTCTCTTAAGAATAAGCGCATCCTCATTGTTGACGATGTCATCAGTACCGGTGAATCTCTGATCGCACTTGAAAAACTCGTCGGTGAAATCGGCGGATGCGTAGTCGGCAAAGCTGCTGTTTTGGCAGAAGGCGATGCAGCCGATCGTACAGACATTATTTTCCTTGAGCCGCTTCCGCTGTTCTTTAAGTAATCATCCAAATATAGAGCTGTTTTTGATTTTTGGTCGAAAACAGCTTTTTTATTTTTCATTTTTCAGTTCATCTTCTTATATACTTCATAGGGTGATTCTATATGAAGCGTTATTACTCTGTGAAAATCTCATATTTTCTTCTTGCATTCTTTATTGGTGCAGTCATTTTCTCTGTATGTCTGGTGTGTGGTGCACGACATGCCGTTCTCGTGTCCTCTTTGCCATCTAAAACGCCTTGTACGGTTATAATCGACGCCGGACACGGTGGAGAAGACGGAGGCGCTGTAGGCGTAAACGGAGCCTTAGAAAAGGATATTAATTTAGCGATAGCCTGTTATGTTAGAGACAGTCTGAAAAACGCCGGATTTGCAGTTGAAATGATCCGTGAAACTGATGTTGCAGTAGGGGATTTATCTCTAACTACGGTTTCCGAACGAAAACGTTCTGATATTCAGTACCGCGCAGAATATGTAAATGAGAGAGACAACTGTATCCTAATCAGCATACATCAAAATTTCTTCGAACAGCCCCAGTACAGCGGTGCTCAAATGTTTTACTCAAAAATAAACGCGGACAGTTCACGGCTGGCTGAAGCTATAAGAGAAAATATAGTTGAATCACTGCAGCCGGAAAACCATAGAGAAAACAAGCCTGCAGAGGGGATTTATCTTCTGGAACATGTGGATTCTCCGGCCGTAATTGTAGAATGCGGCTTTATTTCTAACCCGGACGAAGCAGCGCTGCTGTGTGATTCTGAATATCAAGAAAATCTCGGAGAAGCAATCAGCAAGGGAATTATTCGATTTGCGATGGGGGAATAGGCTTTACAAAACATCTGTTCCATGTTACAATTAATCCATCACTTTAACTGAAGGTAATACTATGGCTGTAAAAAGTAAACTTATATATGTTTGTTCCAATTGTGGCTATGAAACCGCAAAATGGGCCGGAAAATGCCCGGATTGCGGTGAATGGAATACAATGGAAGAAACTGTGAAAGCACCGGTAGCTTCGAAAAGTGCTTCTGCCGCGATTGTTTCCGGCGCTTCTTCATTAAATCGTCCGCAAACAATTCAGGAAATCGACACAGACGATGAACTGCGCTATCACACTGGCCTTTCCGAATTGGATCGTGTTCTTGGAGGTGGGCTCGTTAAAGGATCGTTGATCCTGATCAGCGGCGATCCCGGTATAGGTAAGTCTACAATTCTTCTTCAAATCTGCGAATATCTCGGACAGAATTTACGTATTCTATATGTTTCCGGTGAGGAATCTGCCAGACAGATCAAGCTCCGTGCCAGTCGTTTAGGCGTATCCAGCCCGAATCTCCGAATTCTTTCCGAAACAGATGTTCAGCTTGTTGTGGAACACATTCGTACAGATAAACCGGATATCGTTATGATCGACTCAATCCAGACGATGAATTTTACTGATTTGAATTCTTCACCGGGCAGCGTAACACAGGTACGCGAATGTACAAATGCCATTTTAAGATGTTCTAAGTCTATGGATATACCGGCAATTCTCGTTGGTCATGTCAATAAAGACGGTGCTATTGCCGGACCAAAAGTTTTGGAGCACATCGTGGATGCTGTCCTGTACTTTGAAGGTGATCGCCAGATGACCTACAGGATCCTGCGTGCTGTAAAAAATCGCTACGGCTCTACAAACGAGATCGGCGTGTTTGATATGGGTGAGGCAGGCCTAAGACAAATTGAGAATCCGTCACAGGCCATGCTGTCCGGACGGCCTAAAAATGCTTCCGGTACATGTGTCACCGCCGTTATGGAAGGCACTCGACCGCTGCTTGCTGAAATACAGGGACTTGCAACCACTTCCGGTTTTGGAACACCGCGTCGTATGGCTACCGGATTTGACTATGCACGTATGGCTTTGATTTTGGCTGTTTTGGAAAAACGAGCTGGGTTTTATTTCTCTAATCTGGATGCATATCTGAATGTTGTAGGCGGTCTGCGTATAGACGAGCCAGCTGTTGATCTTGCAGTAGCCATGTCTTTGGTATCCAGTTTAAAAGACACACCGATCCGTGACGATACCGTTGTTTTTGGTGAAATCGGACTGGCAGGCGAACTGCGCTCTGTCAGCCACATTGAAGCTCGTGTATCAGAATCATTCAGACTTGGCTTTACACGCTGTGTACTTCCGTTTCATAGCCTAAAAGGTATAGATTTAAAGCGCTTTAACGGCATGGAGCTTTTGGGTGTTAAAAATGTAAGGGAGGCGTTTGACGCATGTGTACAATAAAAGAAACTTTTGTATCTAAACCAAATCTGCCGCAGGGAAGAGTTACCTTAGCTGCTGTATCTGGACAGTACCCCAAAATAGTTAAGGCGCTTGAAGAGCGCGGTATTCGCTGCATAACAACAGAACCGGATCACAGATTACAGGCACCGGTAATGCACCATGCGGATATGCAGATGTTCCACTTGAACGATAATCGAACATTTGTCTTGAGAGGGGAATCGGCACTTAAGAATAAGCTTGAAGCAGAAGGATTTGCCGTAGCGGAGACTTCAGTACCGCCGACAGCAAATTACCCCGGTGATGTACTCTGTAATGCGCTGCACATGGGTGAGAAACTTTTTGCGAGCATGGGTGGCACAGATAACGCGATTTATGCAATTGCAAATGAAATGGGCCTCAAAACGATTCATGTAAATCAGGGATATACCAAATGCTCAACTGCAGTTGTAAACGATTCTGCTTTTATTACAATGGATGCAGGTATTGGAGCTGCAGGTAAGTTTATGGGCGTCGATATTATGATCATTCCTGAACGGCGGATTTTGCTTGAAGGCTACGACTACGGTTTTATCGGCGGATGCTGCGGACTGATTGATAAAAACGTCTTAGCATTTACCGGACGTTTGGACTCTTTGGATTTTGAAAAACCCATTATTGATTTCCTGGACAAACACAATGTACAGGCTATCGAGCTTACGCAGGATCCGATCATTGATATTGGAGGAATCCTGCCGCTGAAAGTGGCTGTGGAAACAGAATAAAGATAATTTAGCCGGGGGATTGACTCCCGGCTAAAAAAATGCTAGAATTATACAAAATGATTATTTTGTATAATTCAGGAGGGATAAAAACATATATGAGCTTTGATTTAGCTGCTGAAATGCCGGATATCGTCCGACAGTATGCATTATACTATAGAAACATTAAAGGTCGTTCTTCTAAAACCGTTGATGAATACTGTATGGATCTAAGAACTTTTTTTAGATTCATGAAACGATTCCGCGGCATTGTTTCTAAAGATACTCCGCTTGAAGAAATTCCTGTACGTGATATAGACATTGATTTTATCCGATCCATAACAACTTTAGATATTTTTGAGTTTATGAATTTTGTTGCTGACGAGCGCAGCAACATGAGTTCTACACGACAAAGAAAATCTTCCAGCCTAAAAAGCTTCTTTAACTATTTATCTGTCCACGAAGGTTTGCTAAAGGATAACCCGACCGAAAACCTTACACCACCTAAAAAAGCTAAAACTTTGCCGCGTTTTTTAACGCTCGAACAAAGTATCGAGTTATTAAATGCTGTTGAAGGACCTGATAAAGAACGTGATTACTGTATACTCACTCTGTTTTTGAATTGCGGAATGCGTCTTTCTGAGCTTGTGTCGATCAATATGAGCGATGTAATACATAATAACTCGACACTCAGAATCATCGGTAAAGGCAATAAAGAACGCATCGTCTATTTAAATGATGCCTGTCTTACTTCTATCGCAACATATGTTCGAGCTAGACCAAAAGATGATGTAAAAGACAGAAATGCACTCTTCTTGAGCAATCGCGGTACCAGGATCAGTCCGAAAACCGTGCAGGCTATGGTAAATAAATATTTGGATAAAATTGGTTTAGGCGGTGCCGGTTATTCCGTACACAAGCTGCGCCATACAGCTGCAACGCTCATGTATCGCCACGGTAATGTAGATATACGTGTTTTGCAGGATATACTTGGTCATGAGAATCTTGGCACAACTGAGATTTACAC
>JAZNMV010000067.1:0-11948 GCA_045579885.1 Acutalibacteraceae bacterium | reverse complement strand
TGCCGAACTGAAAGCTCGTGCCGAAAAGCTCGGCATCGAATCGCTCGCGGATCATATCGGCATCGGCACACCGACACTCCTCGATATGATCCAGGAACTCGAAAAACCGGGACGCGACCCGCGTGATGAACTGCCCAGCCCCCTGCTGCGCAGCGATATCAAAGATATCAAGGACTTAAAGCCCGGCATGGAAATGAAGGGTACCGTACGCAACGTCATCGACTTCGGTGCGTTCGTCGATATCGGTGTACATCAGGACGGCCTCGTACACATCACGCAGATTTCAAACAAATTCGTCCGTCATCCGTCCGATGTTCTGAAAGTCGGCGATATCGTCACGGTATGGGTGCTTGCCGTAGATGCTGCGCGCAACCGCATTTCTCTTACAATGAAACAGCCCAAATCCGAACAGAACGCATAAAACGGCTTTTAGGAAGTGAAACATCATGGACAAGTTTTTCCGATGGTTCGGGCTGCCGGGTGCTTTGGTTCTCACAACACTACTTTCTGCCCTTGCGCTGCTGCGTGCCCTCTTAAATCCTACACCGATACGCTGGGTCTGCTTTGCCGCTATGGTTTTTTCGAGTATCGGCGATGTCTTTCTGGCCCGGTTAAAAATCCTTACCGCACGGGTCAAAAACTTTTTTGTAATCGGCTCATCATTCTTTATGGTGTCCCATTTGTTGTATGCACTTTGTTACGGGATGAAGTCTGCGGCACTCGGTGTACCGGTTTGGAACATCGGTGCTGCCGCAGCTTTACTGCTCGGTGCAGCAGCCGCCTTTGTACTGATTTCTCTCGGTATCCGCAATAAAAACACGAAGAAACTCCCTCTGGTTTTGGTTTATCTCTTTGTTATTCTTATAAACTGTGCCTCTGTATTTTCTTATGCATGGTCATGTAAACCAAATCCGGCCTCCGTCATCTGTTCTGCCGGTATATTCAGCTTCCTGCTTTCCGACCTCATCATCGGGCTGAATCTTACCGCAAAGCTGCACCGTTATGATGCATTGACTTGGTGGCTGTACCCGATCGGTCAGATCCTCCTGATTTTAGGCGCCTGAAACATCCGTCAAAGTAAGTTTCGCGGACATTTTGTTATTTTTTGTCCGTCAACGGTTGACACGGACGCATACGCGCAGTAAACTGATTGCGTTAAGTTTGTTATTGGAGGCATGAAAAATGACAGGTTTAAAAACATCCTGCAAAAGTGCCGTTACGTTATCCTTCAAAATGGGTGAACTTTTACTTCGGAGCGGCGCAGAGATTTTTCGTGTACAGGAAACTATGGAGCGTGTGGCACACGCTTACGGCGTGGAAGAGTACGATGTATACGTTCTCTCCAACGCGATATTTGCAAACGCTGTGGAAAACGGTGAGCACACACAAAGTAAGTTAAAATTTGTTCCGGGTGCTTCCGTACATCTCGGCCGTGTCGATGCGATCAATCAGCTCTCCCGCGAGATCGCAGCCGGAAAACATACGGTAGAGGAAGCTTTTATCCGTTTGAAAGAGATCAACCGTATCCCTTACACAAAAACCGTATATATGATTTTAAGCTGCGGCATAGGCAGTGCATGCTTCAGCTATCTGTTCGGCGGTTCTTTTTGCGATGCACTCGCCGCGCTGCTGTGCGGCTTTATCTTAGAGATTTTCCTGCGTATTTTAGACCGCCGCAGCGCTTCGAAGTTCATTACAAACCTGTCTTCCAGCGCATTGGTCGCACTCTCTGCCGTACTGCTTTACAGGCTCGGACTCGGGCAGGACCTCGATAAGATTATCATCGGTTCGATCATCCGCCTTGTCCCCGGTATTGCGCTGACCACATCGATCCGCGACTTCCTCGGCGGCGACTATCTGAGCGGCACGATCCGCATGATCGATGCATTTTTGGTCGGCGGCTGCATCGCGATCGGTGTAGGCGTAGTCGTGATGCTCTATATACTGGTAGGAGGTGCAATGATCGTATGACACCTGCACTTTTCTTTGAATGGCTGCTGCAGACGGTTGTAGCTTTCGTCTCCACCGTTGCATTCGCGATCATTTTTCATACGCCGAAAAAGCAATATACTTATGCCGGTCTCGTAGGTGCATTCGGCTGGCTGATCTATATTGTTTATATGTACTTTACCGAGGATGCCGTATTCGCTTCCTTTTTCGCTGCACTCGGCTTAACGTACCTCGGACGCATCTTTTCCTTTTCCCGTCGGGCACCGCTGCCTGTATTTCTCACAAGCGGTATCTTCCCCATTGTTCCCGGCGCCGGTATTTACTACACCGGTTTTCACATCTTTATGAACGACAACGCGGCGGCACTCGCTACAGGTCTCGAGACCATTAAGATCGCGATCGCCATTGCTCTTGGCATCGGTATTGTCATCTCTCTGCCGCGTATTTTCTTTACCCTGCGCAAGGCATCCACCGAGCCGAAGAAAGGATAATCAAATTGAAGCAAGTTACGATCACCGCGAATGACGCAAATCAGCGCGTCGATAAATTCCTCACAAAAGCATATCCGAATCTCCCGCAGTCCATGCTGTACAAAGCCATCCGCAAAAAGGACATCAAGGTAAACGGCAAGCGCTGCGAGATCTCCACACGTCTTTCTGTCGGCGATGTACTCACCATGTATCTGAAGGACGAGTTTTTTGCACAGGCCCCGAAAGAATACGATTTTCTGAAAGCACCGAATAAGATAACCGTACTTTATGAGGATGAAAACATTATGATCCTCGATAAAAAGCCGGGTCTTATCGTGCATCCCGATGAGCACTATCATTTTGATTCTCTCATTGCCCGTGTACAGCATTATCTGTATGAAAAAGGCGAATATGATCCGGAAGCGGAAAACTCCTTTGCGCCGGCGCTCATCAATCGCATCGACCGCAATACGGGCGGCATTGTTATGGCTGCCAAAAACGCGGAAACGCTGCGCATAATGAACGAGAAAGTTAAAAATCGCGAGATGGATAAGATGTATCTCTGTGTTGTGTGCGGTGTTCCGAAAAAGCGCAGTGAGATCCTGACCGGTTATCTCGAGAAAAACGAAAATCAGAACCGCGTTTATATCACGGACCGTAAAACGGACGAAAGCCGCAGCATCAAAACAAAGTACACAGTGCTTGAAACACGCAAAGAATTCAGTCTGCTTGAAGTTGAGCTGCTCACCGGACGTACACACCAAATCCGCGCACATATGGCTTCCATCGGCCATCCCTTAGCCGGAGACGGTAAATACGGCCGCAACGCACAGAATAAGAAAACCGGTTTCCCGTACCAGGCACTCTATTCCTACAAACTGACTTTCAAGTTCACAACGGATGCCGGTATGCTGAATTATCTCAATGACCGCACTTTCACAGCCGAGAAAGTATGGTTCCTGGATGAATTTCGAACATTCCCTTAAAATGAAAAAATCCCGATCCTGTTCCTTCAAAAGAACAGAATCGGGATTTTTTAATAGTAATCGAATGGGTTTTGGAGAACACCGTTTTTTATCACTTCAAAGTGCAGGTGCGGCCCGGTAGAATATCCGGTTGAGCCGACATATGCGATCGTCTCGCCGGGCAAAACGATATCTCCTTTATCACACGCAAGCGCACTTGCATGTGCATACCTCGTGGAAAATCCGTCGCCGTGATCGATGAATACACAGTATCCGTAACTGTTCAGCCAACCGCTGTGCGTCACCGTGCCGCCTCTTGCGGCTGTGATCGGCTCACCGAAAATTTCATACCCGGAAATATCGATTCCCCGGTGCCCGCTGCCAAAATCACTGGTGATCACAGAATAGCCCGGAATCGGCCACACAAACCGTTCCTGATTCGAAAAAACCGCACATTCCACGGCTTCATAATCTACACCGTGTGCATCACACCATGCATCGATCGCCGTCAGAGAGCGCTGCCGTTCATCGTACTCTATCTCTGCCTGCAGCATGTGAGCCTCCGCTTCCATCTGCTCGATCTCCAGATCAAGCTGCCGCAAACTTTCTTCCAATATGGGCATACTCTGCTGCAGATTCGAGATACGCTGCACAAGTGCATCCCGAAAGCTGCGTTTAGTGTTTACGGACTCCACCTGTTTAGAAAGGCTTATCTGCCGATGTTTTTCCCCAAAATTCGACGAAACGGTTTCCAAACCGGAAACCGTTTCTGCACATACCTTCGGTGCCAACGCACCGACTAAAATCACTGTTAATGCTGTAAATGAGAAAGCTGAAATCGCGCGCACAAATCTGTGCTTATGCAACCGCATTCTCTCCTTCCTTGTTCAGATATTTGCCGATGGAGATACCGCCGCCAAACAGACCAAACAGCGCACCTACAACGGCATACGCTATAAAGATATAAGTCACGTACGGATCGATATCCACAGCAGTCAGGAAGGGGACGATACTGTACAGCTGCATAACGACCCAATCGTAAGTCACAAGCAGTACCGCTGCCGAAACACCACCGGAAATCAAACCGATGATCATACCCTCAACAATAAACGGAATACGAACAAAGCCGTTCGTTGCACCGACAGATTTCATGATGTTGATTTCCGTACGGCGCGAGAACATTGTAACCTTGACCGTGTTGGAAATAATGAACAGGGATACGACCGCCAACACCAAAATGATCGCTAAGCTTGCAACGCGCACAACCATATCGAGGCTGGAAAGCTTTCCTGCGATATCGGAGTAATCCGTAAAATGATCTACACCTTCAATAGACTTGATACGCTGAATAGTATCGTCATATAAATTCAAATCATGCATGGAGATCGTGTAGGCATCCGGCAAGAAATTATCCTCACCGTCGAGGCCCTCAAGAATAACACCGTCATCGCCAAGATCTTCCATCATTTCAGCCAAAGCGTCATCCTTCGGTACAAATACACAGTTGCTTACATTTTCAATATCACGGATCTGGTCACCAACCTGAATTGCAGTAAGTGCCGGAAGGCCGTCATTCAGATAGATCGTGATGCTGTTATTGCCTTCAATAGACTCCATGATCGAAGTCAGGTTCGCAGAAACCAGAGTTGCACAGCCGGTCAGCAGCAGACAAGCGATCAGTACGCCGATAGAGGCAATACTCATTGTTCTGTTTTTCCAAAGATTTTTAAAACCTTCCTTAAAAAGATATCCGATATTATGAATCTTCATAAATACTATTTACCGTCCTTTCAAACGAGACTGCACTCAGGAATTTTCCTCAGTTGTGAGCTGCTCAGCGTCCGCAAGGACAGCATCTGTCGCAGAAAGTTCAATTTCCGGCTCTTCAGCTTCACTCTGATGCTCTTCCATAGACTGACGCAGTGCTTCATTTGCACGTTCACGCGCTTCCTTTGCACGGCGGATCGCCTCACGATCCACATCCTGTGCTTCATCAGGCTCAATATCCTCGATTGTTACCGGATGATCACGGAATGTTGCAGCAGTATCGGCAACAACCTCACCGCTGTGGATCTGAATAATACGTTTATGGAAATGCTTAACGAGAGAATGCTCGTGTGTAACCATAAGGACTGTTGTACCGCGGCGGTTGATCTCGCTTAAGAGGTCAACGATCTCAAAAGAAAGGGCCGGGTCAATATTACCTGTAGGCTCGTCCGCAATGATCATGGACGGATTATTGACAAGTGCACGCGCGAGACCGACACGCTGACGCTCACCGCCGGACATCTCATGCGGATAGTGCTTTGCCTTGTGCTGCAGACCGACAAGGCTCAGAATGTACGGAACACGCTTCTTGATGGTCTTCGGGGACGCACCGACAACGCGCATAGCAAATGCAACATTATCGTAAACCGTCATGTGGTCGATCAGACGGAAATCCTGGAATACAAGACCCATTTTTCTGCGCACATAAGGAATACGGCGCTGTTTGATATGGCTGACATCCTCGCCGTCGATAATGACCTGTCCTTCGTTCGGGTGCTCCTCGCAGGTGATCAGCTTAAGAAATGTACTTTTGCCCGCACCGGAAGAACCGACGATAAAGACAAACTCGCCTTTTTCAACAGTCAGGTTAATATTGTGCAGCGCTTCGGTACCGTTATTATAAACTTTCGATACATTACGAAATTCAATCAAGAGTATATCCTCCTTCGGAATGGCAGCCGGACGGCTGTATCCGCAAAATCAAAAAAGCCTTGTTGGCTTATAACATTATACCAACAAGGCTTTTGTTTTTAATTCTTTTAAAGAATTAAACGTAATTATTTTGTAACCTTTATTACTGTTTGTAACGCCTTAGTACTTGGACGGATTGCTGGAGAGGTACTTCTTGACCATCAGAGCTACCTTAAAGACAATTGCATCTTCAAACTCACGCAGGTCGAGACCGGTGATCTTCTTGATCTTCTCGAGGCGGTAAACGAGTGTATTTCTGTGTACGAACAGCTTTCTGGATGTTTCGGAAACGTTCAGGTTGTTCTCAAAGAAACGCTGGATCGTAAACAGAGTTTCATGGTCAAGAGACTCAATGGAGCCGCGCTTGAAAACTTCCTTCAGGAACATGTCGCACAGAGTGGTCGGCAGTTGATAAATAAGACGGGCAATACCGAGGTTATTGTAGCTGACGATGGTCTTTTCTGTGTCGAAAACCTTACCGACTTCAAGTGCAACCTGTGCTTCCTTGAAGGAACGGGCAAGATCCTTAATGTTCTCAACAACGGTACCGATACCGATCACGCAGTGGGTGTAGAACTCGCTCGAGAGCGTATCCACAATAGAACTTGCAAGCTTGTCGATATCACGCGGGTCGATATTGCTGCGGATCTCCTTAACAAGAGCGATATCCGTCTCATTGATGTTGATGACGAAGTCCTTATTCTTGTCCGGGAAAAGGTTCTGAACTACATCGTATGCGGAAACGTCGGTCTTGCTTGTAACCTTGATAAGCATGCAGACACGGCTGACATCCGAATTAAAGCGCAGCTCACGGCTCTTCAGATAAATATCACCAGGCAGGATGTTATCAAGAATAACATTCTTAATAAAGTTGCTGCGGTCATACTTCTCATCGTAATACTGCTTGATGCTGTTCAGAGAAACAGACAGAAGACCTACATATTTTGCAGCTTCCGGATCATTGCCGGAAACAAATACCGCATATTCCGGACGCGGACGGCTACCGAAAGACTTATATGTGTAATTGCCGGAAACAAAAGCAGCCTGAGACTGAATATCATCCGCTGTAACAGATTCAATTACTTCGCCGATTTTGCCGAGCTCACTGCATGCAATAATAACGGAGGATTCGTCGATAACACCGATAGTACGGTCGATCGAGTCGCGCATCTGATGAATAACACCCTGGAACAATCTATTGGACATGCCTTCCTCATTTCTCCGCCGGTTCAAATTCCATTCTGCGCGGTATCCGACGGCCCCACACAGATATCCATAATTTCCTATGTTATTTATTTTACATAATTGCGAACCCTTTTTCAAGTCTTTTTGAGTAATTTTTTTTACACTTCGTAAAATTGCACAAAGCGAAGAGAAACAAAAACGGCGTTCCCTTCCGGGAACGCCGCCGTAGTATGCATTTAAGCCAAACTCTTAGTTGAGGATGGTCTTCTCTGTTTCCTTGTCGAACAGGTGCATCTTGTTCATATCGAAAGCGATTGTGATCTTATCACCGGACTTAGCAACGGATGTCGGCTCAACACGAGCTGTGATAGCGTTGCCTTCGCAGTTCAGGTAGAGGTAAGTCTCAGCGCCCATGAGCTCTGTAACTTCAACCATAGCTGTTGTCTTGGTGTCGCCAGCCTTTGCGATGAAGTCCGGCTCGTCATGTACGTCTTCCGGACGAATACCGAAGACAACTTCCTTACCAACGTAAGCAGCGATCTCAGCATTTTCCTTGTGTGCCGGAATAGCAACCTTTGTGTCACCGAATGTAACTGCGTAGCCTGCGCCATCCTTAACCAGAGTAGCGTCAACATAGTTCATCTGCGGAGAGCCCATGAAGCCAGCAACGAATTCGTTAACCGGGCAATCATACAGGTTCTGCGGAGTGTCAACCTGCTGAATGAAGCCGTCCTTCATAACGACGATACGGTCGCCCATGGTCATAGCTTCTGTCTGGTCGTGTGTAACGTAGATAAATGTTGTGCCGAGTCTGAGGTGCAGCTTAGCGATCTCAGTTCTCATCTGTGCACGGAGCTTAGCGTCCAGGTTGGAGAGCGGTTCGTCGAGAAGGAAGACCTTCGGGTCACGAACGATAGCACGGCCCAGAGCAACACGCTGTCTCTGACCACCGGAGAGAGCCTTCGGCTTTCTGTCGAGGAGGTGGGAGATATCGAGAATACGAGCAGCCTCTTCAACGCGGCGCTTGATCTCATCCTTCGGAGTCTTTCTGAGCTTCAGACCGAATGCCATGTTGTCATAAACGGTCATATGCGGATACAGAGCATAGTTCTGGAAAACCATTGCGATATCTCTGTCCTTCGGAGCAACGTCATTAGCGAGCTTGTCGCCGATGTACAGTTCGCCCTTGCTGATTTCTTCAAGACCAGCGATCATTCTAAGTGTTGTGGACTTACCGCAGCCGGAAGGACCAACGAGAATGATAAATTCCTTGTCTTCGATGTCCAAGCAGAAATCGGTAACAGCTGTAACGCCGCCCGAGTAGATCTTATAGACATTCTTAAGTGTTACACTTGCCATAAGTTTTTCCTCCTGATAATAGTGATCTGACGTCACAGCCTTAACGCTGGCATGACAATCACATCTCGTTTTCGATGCATTAAGTATAGCAGAAAACCACCCGATTGCATATCCCTTATTTACCCGAAAATCCTGTTTTGACTTTAGCTAAAATCCACAAAAGCCAAATTTAGGGGAATGTTTTCGTATAGATTGACACTGTTTTGTCAAGTAAAGTGTTACAATTCTGTTCTATTTACTTTCATTTTGCCTTATTCTGTGGTATTTGAGGACTTTTGGAATACCATATTTGCCTCTTCCGGCTCCAAAACACGCACAGCACCGAACGGAAGAGAGTCCTCGAGACGAAGCGCGCCGATCGAAAGTCTGCGTAATTTAACTACAGTCTTTCCGCATGCCTTGAACATTCTCTTTACCTGATGGAACTTGCCTTCACGGATCTCCACCCATGCCACATGCGGGTCATCTTTGGAAATTTCAAGCTTTGCGGGCGCAAATTTATCTTCTCCGCTCTCTATGCCTTCTAAAAAGCGCTTTACATCCGCTTCTTCAACGGGAAGGTCGAGTTCTGCTTCATATCGCTTCATAACATGGCTTTTCGGCGCCAGCATTCTGTGTGCGAAGTCTCCGTCATCCGTAATGATCAGCATGCCGGTCGTGTCCTTATCGAGTCTGCCTGCGGGGAACATATCCTTTTTTCTCAGCTCGTCCGGGATAAGATCCAGCACGGTCTTTGCGCGGCTGTCCCGTGTTGCGGTGAGTACACCGGCAGGCTTATTCATCAGCAAATATGTAAATTTATTATATTTTATCGGCACACCGTTTACGCATACCGTATCCTTTTCCGCGTCGATCTGCATATCCGCTTTCTTTACAGCCTGTCCGTTTACAGTGACGGCCCCGTGCCTTACGAGGACGCCCACTTCCTTTCGGCTGCCGATATTCTCATTTGCAAGAAATTTATCGAGTCTCATTTTGATTTCCTTATATATACCTTATATATTAAATTTATGATGCTGCATTCTCCGGCATTTGATATTGCTCGCTGTTTGGCGCAAATCCGTGCATAAAACCGTCCGCCGTGTCGCAGGCAAGATCACCGCCGATGATCCGGTCTCCGAAAATAAGCAGAGTCGCGATTACGGTGTCGATTTGCTCCGGATAATTCGTTACGATATACCGGTACTGCGTGCATTTCTCACCGGCATAAGGCTTCAGGTCAAACCCCTGCGCACACTGCATCTCGTTATAGGCCGTATATACATCACTGAACTCAGCGGGGATCACGACCTCCCGCACATCCATCGGTTCTTCTTCCACTGTCCAACCGAAAGAAGTAAGAAAAGCGATGCGCTCATCGTTCGTTACGGCTGTATATACCGGTTGATCGGGTTTTTCCGGGATCAGAAAAAAAGCTGCTGCCGCCAGTGCGACCAGCACCAGCACCGCGAGGATCCGTTTTTTGTTCGCACCGACAGAGATTACCATTTAAAAACCGTCCTTTCATCGCTGTAGTCCCTATACGGTAACATCTATACGCGAAAGGTCACGGTTTTATTCTGCAGCAGCAATGAAAAAATCTTCGAACTGCATGATCTGCAGTTCATGTCCTTCACACATCGGCCTGTTTTCAATCCAGGATATCTCATACTGCAGAAAAGATTCCCTGAGCCCCACACCGCGTTTCTTCGATATACTTTCCTTTAGTGTCCAATACATGAGGAAACGACTGTCGGGCTCTTTCGAATTTTGAATATCCGAAAGTTCCTTTTCCGTGCAGACTCTCTTCGCGGTATGTGCCGAAACCTTACGGATGTGTTCGCAGTCAATACCGATTTCCTTCTCCTCTGACACCGCACAGCACACAAGACCGCGTGTATGGCTCAAACTGATTTTCACTGCGCTGCCAACAATATACGGCTTACCCTGAGAGGTCTTTTGAATATCCGGGTGCTCCATATTAAAATCCGCGAGCAGCACGCGGCGCAGCAAAGCATACGCCGCTTCGTGCAGCGCTTTTGCATTCAGTTTTTTATCTGCCTTTTCATAATAGATCTGCATGGGCTCTCCTGCCTGTACAAAACTTTACCGTTATTATACGCTTTTACGGTAATGTTTGTAAAGGACAGAAATGCCGAAAATACCGCTTTGCGTTCTGCAGATCATTTCACGGCCGCAACCAAAATTTGTTATCCTGAACAAAGTCTTTCAAAATTTCCGTTCAGCTTTTTTCACTGTGACTCTTTTCCTATCTGACTTTTTTTGCTATAATAGATGTGTATTTTTATGAAGACATTTCGTACATACTATTCTCGAAAGGAATGTGATCACTGTATGGGCGGTTATTTTGGCGTAGCATCTAAGGAAGATTGCGTCTTCGACCTTTTTTACGGTATCGACTATCACTCCCACCTCGGCACACGCCGCGCCGGTATGGCTGTTTACAGCGAAGAAGACGGCTTTGACAAGGCGATCCACAGCATTGAAAATTCGCCGTTCAGAACAAAATTCACCTCGGAATCCACTTCCATGCACGGCACACTGGGCATCGGCTGTATTTCCGACTTTGAGGCACAGCCCATTTTCGTACGCTCCCACCACGGTTCCTTTGCGATCACGACCGTCGGCCGTATCCTGAACTCCGACAAGATCGTGGAAGATATCCTCCAGAATAAAACCCACTTCTTCGAAATGGCAAACGGTGAGATCAACCCGACCGAACTCGTCGCTGCCATCATTAATCAGAAAGATAATTTTATTGACGGAATCCGCTATGCACAGGAGATCATCGAAGGCTCCCTCAGCATGCTGATCCTCACCCCGAAGGGCATTTACGCCGCACGCGACAGACTGGGCCGTACACCGATCTGCATCGGTCACAAGGAAGAAGGCTACTGTGCAAGCTTCGAAAGCTTCGCCTACCTCAACCTCGGTTATCAACCCGTACGCGAGCTCGGCCCGGGCGAAGTTGTTGTATTCGACTCGGAGAATCTGCGTACCCTGATCCATCCCGGCAAGGAAATGAAGATGTGTTCCTTCCTTTGGGTATATTACGGTTATCCGTCCTCTTCCTACGAAGGCATCAGCGTTGAAAAAATGCGCAACATCTGCGGTCAGCAGCTCGCACGCCGCGATAACGTCAAGCCCGACCTTGTTGCCGGTGTTCCGGATTCCGGCCTTGCACACGCGATCGGCTATGCAAACGAATCCGGCATTCCGTTCGGCAGACCGTTTATCAAATACACACCGACATGGCCGCGTTCCTTCATGCCGACACACC
>JAZNMV010000066.1:0-14951 GCA_045579885.1 Acutalibacteraceae bacterium | reverse complement strand
ACCATGAAGCGTAAGGATCTCGAAGCATTGCAGCTCGAGCGCCTCCGTCGTTTGGTCGACTACTGCATCAACAATGTGCAGTTTTACAATGAGCGTCTGGCAAAGGTCGGTATCACATCCGGCGACAAGATCAAGACGCTTTCCGATATTCAGTACATACCGGTCACAACAAAAGAAGATATCCGCGACCACTATCCGTTCGGCATGCTTGCACGTCCGATGAAGGATATCGTGCGTATTCATGCATCCAGCGGTACAACGGGTAAGCCGACAGTCGGCGTGTATACACAGAATGACCTCGATAACTGGTCCGATAATGTAGCACGTCTCTGTGCTGCAGCCGGTGTTACCAGTGATGATATCGTTCAGATCGCGTTTGGCTACGGTCTGTTCACCGGTGCGCTTGGCCTGCATTACGGCCTTGAAAAGCTCGGCGCTACGGTTATTCCGGCTTCCTCCGGCAACAGTGAAAAGCAGCTGATGATGATGCGCGATTTCGGTGTTACCGCTCTCGTTGCTACACCGTCTTATGCAATGTATCTGAGTGAATTGGTACGCGAAGGCGAATATCCGCTTTCCGATTATAAATTAAAGCACGGTATTTTGGGCAGTGAAGGCTGTACAGCGGAAATGCGTGCACGCATTGAAGAAAACTTCGGTATTCGTGTTACAGATAACTACGGTATGACCGAGCTCGGCGGCCCGGGCGTTTCCGGCGAATGTGAGATGCGCAACGGTCTGCATTTTGCGGAGGATGCTTTCCTGCCGGAGATCATCGATCCCGAAACACTGCAGCCGAAAGCAGCCGGCGAATCCGGCGAGCTTGTCGTTACAACACTGCTGCGTGAAGGCTTCCCTGTACTGCGTTACCGTACAAAGGATATTACACGTTTGAATTACGAGCCGTGCGAATGCGGACGTACCCACGTGCGTATGGATAAAGTCATGGGCAGAACAGATGATATGCTCATCATCAAGGGTGTTAACGTATTCCCGTCCCAGATCGAAAGTGTGCTTGTCGGCACAAAGGGCATTTCCGATAAGATCGGTCCGCACTATCAGCTCATTGTTCGCAGAAAGAACTTCATGGATAATCTCGAAGTTAAGGTTGAGCTCATCGATGAGTCCCTGCTCGATCGTTACCGTGAACTTGAGGGTCTGCAGAGAGCGATCCACGATAAGCTCAAGAGCGTTCTCGGTCTCGAGACCAAGGTTACTCTGGCAGAGCCGAAGTCTCTGGAACGCTTCCAGGGTAAGGCGAAGAGAATTCTGGACCTGCGTAATATGCCCGATTGATTATAGTTTTGAATTGTACTTTTCCGTGAGCTCAGGCGGCGATAACCCGCCCGATACGTCGTTGCGGGAACCTTGTTGATTCAGTCACATACACAAAGTATGCTCCTTGGAATCAACAGAACCCCGCGCCTAGTCTCGCACGGCTTCTTGCTGCCTGTGAACTATAGATGGCGATAACCTGCCCGATATATCGCTATGGGAACGGAGTTAAATGAGTACGGCTTATAATTTGGAATAAGAACATCTTTTTAGGAAGGATGAGAATTTTGAAAGAACTTTTACAGGGCAACGAAGCGGTTGCACGCGGCTTGTATGAAGCCGGTGTAACGGTCGTTTCCAGTTATCCGGGTACGCCCAGTACGGAGATCACCGAAGCTGCGGCGATGTATGATGAAATGTATTGCGAATGGGCGCCGAATGAAAAGGTTGCAGCAGAGGTTGCTGCCGGTGCATCCATCGGCGGTGCAAGAAGCTTCTGCGGTATGAAGCATGTCGGCCTGAATGTTGCGGCTGACCCGGTCTTCACCATGAGTTATATCGGCGTAAACGGCGGTATGGTCATCGGTGTAGCGGATGACCCGGGCATGCACTCCTCTCAGAATGAGCAGGATTCCAGAAACTATGCGATCGCAGCAAAGCTTCTGATGCTTGAGCCGTCCGATTCCGCAGAGTGCCGTGATATGACAAAGCTCGCTTTCGAGCTTTCCGAACAGTTCGATACACCGGTCATCCTGCGTCTTTCCACACGTATCGCACACTCGAGAAGTGTTGTGGATACGATGGACCGCGTAGAAGTACCTCTGCGTCCGTATGAGAAGAACCCGGCAAAGAATGTTATGCTTCCGGCATTTGCACGTCCGAAGCATGAGATGGTCGAAGCCAGAACCGTGAAGGAACGTGAATGGGCCGAGACCTGCGCACTCAATTTCGTTGAAGACAACGGTGCGAAAACAGGCGTGATCGTAGCCGGTTCCGTGTATAAGTACGCTAAGGAAGCACTCGGCGATACTGTAAACTATTTGAAGCTCGGTGTTGTCAATCCGTTTCCGGTTGAGAAGATCCGCAATTTTGCAGCGAACCTTGAAAAGGTTTATGTTATCGAAGAACTCGATGATATCCTTGAGACCCACTGCCGTAAGATCGGTGTTGAGGTCATCGGTAAGGATCTCTTCCCGCGCTGCGGCGAATTCTCCCAGAAGCTTATCGCGGAGAAAATGGGCATTGCACGCGGTGAGACCGTAGCGATCGAGGAGAATATCCCGGTACGTCCGCCGGTCATGTGCTGCGGCTGTCCGCACAGAGGTCTGTTCTATGCACTTAAGCGTGAGGGTGTCTATGTCAGCGGTGATATCGGCTGCTACACACTCGGCGCATCCGCACCGCTCGGGGCAATGGATGCATGCATTTGCATGGGCGCTTCCATTTCCGCACTCCACGGCTACAACAAGGCTCGCGGCGCAGAGGCTGAAAAGAAGGCGGTAGCCGTTATCGGTGATTCCACCTTTATGCACTCCGGTGTAACGAGCCTCATCGATATTGCTTACAACCGTTCCAACTCTACGGTTATTATTCTCGATAATTCCATCACCGGTATGACGGGCCATCAGCAGAACCCGACAACAGGCCTGACAATTAAGGGCGACCCGACCAGCGCGGTCGATCTTGAAGCTCTGTGCCGTGCGATCGGTATTCAGGACGTACAGGTCGTTGATCCGTACGATCTGAAAGCAACAAGAGCTGCACTGAAGGCAGCGCTCGCTGCAGAATGCCCGAGCGTCATCATCAGCCGCCGTCCGTGTGCACTGCTGAAGACCGTAAAGCATAAGCCGGCTCTGACCGTGGACGCTGATAAGTGCATCGGCTGCAAGGCATGCATGGGCATCGGTTGTCCGGCGATCAGCATGAAGGATGGCAAGGCTGTCATCGATGCCACACAGTGTGTTGGCTGCGGTGTATGTACCGATCTTTGCCCGAAAAAGGCAATCGGCTAAGGAGGGCATAAACTTATGAAAAGTGTTATGATCGTCGGTGTCGGCGGACAGGGCACACTGCTCGCATCCCGTGTGCTGGGCCGTGTTATGCTCGACGCAGGCTATGATGTTAAAGTCAGCGAAGTACACGGTATGAGCCAGCGCGGCGGCAGTGTTGTCACTTACGTTCGTTGGGGCGAGAAGGTTGAATCTCCCGTTATCAATGAGGGTGAAGCCGATGTGCTCCTTGCATTTGAACAGCTCGAAGCTGCACGTTTTCTGCCGTACCTGAAAAAGGGCGGCGTTGTGGTTACAAATACACAGCAGATTGACCCGATGCCGGTCATCACCGGTGCTGCGGTATATCCTGAAAACCTCATTACAAAGATCGAGGAGAAGGGTGTTCGCTTGACTGCACTGGATGCATTGGCGCTGGCACAGGAGGCCGGTTCTCAGAAGGCTGTTAACGTGGTTCTGATCGGCGCAATGGCATCCTCTCTCGATATTCCGGAAGAACTGTGGCTGGATGCGATCGAGAAGACCGTACCGCCGAAATTCCTCGAGATGAATAAGCGTGCGTTTGCACTCGGCTACCGTGCATAAGAGCCTCTAAGGAGATAGAACCAATGGAATATTTTAACCCCGAAATTGAATGTGCGGACCGCGAAACACTCCGTGCTATTCAGTCGGAACGTCTTAGGAATATTGTTAAGAAGTGCTATGAAAATGTTCCGCTGTATAAAACCCGTTTCGATGAAATGGGCTTGAAACCGGAAGATATTCAAAGCATCGACGATATTACGAAGCTGCCGTTCACTTATAAAACCGATCTGCGCGATACATATCCGTTCGGTATGATCGCCGTCCCGCGTGACGAACTGCAGCGTGTACACGCATCCTCCGGTACGACCGGCAAGCAGACCGTTGTTGCTTACACAAAGAATGACCTCGATGTTTGGGCGACCTGTGCTGCAAGAAGCATTGTCGGCATCGGCGGCAAAAAATCCGATTTCGTTCATGTTTCCTACGGATACGGCTTGTTTACAGGCGGTCTCGGTCTGCACTACGGCGCGGAAAAACTCGGTGCAACCGCGATTCCGGTGTCTTCCGGCAACACGGCGCGTCAGGTTCAGATCCTGCAGGACTATGAATCGGATATCCTCTGCTGCACACCTTCCTATGCGATGTTTATCGGTGAGACGATCCGCGACCAGGGCATCGACCCGAAATCTCTTAAAGTCAGAGCCGGCATTTTCGGTGCCGAGCCGTGGACCGAGGAGATGCGTCATGAGATTGAAAAACTGCTTGCGATCAAAGCATATGATATTTACGGTCTGTCTGAAATTGCAGGTCCCGGTGTTGCGTGTGAATGCACAGAGCAGGCCGGTATGCATGTAAACGAAGACTATTTCTACCCGGAGATCATTGATCCCGATACCGGAGAGCAGCTGCCCGACGGCGAATTCGGCGAACTCGTATTTACCTGCATCGGCAAGGAAGCCTTGCCGCTGATCCGTTACCGCACACGTGATATCTGTTCTCTGACACGCGAAAAATGCAAGTGCGGCAGAACGCTCGTACGTATGGGTAAGCCGCGCGGCAGAACGGACGATATGCTGATCATTCGAGGCATCAATGTTTTCCCGTCTCAGATCGAAAGTGTTCTGCTCGATCTCGGAATGGATCCGAATTATCAGATCGTTGTAGACCGTCAGAACAATCTCGATACCATGGAAGTTCAGGTGGAGATGAACGAGAATATGTTCTCCGATACGATTCGCGATCTCGAGAAGATCAAGAAAAAAATCGCGAATGCGCTGCAGTCCACACTGAACATTGCAGCAAGGATCACGCTGCTTGAGCCGAAATCCATTCAGCGCAGCGAAGGTAAGGCAAAGCGTGTTATCGATAAGAGAAAAGTCTGATCAATCGGAAGATTCTATTTAGTATAAAAGGAGTGAACAGATATGCAGATTCAGCAGTTATCCGTTTTTATTGAAAACAAGCCCGGCAGACTGGCAGAGATCACAGAAGTTCTTGCCAATGCAGGCGTGGATATCCGTGCGATCTCCGTTGCGGATACCAGCGATTTCGGTATTCTGCGTGTTATCGTAGACCGTCCGAAGGAAGCCGTTCTTGCGCTTAGAGAACACGGCATGACCGTATCTCTGACAAGCGTTTTGGCTGTCGGTATTCCGGATGAAAAGGGTTCCTTCTCGAAGGTTATCCGTATTCTGGCAAATGCCGGTATCGATGTTGAGTACATCTATGCTTTTGTCAGCCGTGATAAGGGCAAGGCTTATGTCATTATCCGTACCGACAAGAGCGCACGTGCGGCAGAGGTTCTGACGCAGCACGGCGTGGAGATCCTCACTGAGGAAGCTTTGTACAACATGTAATCAAACAGTAAAGCGGCGCATTGCATCTGCAATGTGCCGCTTTTAAGTGAAATTCAAAAGGGTGTACCGCTTTTGCGGTACACCCTTTTTGTGTGACTTTAGTTCTGTGTTTCGCCGAGGTCGGGAAGAAGTGTAACTTCAACTTCAAACTCTTCACCGCCCGGTCCGGTCTCGCTCGGACGGAACAACGTTACGGTAACGGTATCGCCCGGTACGTAGGAAAGCAGGGCATTCGAAAGAGCATCGAGTGTAGGTGTTTCTACACCGTCGATCTTCGTGATGATATCGTAGGGTTCAACCTCTGTGCCGATAAAGCTGCTGTCCGGATCGATCTCAGAGATCAGGAAGCCGTACGGAACCTGAGAGGTATATGCCTGCATGGCATTGATTTCCGTACCCTTAATGCCGAAGCGTACGCGGCCCTGAACATAACCGCCGGAAAGAAGATCATCTATAATGGTCTTGGCGCCGGTTGTCGGGATGGCAAAGCCCATGCCTTCGTACTGGTCGGAAACGATCTTTGCGGAGTTAATGCCAACGACCTGACCGTGCAGATTTACAAGCGGACCGCCGGAGTTGCCGGGGTTGATCGCTGCATCGGTCTGAATGTAAGTCATACCGTTTGCGCTGTAGGTGCCAACGGCGCGGTCGAGACCGGAAATAACGCCGCGTGTAATAGAGCCGGAGAACTGTTCACCGCCCGGGTTACCGATGGCGAGGACCCACTGACCCATGCGCAGGGAATCGGAATCGGCAAACTCAGCCGGTGTGTAGCCGTTGCCATCAATCTTCAGAACAGCCAGGTCGGTCGTTTTGTCGAAGCCGACGACAACCGCATCGTGTGAAGAACCGTCATTCATTTTAACTTCTACCTGCACATTGCGGCTGTTCAGAACAACATGGCTGTTTGTGATGATATAGCCGTCTTCCGTGGCTATAATGCCGGTGCCGGAGCCGCTGCCTGTTTCGGCGGTAACAAGTATAAGTACGGTGGAACGCATGACCTTATCGTATACTTCCGTGATATCCATTTCCGGTGTATCCGGCGTATCATGGAGCTGAATACCTTCGGTATTGGGAATAATTTCGATGTCGGGTATCACGATCTCATGGTGTTCCGTTTCTGCGGATTCCCCTTTATTGTCCTTATCTTCTTTATCTTTTTCCGGGAGCATACCGAAGTCTCCCGGTATATCGGGCATTTCGATCTGGCTGCCGAAGTTACCGGCAAGATTGGTAACTGCGGTATAAGCGCCGTAGCCGATGAAACCGCATAAAGCAACACCGAACAGAACGCACATCACAATGATGAGTACTTTAAGTCCGACCGGCATTTTCTTTTTCGGTGCGGGAGCATACTGTACGGGCTGCGGATAACCGTAAGGCGCAGGCTGCTGCGGCGCATAGTAATAGGCAGTCGGGCCGTCATTTACGGGAGGCTGCGGCTGTACAGGCTGCTGTACCGGCGGTGTTTCGGTTGTCGGTTCCGGTGCTGCTTCACACACGACCGGTGTTTCGGGCTCTGCTGTATTGGCTTGTTCTTCGGCTGCAGATTCAACCGGCGTCTCGACTGTGACTGCTTCCGGTGTAACCTCTTTTTCCTGCGTGGGATTTTCGAGGTCGGGTGCATCGTTTTCAGAAGATGCTAAACCGTTTTCGAGTTCTTTTTCATAATCAAGCATTGTTCTGACCATCCTTTGGTGCGTTTTTCTCTTCATCCCGATTTCCTGTGCGGCGATCTTTTTGCGGTCGCTCGGAGATCACAGCATCCTCAACGGAAACCGTATAGGTGGGTTTTAACTTCGGAGCATCCTGCGGCTTTGGGATGAAGAACGAGAACCGCGTGCTTTCGTTTACCGCGGAGGAGACGAAAATATCGCCGCCGTGCAGCTTAACGATCGTTTTTACAAGATAAAGGCCGAGACCCATGCCGTTTTTATCACGACTTCTGGATTTATCGGTTTTGTAGAATTTTTCAAAAACCATTGCGAGTTCATCGGATGGGATACCGATGCCGCTGTTTTCTATGGAGACCGTGATGCGGTCGATACTGTCGGCGACGGAGAAGTGGATGAAACCGCCCTCGTTTGTGAATTTAACCGCATTTTCAACGAGGTTGTAAACGACCTGATGCAAGAGGTCTTCGTCACCGTGTACCGTCTGCGGTGTGAGCGTATCGAGTCCGCGAATATCGATCTGTTTTTCTTCAATGATTTTCTCAAAAGTCAATACGGTGGAAAGTACCGTGTCGGACATATCAAAATCTGCGGGGCGAAGCTTCAGTTCACCGTTATCGATACGGGAGAGGTTCAGCATGGTGCGCACCAAACGGGAAAGACGCTTGACTTCGTCGGAAACAATGCCGAGGTAGTACTTTTGTTTTTCGTAAGGTATGGTGCCGTCCAGAATACCGTCGATGAAGCCGGCAATCGTTGTCATCGGTGTTTTGAGTTCATGCGAAACATTTGCAACGAAGCTGCGGTTCATGGTCTCACTGTTTGAGAGGGAATCGGCCATGTTGTTGAAAGATACGGCGAGCTGACCGATCTCATCTTGTGAGGTGACCGGAACACGCACGGAAAAGTCCCCGTTACCGAAGCTTTTAGCTGCAGCGGACATTTGACGGAGCGGCTTTACCATTCTGTAGGCAAATACGCCGACAACACAGAAGGAAAGCAGAAAAGAGGCTGCCGCAGCGAGCAGGAACATCTGAAATGCCGCAAACTGGTATTCCGTCACCGTACTGAAGCTTGCAGCGGCAAATACCGCACCAACCGCTGTTTCGGGGTCACTCGGTGAACGGAGCGGAACACCGACAACATAGTATTTTCCGGGATAAATACCGTTTTTCTTTCCGATACCGTTATATGCGCCGGAAGCAGCTTCCAGTGCGATCTCTTCCGGAATGCTGACCGGCGGTGTGAACTGGCTGCCGACCGAATCGGTACTGTTTGGGTATGCTCCGAAAATCACACTGCCGTCCAATGAGGTTACGAAAATATCGGCATCTATATTTTTCGAGAAGGACTGTGCAAACAGGGTCAAAATGGAAGGCGCGTCAGCATTCGTGAAATCCACAGCCGTTGTAATGGAGGCCATAGAAGTAGCACTCTGTGTCAGGAGTTTCCGCTTATCGTTTTTGGTGTACTGGGAAAATGTGACCATCATGACACTGCCGAGTACGATGAAGCTCGTGAGAACAATGACCATGGTGATCTTAAGATATTTTATAAAGAGAGATTTCTGCAAAAAGGCTCATCCTTTCAAAGGGAATGGAACGGCTTATTCCTTGGATTCAAACTTATAGCCGACACCCCAAACGGTCTTCAAAGCCCATTTATCGGAAACACCCTCAAGCTTTTCGCGCAGACGCTTAACATGAACATCTACGGTACGTGAATCGCCGTAGTAATCAAAGCCCCACACTTCGTCAAGCAGCTGATCACGAGTAAATACACGGTTCGGGTTGGAAGCTAAGTGATAGATCAGTTCCATTTCCTTCGGCGGTGTGTCGATCTGTTCACCGCGTACACGCAGCTCGTAATTTGTCAGATTGATCGTCAGGTTTTCGAAGCTGACTTCCTGTGTGTTCGGCGCTTCGTTTTTACCCATGCGGCGGAGTACGGCGTTGATTCGTGCAATGACTTCTTTGGTTTCAAAGGGCTTTACAACGTAGTCATCTGCTCCGAGTTCCAGACCGAGGACTTTATCGAATACCTCACCTTTTGCGGTAAGCATGATGATGGGGCATTCCGATTTCTTGCGGATCTCACGGCAGACTTGCCAGCCGTCGAGCTCGGGCAGCATGATATCGAGCAGGATGAGGTCCGGGTTTACCGCATCAAACATGCGGACAGCTGCTTTGCCGTCATTTGCAATGGCGGTCTCGAAACCTTCTTTTTCAATATAGAGTCTGAGAAGTTCGCAGATGTTCTTGTCATCATCTACGATAAGGATCTTTCCGGATGCCATAGATAAATCGTCCTTTCTTTTTCTTTATAATATATTAAGTGTTCTATTTAAATTACATAACTTATCCAGTTTGAATTTATTGTAGCGGCTTATTAAGTCAAAAGCAAGAACAAAAGGTGAATATTCTGTGACGATTTAAGGTGAAAACAGAATGCGCCCTGCCGGAAATTCCGGTATAGGCGCATTTCATGTTTCTGTTTTACGCAAAGAACCAGGTCGGCAGCCATTCAAGGGCATTTGCATATTCCTGCGTGGTCAGTGTACCGGTGAGTACGGGATAGAAAATAAGGAACAAAACAAAGTGCAAAATAAGGAAAACGGCGAGCAGAATATCCGCACCGGAAACCGAAACCGTGTGTTCCTGAATTTTACCGGAACAGAGTGGTTTCTTCATATACGGCAGCTGAGAGAATTGGCGGAAAGCAAACAGCCACGCGATCATCAGGAACGGAATCGCTGTGAAATAGTGGTAAATGAATGTGCAGCGGGAGATCGGTACCCATGGCAGGATCACAGCAAGGTAGCCGACAGCGGAAACGATGGCCGGAAGCACACGCTGCTTGATTGCTGCCCACAGTGTGAACAGCATAGCCGGTACGGTGGTCCACCACAGAAGCGGACTGCCCAGAACAGAGATCGTGCGGAGACCGCGCATGCCGTCTGCATCGAAATTGCCGTAGTACCATACGTTTCGAATGTCAAACGGCCACTGATACCATGCAGACTGGAAAGAATGCGTCGCCTGAAGATTCGAGTGATAATTGAACATATGCTTCTGATAGGCAAAGAAACGACCGACAACATCGTAGCGGTTATGCGGGAGCGTGGTGATCGGCAGAAAAGCCGTAAAGTAGATCGCAAAGGGGATCACAACGAAGAACAAACAGCACCAAAGACAGATGTTCATCGATTTCCGGAGAAAAGCCTGCCGCTCATCCGCTGTTTTAAGTGTGCCGTATGTGACAAGTATTTTTCCGAAGAACAGAACGGCAAGGCCGATGGCACCGTATGCGACCGTCCATTTGGAGGCGGCACCGAATCCCATGAACAGGCCGCTGATCGCAAGCGGCGGCAGCAGCTTTTTCAGGCTGTCACGGCTGAGATCGCATTGCAGGAAGACGACCATCGCATCGTACATCAGAAGTATAAAGAATACGGCGTATGTGTCGATCGTCGAGATACGGGTCTGCACATAGTGCATGAAATCAAACGCAAAAAGAAATGTGCCGACAGCGCTCAAAACGGAAGAAGCGAAGAGCCGTTTCAGAAGGTGATAGAGAACGGGCAGCATCAGCACTCCGAACAGCGCACCCATAAAGCGCCAACCAAACGGATTCATGCCGAAGATGCGGATACCGAGCGAGATGATCAGCTTGCCGAGTGTCGGATGCGTGTTTTCGTACGGTTCAAGCTTCAAAATATGCTCATAGGCGGTACGTGCATGATAAATCTCATCAAAATAAGTGGAATTCATGTAGCTCGGATAGAGCGGTACCGTGTTCTGTTCGTCTGTGAGCTGCGGTGCATTTCCGGATTCTGCATGGAGTATAGCAAATCCGTTGCCATCCGCACGCTTGAGTGCAAATTCATTGATCGCGAGATCGTCGCATGTGGAAGTGATACGGATATATTTTCCAATCTCCATAACGGGGGAGGTATCCCAGGCATAGACGCTGCCATCCGTGATTTCCGCGGCGGTACGCCACGCGGTCATGTCGTCCGAAACTTCAACGAGCATGGATTTGCCCCAGCGCTGACCGATTCCGTTATCCGCAGGTGCAATGCCCGGCAGATAAAAGATTTCACTGTAAAATTCATCGGTGGAGAAAATAACGCTTTCACCGTTTTTCGGTGTCCATGTTGTATTGGCTGTTTGTGTATCGCCGAGATTTGTAAAGGCGAAGAGTGCATAAATGAGTGTAATACCGCCGGCGAGAAGAACATCGACCGCTGTGATGCGGCGTCCGGAAACGGATTCGTCCGGGAGATCCGTGCGGAGAGATATAGATTTGTTTTTTTGAATATGACGCGCTGCATGTGCGGTTTCCTGCGGCTCTTTCCCGCAGATAAAGGTACGCCATGTGCAGTAAAGCGTATAAACGTACATCGCGATATGCGCGAGGGAAAGCAGGATGATTTCCGGGGAGGTGGGAGAAATGTACGAATTGTTCAGATGCAGGATGTACGCCACATTCAGAAAATGAACGAAAGAGGTTCCGGCAAAGCAGAACAGAAAACGCTTTTCTTTTGTAAATACATAAGTGAAAAGCATGGAGAGCAAAACGGGGAAGAGGTAGCGTTCGTGCATCTTGATGCAGAGCATATAGACCGTGAACATGAGAACGGTCGGGCAGGCAAAAACGGCATCGTCCCGCTTTGATTTCAGCATCAGGATACCGGCAAGCGCGGTGGCAACAGGAACACCGAACTGCAGCAAGGTGCTGTTTTCGGGCAAGTGTCCCCAGTTCAGGCCGAAGAGCGCCCAAATGTTATAGGCGTTTATTGTATAGTAGGCGTAATAATCCATCGTGCCCGAATAGAGCTCGATGAGCTTCAGGTAATCAAAGTTACGAAGGAACGGCGTGGAGAGCAGCAGAATTACACCCACGGCGAGAACGGGACCGAGTATGAGATGCAGCCATTTCTTTTTTCGGATGACCCAGAAGATCAGAACCGGTGCAAAAATGAGCATCTGCGGTTTCGAGAGTATACCGAGACCGTACATCAGCGCAGCGGCGGGAATGTGGCGGTACCACAAAAGCAGGAGCGTCAGAAGCAGAAGCAGTGCGCAGAAACTGTCAGCCTGTCCCCAAACGGCGGAATTGATAATGACTGCCGGGCAGAAAAGATAGGCAGAGGCCGTAAAAAGTGCAGCATTTTCGGAAAGCTTCCGGCGTGCGAGTGTCCACAAAATTGCTGTACAGCCGATATCCGAGAGGATCGGGATCATTTTTATGAGCAACGTAGCGGTCTGCGTGTAATCGGGTATCGAGAACAGACGGCGGAAGACCTCTGTGATATACAGAATGTACAGATATCCCGGCGGATAATCGAGGAAGAAGTCGCTGTAATACATGCCGTTAAAGCCGATTTCGTGCGTGTAGTAAGCCCATGCCTTAAAGCAGGAAATATCGGCCTCAAATCCGTTCAGGCTGTAGCCGAGAATGAGCCGCAGCACAAAGCCGAAAGCCAGCAGAGCGGAAAAAACAGCAGCATGAAAATTTTCGTGTGTGCGCAGTTTCGGCACGCCGCACGGTATTCGGTGCGTGCCGTAAAGAAACAGCAGCAGAAATGCCGTTGACAGTAAGATTTGAACAGCCATGGATGAGATCCTTTCTAAAAAATAAATACGGCTATGTACTTGACCCAACCGGATTTATCATGTAATCTTGTAGATGTAATATACTGTTCAGTATATCATAGGAAAAAAACAGGTTCAACCGGTTTTTTATCAACCGGATTCCCGAAAAAGGACGGTAATCGTAATGGAATTTACTAAACTGCACGAAAATCCCGACATTCTGCACGTCGGTACCTGCCCCATTCGCAGCTACTATCTGCCGAAGGCTCCCGGTGACGAAGCAGAATCTTCCCGTGTGTGCTCTTTGAACGGCACATGGTCCTTCCGTTATTTCAATTCTTTCCTGGATGTTTTCCCGGGCGGTTTTGAAAATGACATCTGTTTTGACGAAGACGATATGGATGAGATCGAGGTCCCGTCCTGCTGGCAGAACGCCGGTTACGATCGTCACATGTACACAAATGTACGTTACCCTATTCCGTATGATCCGCCGTATGTACCGGACGAGAATCCCTGCGGTCTGTATCTGCGCCGTTTCTATATGACGGAAGAGGATCTCAAAAAGAAAACCTACCTTAACTTTGAGGGTGTGGACTCCTGCTTCTATCTGTGGATCAACGAAGAGTTTGCAGGTTACAGCCAGGTTTCCCATTCCACAAGTGAATTCGATATTTCCGAGCTTCTCACAGAGGGTGAGAACTCCGTAGCCGTACTCGTGCTCAAGTGGTGCGACGGCACATACCTTGAAGATCAGGATAAGCTTCGCATGAGCGGTATTTTCCGTGATGTATACCTCATCAGCCGTCCCGAAGCACACATCCGTGACTATTTTGTAAAGACAGAGCTGAGCCCGGACTACACCTCCGCTGTTGTTCGTGTAGAGACTGATTTGATCGGTGAGCCGAATGTTACCGCTGAGCTGTATGATCCGATGGGCGGTCTTGTCGGCACATTCGAGGGTGCCGAACCGGTCTTCACGGTTGAAAATCCGCTTCTTTGGAATGCAGAGGATCCGTATCAGTACAAGCTCGTTCTTCGTACAGAAGATGAAGTTATTGAGCAGATGGTCGGTATTTCCAAGATCGAGATCGTCGACGGTGTTCTGTACTTCAACGGCGTTAAGATTAAGCTTCGCGGTGTAAACCGTCACGACAGCGACCCGGTTACAGGTTATGCGATCAGCCGTGAGCAGGTAAAGCGCGACATGTTCCTGATGAAGCAGCATAACATTAACGCTATTCGTACCAGCCACTATCCGAACGCTCCGTGGTTCAACCAGCTGGCAAGCGAATACGGTTTCTATGTAATCGCCGAAGCAGATGTTGAGTCTCACGGCGCAGCAACACAGACCGGCGGCTACGGTATGGATGAGTACGCAGACATCGCACTTAACCCGCTTTTCGATAAGGCGATTCTTGACCGCGCACAGCGCAGCGTCATCCGCGATAAGAACAACGCCTGCATCCTTATGTGGTCCTACGGCAACGAAAGCGGTTGGGGTCCGAGCTTTGAGAAGGTCGGCGAGTGGATCCACAGCTATGATCCCGCCCGTCTGACACACTATGAGCAGTATTATCATAACGCAAGAGGCCATATCAACGATCTGACTCATCTTGATGTTATTTCCCGTATGTATCCGGCGCCGCAGTGGATCGAAGAGTACTTTGCAGACGAGAACAACACCCGTCCGCTCGTTCTCTGCGAGTATATCCACGCTATGGGCAACGGCCCCGGAGATGCTGAAGAGTACCAGCAGCTGATCATGAAGTATGAGCGCTTCATGGGCGGCTTCGTTTGGGAATGGTGCGACCATGCCGTATACGGCGGCACTACACCGGACAACAAGGATATTTTCCGCTACGGCGGCGATTTCGGCGAGTTCCCGCACGACGGCAACTTCTGCATGGACGGCCTTGTATATCCGGACCGCACACCGCATACCGGTTTGCTCGAATATAAGAACGTTATCCGCCCGGTACGTGCAGAGCTCATCGACGCTGAAAAGGCAGAGAT
>JAZNMV010000065.1:0-1639 GCA_045579885.1 Acutalibacteraceae bacterium | reverse complement strand
ATCCATATGGTAAATTACACCCTCGAGCACGGTCTCGATGCAGACGGCGGTCTGTTCGATGAAGGTCATTTCGGCGGCGGTATTGTGATCCCGAACAAGGTTTGGTGGGCACAGGCGGAAGCCATTGTAGGCAGTGTAAATGCATGGCAGCTGACCGGCGATGAGAAGTATCTCGATGCAGCCTTAAAGGTATGGGAATATATCAAGGCACAGGTCATCAACGGACCGGCAGCCGAATGGCTTGCAAGCGGCAAGAATTCCCCGGACGAAGAGAATTCCATCTTCCTGTGCGGCCCGTGGAAGTGCCCGTATCACAATGCACGTGCGGCGTTTGAGGTCTGCGAGAGAGCGGAGAGAATCTGAGCTGTTTTTTCGAAGAAATGGAGTAAGTCTATACAAAAAAGGCGTGCATCGTTGTGATACACGCCTTTTGGCTTTTTATTAAGCTTCTGTCTCGTTCGGGTCGAGCATTTCCTCAACGGAAACGGGTTCGAAATCGGCGAGTGACGGGTGGTTTGTCAGCGTTTTCAGCATACGGTAGCCGAATTCGCTTTCAACTGCGTTTTCGGCTGTGGGACGGAAGCCGAAGTCCATGTAGAGCTTGCAGGCTAACCATGTTGTCGTCTGTGTGGGGACATACAGCGTTCCGTGGCCGAGCTCTCTGAGACGGGAAAGTGCTTTCGCGATGATCGGACGGGCGAGACCTTTACCCTGATAGTCGCGGCGTACCGAGACCCAGTGCAGCCAGCCCGTACCGTCGTTCGGATTATCCGGGTCGAAAAATGCGGTTGCCGTAGCTACCTTTTCACCGTTTGGTGCAACCACGAAAAACATTCTGCCGGGCAGGATATTCTCATATTTTGCATAGTACCGGTTCCATGCATTGATGCCGTCGGCATAGCAGGAAAACTCCTTTGCGGACCACTCAATGCCGATCCAGTCTTCCTTATCGCCGTCCTTGTAAGTGGCGAAAGTGTAGCCCTCCGGAAGTTCGTAAGCGGGCACTTCCTTGTCGCCATTCATCTGCATGACGATGTGGTAATATTTCAGGCGGCGGTCTAAATTATCGAATTTCATAATATATTACTCATTTCTGCCGCAGCATTTTTTGTACTTCTTGCCGCTGCCGCACGGGCAGGGATCATTGCGGCCAACCTTAACACCTTTCTTTACAGGCTGCTTCGGTGCAGAGGCATCGGAAGCGGTCGTGCCGGTTTCCTTTGCAACTTCCTCGCGCTTCGGTGCTTCCGGTGTCTTCAGGCGTACGGTAAGGATCATACGGGCAGTGTCTTCGCGGATGGTTGCGATCATCGCATCGAACATATCGAAGCCCTCGCTGCGGTATTCAATGACCGGATCATGCTGTGCGTAGGCTCTCAGGCGAATACCTTTCTGCAGCTCGTTCATCGCATCGATGTGGTCCATCCACTGCAGGTCAACATTCTTGAGCAGCACCATGCGCTCCACTTCACGCATGATCGGCTCTGTAAACTCAGTTTCACGCGCCGCATAGATCTTCTCTGCGCGCTCCTTGAGGAAAGTGATCACATTTGCAGCTTCGAGGTCTTCAAGGCCCTGTGCATCGTAGTGGAGCTCATCGGGGGAGATCATCCAGCCCATGTAGTGCTCACGCAGTCCG
>JAZNMV010000064.1:0-6736 GCA_045579885.1 Acutalibacteraceae bacterium | reverse complement strand
CACCTTATCCGCTACCTTTGCGATCGGTGCCTTTGTCGCGGCGGCATCGCTGACCATTTTAATGATCTGCGACAGCGTTGTGTCCTCACCGACACGCGTAGCTTCACAGCGAATAAAGCCGGACTGATTGAGCGTTGCCGCCGAAACCGGGTCACCCGGCGCTTTATCGACCGGTATGCTCTCACCGGTCAACGCCGATTCGTTTACGGCACTTGTTCCGCTTAACACTGTACCATCTACCGGGATATGTTCTCCTGGACGGACAACGAAAATATCACCTTTTTTAACTTCACCGATCGGCACTGTGACTTCCTGTTCACCGCGCACCAGCACTGCTGTTTTCGGCGCAAGACGCATCAAGCTTTTCAGCGCATCGGTCGTTTTGCCTTTTGAGCGCGCTTCAAGCATCTTACCGACCGTGATCAGCGTAAGGATCATTGCGGCGGACTCAAAGTAGAACTCATGCATATAACCCATAACGGCTTCCGAATTTCCGTAAGGCTGTGCCTGTGTCATGGCAAACAGCGCATACGTACTGTACAGAAACGATGCACCGGAGCCGAGGGCCACGAGTGTATCCATATTCGGTGCACCGTGCAGGATCCCCTTAAAACCACTGATAAAAAACTTCTGGTTGATGACCATAACGATTGCCGCGAGCAAAAGCTGCAAAAGACCTACAGCTACATGGTTCTCAGCTAAAGCAGTCGGCAGAGGCCAACCCCACATCATATGTCCCATGGAAACATACATCAATACAATTAAGAAACCAAGTGACGCGATCAAACGCTTTTTTAGAAGCGGCGTTTCCTTGTCGCTTAGTGCATCTTCATCATTTTTCTGCACCTGTGCGGCAGTTTCACTCTTTCTCGCTGCACCGTATCCCGCATTTTCCACAGCTTTAATAATAGCTTCCGGAGATGCAGTGCCCTCAATACCCATGGAATTTGTCAATAGACTCACCGAGCACGCTGTTACGCCCGGTACATTGGATACCGCTTTTTCCACGCGTGCACTGCACGCCGCGCAGCTCATACCCGTAACGGTATACTGTTCCATTCTCCTTCCTCCTTTTATTTCATAAGCTTCTGCAGTGTCGCACCCAATTCATCGACCGTCTCATCGCGGCCGGCGCGAATGTCGTCTGCAACACAAGCCCCAGAATTCCCCTGGCAGGTATCTGTCAATCTGTTTTCTGTTATGCTCAGGCTTCGTAGTCCATCTTTTCAGCGGTCCAGTTTTCAAGAACGCCCAGCATATCTTCCGCCACAGCCTTTGCACCCGGCAGATCATGCTCTAAATAGTTGCCGCACTCGATGCGCTCGCTGCCCGGGATCTTCCCCTCAAACTGTGCGATAAACGCAAAAGATTCCTTCACGAGCTTCAGCGTTTCTTCGCGACTGACAGCATCACGCAGCAGGAAGTAAAAACCGGTACGGCAGCCCATAGGGCCAACATAGATGACCTGATCGGAAAGCGCGCTGTTTCTCGCGTAGGTCGCGAACAGATGCTCAAATGTATGCATCGCGCCGTTATTCAGGTAATCACCCTGATTCGGAGTCTTCATGCGGATATCATAGGTGATGACATCGCCGTCTACGCGGGATACGTACATACCCTTTGTGAGAACATCGTGATTTACTGTAAAGCTTGCAATTTTCTTCATTGTTTATTCCTCCCGTTACAGAGCATTCCACAGCGTGAGCACGCCGCTTTCTCTTGTTTTTTTCATATCGATGATCCGCTGGTTCGATGAACCCCGAAAACGCAGTGTAATATCCTTAAGCTCTTCCACGAATGCACCGTCCACCAGTACATCCAAAAAACTTAAAAATTCATCCGTAACTTCACAGCGGTTTCGTCCACCATCTTCGAGCATATCTGTTTCCAAAGTTGAACCGCTGTAGCACCAGATATCCTTTTCAGGATACTTTTCACGTACACGGCGCAGAAACGGTACGAGTGCACGCTGGTTTTCAATTTCCATCGGCTCGCCGCCCAGTACGGTCAAACCGTTGATATACCCCGGTTCAAGTGCCTTCAGAAGTTCCTCTTCCGTCACCGCCGTGAACGGCTTTCCGAACGTGAAACTCCACGTCTCCGGGTTGAAACAGTTTTTACAGTGCCGTGTACAGCCCGAAACAAAGAGTGACACGCGAACACCGTAGCCGTTTGCGATATCCGTTTTCTTGATCTCGCCGTAATACATAAATTTCTCCTCTGTATAAAAAGGGAACGGCAGACCGTTCCCTTTTGTTAAATTTTGGCGGTTGAGATTACAGGTGGAGAACGCGTTCTTTAATCTCAGCCGTGCGTCCCTGATTCCAGTACTGTGTGCCGATATAGCCGCAGGTACGGCGCGCAACGTTCATCGTGTCCTGATCGCGGTTGCCGCAGTTCGGGCATTCCCAAACGAGCTTACCGTCATCTTCTACGATACGGATCTCGCCGTCGTAGCCGCAGGCCTGGCAGTAGTCGCTCTTTGTATTGAGTTCCGCATACATGATGTTTTCGTAGATATAACGGATGATCTGCAGAACCGCTTCAAGATTCTGCTGCATGTTCGGCACTTCAACGTAGCTGATCGCACCGCCGGTGGAAAGTGCCTGGAACTGTGCCTCGAATGCGAGCTTCTCAAATGCATCGATCGGCTCTGTAACATGTACATGGTAGCTGTTTGTAATATAAGCTTTATCCGTTACGCCCTTGATGATGCCGAAACGCTTCTGCAAGCACTTTGCAAACTTATATGTTGTGCTTTCAAGCGGCGTACCGTAGATGCCGAAACCGATCGTGGTCTCTGCCTTCCATTTCTCACAGGCTGTATTCATATACTTCATAACAGCCAGTGCAAACGGTGTTGCACTCGGGTCGGTATGGGACTTGCCTGTCATGTAGCGTACACACTCACACAGACCGGCATAGCCGAGAGAAATAGTGGAATAGCCGCCGTACAGGAGCGAGTCGATCGGTTCGCCCTTCTTAAGACGTGCGATCGCACCGTACTGCCATAGGATCGGCGCTGCATCGGACAGTGTACCTTTCAAACGGTTATGGCGGCACATAAGTCCCTTATAGCACAGCTCAAGACGCTCATCAAAGATTTTCCAGAACTTCTCCATATCGCCGCCGGAGCTAAGCGCTACATCGACGAGATTCAGTGTAACAACGCCCTGATTGAAACGACCGTAGAACTGGTACTCTCCCTGTTCATTTTTCCACGGGCTAAGTGCACTGCGGCAGCCCATGACCGGGAAGCAGTTGCCCTCTTTGAGCTCCATCATTTTCTTTTCGGAAATATAGTCCGGTACCATACGCTTTGCGGTACACTTTGCCGCAAGCTCGGTGAGGTAATAATATTCACCGCCGGGAGCAATGTTATCTTCCTGCAGAACATAAATGAGCTTCGGGAACGCCGGTGTGACCCAAACGCCCTTTTCATTCTTAACGCCCTGATAACGCTGCAGAAGAACCTCTTCGATGATCAGCGCAAGGTCGCGCTTTTCCTGCTCGTTCTTCGCTTCGTTCAGGTACATGAAAACGGTGATAAACGGAGCCTGTCCGTTTGTTGTCATCAATGTCACGACCTGATACTGAATGGTCTGTACGCCGCGTTCGATCTCCTTGCGCAGACGGCGCTCAACGATGCGGGAAACCTTCTCTTCAGTCGGGTCGCCGCCGAGTTCTGCAATCTCGAGCAAAACATCCGCACGGATCTTATCTCTCGAAACCTGTACAAACGGTGCAAGATGCGCAAGGCTGATGCTCTGTCCGCCGTACTGGTTACTTGCAACCTGTGCTACGATCTGCGTTGCGATGTTGCAGGCTGTGGAAAAGCTGTGCGGCTTTTCGATCAGCGTACCGGTAATGACCGTACCGTTCTGCAGCATGTCCTCAAGATTCACGAGATCACAGTTGTGCATGTGCTGCGCAAAATAATCCGTATCGTGGAAATGGATGATGCCCTGTTCATGTGCTTCCACGATCTCCTGCGGCAGCAGGATACGGCGTGTAATATCTTTGGAAACTTCGCCCGCCATGTAGTCGCGCTGCACACTGTTCACGGTCGGATTCTTGTTTGCATTTTCCTGCTTAGCTTCCTCATTGTTGCATTCAATGAGACTTAAGATCTGATTATCCGTTGTATTTGCACGGCGCGCCAGAGAACGGACATAACGGTAACGGATATAGCGCTTTGCCACTTCAAAAGCACCTGCATCCATGATACCGTTCTCAACAAGATCCTGAACCTCTTCAACCGTGGGTGCGCGTCCCATATCCAAACAGGCGCTCTCCACTTTGGCTGCAATTTCACGAATCTGCTCTGCGGTAAGCTCTTTGGTCTGCTCATCTGCATTATTCGCCTGTGTAATTGCCGCGATGATTTTTGTAATATCAAAAACAGCTTCCGAACCGTTGCGTTTAATGATCTTCATCCGATCTTTCCTCCTTAAAAATTCTGTAAACCAAGCTTTCTTCTGCCCTTTGTATATTTATCCACAAACACAAGATGTTGTGTTAACTCTTCATTTTTACAAGTCCGAGCATCAACCAGTATACACTATCTAATGCTACTTGTCGAGTGTTTTTTAAAAGAATTTTTTGGTTGCCGACTTTTGCATAGCCAAGTCTTTTCCCCTTGCCTACCGACCGGCGATATGCTATGATGAGATTGGAAAAATAATCAAATCTTTTACATTAAGGTTCGGTGATCGTATGTATTATCTCGGAATAGACTCCGGCGGAACAAAAGCCGCCTTTTTACTCGGCGATGAAACAGGCCGCATTTACGCACGCCATCAGGCTGTCGGCTGCACCGTACTTGCAGATGGCAAGGAAGGCGTGTACCGCATGGTGCACGACGGTGTAAAGGCTGTCTGCGAAAAAGCCGGAATCACCCCGGATGATATCGCTTGTCTGGGCCTTGGTATCAGTGGCTACGGTGAAGGTGAAAACGCCAAGACAGACCCGGAAGAAGCCTGTGCCGCAGTGCTTTCTCCGGACCGCATCGTCTGTCAGTGCGATACATACGTCGGCTGGGCAGGCTCCCTCCTTTGCACACCGGGCATCAATGTGATCGCCGGAACCGGCTCCGTTGTATACGGTGTAAACGCCGAAGGCGAAGAAGCACGAACCGGCGGATGGGGCTGCTGGGGCGCCGGCTGTGACGAAGGCTCCTGCACATGGCACGGACAGCAGCTTGTACAGGAATGGACAAAGCAGGCGGATGGACGTCGTCCGCGCACACAGCTCTACACTATGTTCCGCGAGCGTTTTGGTGTTACAAACGATGAATTCTTTATTCACGATCTGAATGTAAATGTCATTACCGGCAACGGTCTGCCCGAGCTGCAGCGGCTTCTCGCCGAAATATGGAAAACAGGTGACCCCGCGGCCGCAGAAATCTACGAACGCGGTGCGGAAGAACTCTGGAACGGTATTCGGGTCACGGCAGAAAAGCTCGGTCTCACCGGCACAAATTACCCCGTATCCTACTCCGGCGGCCTCTTTAAAGCCGGTGAGTGCGCACTCGCTCCGCTTAGAAAACGTATAGAAGCAGGCGGTGCAAAACTCGTTGACCCGACATATTCCCCCGAAGTCGGCGCACTGATCATGGCGATCCGTCATAAGAACCCGGATATCGACCTGCATAATTTCTGCATACAGGAATAAGGAGGAAACGAAATTATGGTAACCATGCTCGATTGCATCAAAAGGATCCCTTCTCTGCTGCTCGCACATATCGAACGCGGACACAAGCTTTTTGACGATGTATTTTCAAAATACGATCCGAACTCGATCAATGAGATCTGCCTCATCGGCTCCGGTACCTCATATAACAGTGCTGCAACCGCGCGGTATTTTATGGAATCCGTTTCCGGTGTTCGTGTCACACCCGTGCTGCCGAACGAGTTTCTCTACAGCTTTTCCGTACGCAACCCACATGCACTCCACGTGTTCATTTCCCAGACAGGTACTTCTACCGTAACACAGGAAGCCGTAGAATATGTGAACGCACAGGGCTACATGTCCGTCTGTATCTCTGAAAAGGCCGATACACCGATTGCCCGTGAAGCCGGTGCGTTTATCGACATGGGATGCGGACGCGAGGAATATCCCATGCGCACGATCGGTTACAGCACGACCGTTTTCACATTGATGCTGCTCGGCCTTGAGCTTGGCTGCAGACGCGGTACGGTTTCGGAAACCGATTACGCAGGCTACATGCAGCAGGCTGCCGCTGCTGCCGAAAATATTCCCGTTGTTATTTGTGATGCCGAAAACTGGGTGGATCGCTGCAAGCGCCGCATTATGAAGTCTGCTTTTATTGCTTTCACAGGTGCAGATTCCCTCTACGGCGTAGCTGTGGAAGCTGCCGTAAAGGTATGGGAAGCACCGCAGTTTCCGAGCGCCGGCTATGAGCTCGACGAAGGTATGCACGGCCCGAACTACGGCTATAACCACAATCACGCTGTAATTTTGCTCAACAACGGCGGCCGTGACGAGCAGAAGCTCTTAAAGCTTGCAAGATACATGAAGAATGAGCATAAAAACGGTTACATCGTCGGTTTAAACACCCTCGACGATAAGGATCTCGCGCTGAACGCCAAAGGCGGTGTATTCGCCTGCCTCGAATTTGCGGCGGCTATGCAGGTGTTCATGTACCGACTTTCCGTGGACGGCGGACGTGATTTCTTTGCACCGAATGAAGTCGGAGGCCCAAGCGGTCTTAGGA
>JAZNMV010000063.1:0-4215 GCA_045579885.1 Acutalibacteraceae bacterium | reverse complement strand
CACCTGCTGTTCAATGTGGTCGGTGCGGTGATGTTTGCGGCGATCTTCTACGGTGTAAACGTATTTATCGAGTGGAAGTTCCTTGGTGATAGTGTACAGGCCTGGGATATTTCTGTTATCCACACAGGCTTTAACTTGATAGCTACAGCAGTGCTCATGCCGCTGAACGGTCTGCTCGTAAAGCTGGCTTATGTACTTGTTCCGGAAGTTAAAGAGCCGGAAAAGATCGAGCTTCTGGATGCCCGTCTGTTGGCTACACCAGCTGTTGCCGTACAGCGTGCACATGAAATCGCAGGCGAGATGGCTGCGGATGCAGCGAAGGCTATGCATCTGGCCATGGGTCTCACGAAGAAGTTTGAGGCCGGCGTCATGGAGCAGATCATAGAACTGGAAGACAGGACCGACCGTTACGAGGACGGACTGAATACATATCTCGTAAAGCTTTCAGATATGAACCTTTCGGTTCATGATAACCGCGTTCTGAATACGCTGCTGTATACCGTTGCGGATATCGAGCGTATGGCAGACCACGCCATGGCAGTCGCAAAAGCTGCCCTGGAGATCGAAGACAAGAAGATCGAGTTTTCCAAGCAGGCTAGGGGCGAGCTCGCTGTTCTGGAGCAGGCTGTTTTGGATATAGTAGACCGTACCGTTGCAGCCTACGGCAGCTTTGACAGAGAGATGGCTGCTAAAATTGAGCCGCAGGAGCAGGTAGTCGATGCACTTGTGCGTGAAGTAAAGTCGCGTCATGTACGCCGCCTGAGAGATGGTCTGTGCACCGTAGAGTACGGCTTCGTGCTGGAAGACCTGCTGACTGCCTGTGAACGTACGGCGGACCACTGTTCCAACGTAGCTATTGAGATGCTTCAGGTCGTTGAGGGTAAGCTGGAAGCGCACGAGTACCTGAATGCACTGAAGGCCGGTGAGCTTCACGAATCTGCCGTGTTTGCGGAGCAGTTTGCAAAATACAAAGCACGTTACGTATTCCCCGAAGAGAGCTGATCACGTAATCGGAGCGGATGCTGCGCCGTCTTTTGGCAGAATAAGATTTTTCGCAAAAATCTTTCGTTTTTTCGCAAAAAAAACTTGCATTTTGAATTCGTTTGTGCTAATATCTCTTATGTTATGTTCTATGTAACCGCAAAGATCAGCCGAAAGAGGTGACAGATATGAAGAATATTCATCCGAACTATGAGGATACGACAATTACCTGCGCATGCGGCAATGTCATTCACACTCGTTCCACTAAGAAGGACATCCGTGTTGAAATTTGCTCCAAGTGCCATCCGTTCTACACCGGCAAGCAGAAGCTGGTTGATACAAGCGGTCGTGTTGACATGTTCAAGAAGCGCTACGGCATGAAGTAATTTTTATACGTATCGGTTATGGGCGGTGCTTTTGGGCATCGCCCGTTTTTTCTTTTGAGGGGGCTGAAGGTATGGCGCAGTATAAAACGATTCTCTGTGAGGCAGAGGATGCTTTCATAGAAAAGAAATCCCGTTTCATCGGTTATGCGAAACCGGTTAAGACCGAGGAAGAGGCACTCGCATTTATCGCGGAGAAAAAGTCGAAGCACTGGGATGCTTCCCACAATGTTTATGCGTACATCATCCGCGGCGGCATCATGCGCTATTCGGATGACGGTGAGCCGCAGGGCACAGCCGGAATACCGGTTCTCGATGTACTGCAGAAAAGCGGCGTTACAGACCTTGTAGTCGTTGCGACCCGTTATTTCGGCGGCATTCTTTTGGGCGGCGGCGGACTTGTCCGCGCATATTCCCACACGGCCTCCATTGCATTGCAGGCGGCAGGCATTATCACAATGCGTGAATGCCTGATGATGGAGCTTTCCTGCGACTACGGTCAGTACGGCAGAGTAGCCTCCCTTGTTCCGGAATGCGGCGGTGTTACGGATGATACGGTCTTCGAGGAAAAGGTTACGGTAAAATTCCACATGGATCCAGAACTGCTCGGCGGATTCAATAAAAAGCTTGCCGATGCGACAAACGGACAGGTCACAGCCGAGGAGACCGGAAAAAAATATTTTGAATTTGAAGAGTAATGAAGTAATTTTGTAATTTACTGCGTATAAATATAGTAGGAGGATGAAACACAGGGATATTGTGCGCTTTGCGCGGAAAGATCGGTGAATATATGGAAAACGGGAAGATCTGCATCCGGACTCAAACACAGCGTATCGAACGCGAGACGCTTTCTCCTTTTGCGGCGTTATCGGAAAATACGCGCGGCAGGGAGATACTGATCCCTGAGTGCGACCTTCGCACGCCGTATCAGCGGGACAGAGATAAGGTCATCCACTGTAAAGCATTCCGCCGGTTAAAGCAAAAAACGCAGGTGTTTCTGTCTCCGGAAGGCGACCACTACAGAACACGTCTGACCCACACGCTGGAGGTTTCGCAGATCGCACGGACGATCGCGCGGGCATTAAGGCTCAACGAAGATCTCACGGAAGCGGTGGCACTCGGACACGATCTCGGACATACGCCGTTCGGGCATGCCGGAGAGCGTGCGCTGAACAATTTGATGCCGAGCGGTTTCCGGCATTATGAGCAGAGCGTACGTGTGGTCGAGCGTTTGGAAAACAGCGGGCGCGGACTGAATCTTACGTTTGAAGTGCGAGACGGTATTCGCTGCCACACTTCAGGGCAGGAAGCCGTGACCATGGAGGGAAGGATCATCCGCTGGGCGGACAAGATCGCCTACATGAATCACGATATCGATGATGCGATCCGTGCCGGTGTTATTTCAGAAACGGATATCCCAAGGGAGATCATCGAGGTGCTCGGTGGCTCAAAGAGCGCACGTATCACTACCATGGTCAACTCCATGATTTTAAACAGTCAAAACGGGCAGGTCGGAATGGATGCGGATATTTTGGAAGCATACTACGCCCTGCATGAATATATGTATAAGGCGGTATATCTGAATGATTACGCCAAGCGTGAGGAAAAGAAGGTTCCCCACGTGATAGAAAGCCTGTTTTCTTATTATGTTCGTCATCCCGAGCGATTGCCGGACAGCATGCAGCGCATTGCGGAGGAAGACGGAAAAGAACAGGCTGCCTGCGACTACATTGCAGGCATGACAGATCGCTTTGCGGTCGACCTCTACAGTGATCTGTTTGTTCCGAAAGCCTGGACAACTCCATAACGTCCCTATATCTTTGAAAGGAGGCTGTGATCTTGGCACTGCCGGAATCCTTTATGCAGGAGCTGAAATCACGCTCCGATATTACGGATGTTGTTTCATCGTATGTCAACCTGAAAAGGCGCGGCAAAAATATGGTGGGACTTTGTCCGTTCCATAATGAAAAAACAGGTTCTTTTAATCTGTATCCGGAGAACGGTTCGTTCTATTGCTTCGGCTGCGGTGCCGGCGGCGATGTGATCACGTTCATTCGGAGAATTGAAAATTTAGACTACATAGAAGCGGTCAAGTTTCTGGCACAGCGTTCGGGTCTGCAGGTCCCGGAACAGGGTGTGGACGATTCCATGTCGCGTCTTCGTCAGCGCGTGCTGGAGATCAACCGTGAGACGGCAAGGTTCTTTGCGGCACAGTTGTTAAAACCCGAGGGTAAACCCGGTCTCGACTATTTCACGAGACGCCGTCTTCCAATGCCGATCATTCGCAGGTTCGGTCTCGGCTGGGCACCGGAAAGCCGTTTTGCACTTGTAAATCATTTGCGCTCGAAGGGGTATTCCGAGAGCGAGATGATCCAGGCGAATGTTGCTGTGCAGACACGCTCCGGCAGAGCAATGGACCGTTTCCACTCGCGTGCGATGTTCCCAATCATCGATCTGCGCGGCAATGTTGTGGCGTTCGGCGGAAGAATCCTCACGGATGAAAAGCCGAAATATATTAACACTTCGGACACACCGGTCTACCATAAGAGCAGCGGTCTGTTTGCAATGAATTTTGCGAAGAACGCACTCGATAACGGCAGGCTGATCCTCGCCGAGGGTTATATGGATGTCATTTCCCTGCATAAAGCAGGCTTTGAAAATGCGATCGCGTCGCTTGGCACGGCACTTACAGCAGAGCAGGCGCGCATCATGTCGAGATATGCCAAGGAAGTTATTATCTGTTACGACTCCGACGAAGCCGGTCAGAAAGCGGCGCAGCGTGCGATCCCTATTCTGCGCGGTGCGGGTCTTCTGGTTCGCGTGATGGCTGTGCCGGGCAACAAAGACCCGG
>JAZNMV010000062.1:0-3717 GCA_045579885.1 Acutalibacteraceae bacterium | reverse complement strand
GCTCAGAATGATGCAGTTTGCATGCTCGACCTGATCGTTATAGAACTCGCCGAAATTCTTCATGTACATCTTACACTTGTTTGCATCGGCTACGGTCGTGAAGCTGTTCAGCACGACATCCTCCATGTGGAGGTCTTCTACAGCACGGATAACATCGCTCAGCTTACCGACACCGGAGGGCTCGATGAGGATGCGGTCCGGGTGAAACTGGTCGAGAACCTTCTTCAGAGCTTCGCCGAAGTCGCCGACAAGGCTGCAGCAGATGCAGCCGGAATTCATTTCGGTGATCTCAATACCGGCATCCTGCAAAAAGCCGCCGTCGATCGCGATCTCACCGAATTCGTTTTCGATCAGAACAAGCTTCTCCCCCTGAAAAGCCTCGCCGATCAGCTTCTTGATCAGCGTTGTTTTGCCGGCACCGAGAAAGCCGGAAAAAATATCGATCTTTGTCATTTTCTTTATATATCCTTTCATAAATAAAATACAGTTTGTCCAACTTAATATTTTACGGCTTTTCACCGAAAGTTTCAAGTATTCTGCTGAAAATTCAAAATTTATTCTTGATTTACGCAGCAAAAAAGGCTGCCCAAAGGCAACCTTTTTCGAAAAATCAATCTTTAGCTGCAAGCAGGATCTCCTTCGAGAAGGACGGGATGCGGCCGAGCGCATCGGGGCCGACATTCAGGAGATAGTTTACACCCATGTTGTTCAGGTGCTCGCGGCGCTGACGGACCGTCTCCGGGGTGATCCAGTTCTGATCGTAATACTTATAGCCCCAGGAGCTGTTCAGCGTACCGGCGGTCTCGTAGAGGTTATACGGAGACCACTTAAAGCCGCCAAGGCTGTTCGGATCCATGTCTACAGCCTCTGCCGGGCGCTCTGCCGGGTACTCGTTATCATCGAGAGAAACATAGTCGTAAGCACCGTTGCCGATACGGGAATTGATGAGGCAATCGGGCTGGTACTCTTTTACGAGATGATTGAGCTCAAGGCTCTGTGCCGGTGTAATGGTGTGCGGCACGTCGAACCAGATGAGGCACAGATCGCCGTAGTTTGTGAGGATCTCCTTCACCTGCGGCTTGATCTTCTCCTCAAAGCAGATGGAGAAATCCTTATGCTCGCGGTCTGTGAAGTCCCAGCTGTTGTCCCAGGAAACACCGGCTGCCGGGTTCGGGTTATCGTAACCGCCGCCATGCGGATGCGCCCAGTCGAGCTCCTGCGAATAATAAAGGCCGAACTTTAAGCCGTGCTTATAGCAAGCTTCTGCGAGCTCGCCGACAACGTCACGGCCGAACGGAGAAGCGTCCACAACGTTGAACTTATCTGCCTTACTGTGGAACAGCGCAAAACCGTCGTGATGCTTCGAGGTGAAAACAAAGTATTTCATACCGGCATCCTTTGCGAGGCGGATCCACTCGTCCGCATCGAAATAAACCGGGTTAAACAGCTTTGCAAGGCCGTGGTACTCCTTGTTCGGGATCGCCATATAGCTCTGGATCCACTCCGCGTACGTCTCTACGCGGCGGTCCTTATATTCACCGGCGAGCATGGAGTAAAGCCCCCAGTGTGCCATCATACCGTATTTCGCTTCTCTGAACCATTCTCTGTTATCCATAATATCTTTACCTTTCAAAATTGCTTTCTGCGTTGTTGTTATATTTAGTATAACGTATACGATTCATTTGAGCAAGAGGAAAGTTTGCCGACAAAGTGACGCTGCGTATATTTCAAGGAAAAAGCGCACCGGAAATCTCACCTATTTTCTTTCAACCACTTGACAAATTTGTTTATAAACCGTAAACTATAAGTGAGGTTTACCCCAAATAAACAAGAAAATGAGGAATCAAAATGGAAAATTTAAGTTTAGGTGTAGTGGAAGCACGTTTTGCCGATATCGTTTGGGAGCATGCGCCGATGTCGACGCGAGAGCTTGTTCAGATCTGCGCAAAAGAACTGAACTGGAAGCGCCCGACAACATACACGGTTCTGAGAAAGCTGTGTGAAAGAGGCATGTTCAAAATGGAAGACAGCTGCGTTACGGTACTCATCACGCGCGACGAATTCTATGCAATTCGTGGTGAGCAGCTTGTAGACACTGCCTTTGACGGCTCTTTGCCCGCCTTCATTGCAGCGTTTACGGCACGCAAGCAGCTGACAACAGAAGAAATCGACGAAATCAAAAAACTGGTTGATCAGATCGGAATGAAATAATGATCCGGGTAATATTTTTAGAACTGCTCAACCGCAGTATAGCTGCGGGATGGCTTGTCGCGGTCATTCTTTTACTGCGGATAGTACTGCAGCGGTTTCCCCGGCGCGTCTTCTGCCTTACGTGGGGGATCGTCGGCATTCGTCTCATATTACCGTTTCTCTTCGAAAGCACATTCAGCCTGATCCCGAGCACACAAACCATCGCACCGTCCTTCGACCTCGGGCGAATGGTCGTGCACAGCGGCATAGAACAAGTCGACACATCGGTAAATCTGTATTTGGATAACCGGTTCGATGCAGCCGCTGTCATACCGAAAGTCTGGTACGATTCCGCTATGGAGATATGCAGCGTCATTTGGGTCATCGGCACGGCTTTGCTTCTCCTCTACGGTGTGACCGCCGAGATCCGGCTGCGCCGCAAGGTGCGCGCTTCTCTGTGCTGCGGCGGAAACGTGTATATCTGTGACGATATCGCTTCGGCATTCGTGCTCGGTGTAATAAAGCCGCGCATCTATTTACCCTCCGTCATGGGGCACACACAGACGCGCAGCGTGCTGCTCCACGAGCGTGCCCACATCGCAAGGCATGACTCGCTGTGGAAGATGCTGGGCTTCTTCCTGCTTTGTGTGTATTGGTTCAATCCGCTGATCTGGCTCGCTTACTTCTGCTTCGGCCACGACATTGAACTCGCCTGCGACGAGTGTGTGCTCAGTCAAATGGCTGTTGAGGAAAAACGCGAATATGCACAGTCCTTGCTCGATTGCAGCATTCGCCGTAAAATGGTCGCACTCAGCCCGGTCGCATTCGGCGAAGTGGGCGTGAAGAGACGCATTAAGTCCATTGTATGGTTCAAGAACATCGGCGAGCGTACAACAGCCTTTGCGCTGGTGCTCTGCGTAATACTCGCAGTCGGCTTCTTAACAAATCCCACTGTACACGCATCCGAATTTGAATCTTTCGCGAATACCGCCGGAAATGTGATCACGCTATCCCGCTGCGACTGCAAGGGTATGCATCTTGTATCCGGTGAGTATTTCCACTCGCATGATGCTGCAATTAAACGGGATTGCGAGTTTTACAGTACATTTGATTTCGGTTGTTTCCACATCCATGAACGCGGTACTGTAATGCGTGTTTACAACTGCTCAAGCTGCGATGAGGTGCTCTACGCAGAGCCGCTGTATGAAGGCTACCGTTGTTTAAGCAGCAAAGGCGAATTGGTAAAAACTGAATAATGTCCCAATCGTATACTGTAATGTTTCGCGTGCGGCGGAGATAGGCCGCTGCACGCGAAACGCATATATGGCAGAAAACTTTAGCTTTTGAAAAAGGAGATTTTGCTTTAACGGGAGGTTTATGACTATGTTGAAAAAGAGGATTTTAGCTGTATTTATAGCACTTACAATGCTGACGGGACTTTTTTCCGGCTGCAAGGAGTCCGAACCGCTGCGTGTGCTTGTAGACGCAAACGGTGAGGAGCTTGTTATAGGAGACTGTAAAGACATC
>JAZNMV010000061.1:0-8192 GCA_045579885.1 Acutalibacteraceae bacterium | reverse complement strand
GCCGTTGCACATACCCAGTATTCCCATCGGCGACGAAGGATGAGCATAACTACCGTTCCTTTTTTTATGCCAATGCTTTTAAAGAAGTTCGCTGCACGGTTTGACATTTTTTTGATGTCCGTAAATGTGAAGAATTTTTCTCCACCATGATCATCGCACCATACCAGCGCTCTCTTTTCAGGTTCACTGTCTGCCCAAGCGTCTACAATATCAAAACCGAAATTGAAGTTTTCCGGTACATTCACTTTATAATTTGCTTTAAAATCCTCGTAAGATTCAAACTCAACACGAGGCAAAAAACGGTCGAGTAACATAAAATAACATTCCTTTTTAGGTTTCCATTACTCAGCAATCACTGTCAGGAAACGTGCTTTTGTATCTCCGCCGCAGCGCTGACCATGCGGCTTTGTGGGGTTGAAATATATCGAGTCACCCGCTGTAAGGGTATACTCCTCACCATCATAATTTACAACAACAGTGCCCTCTAACACCATGTTAAATTCCTGGCCACTGTGCGTGATGAGACCGGCTGGCTTATCTGTTGGCTCAAGGGTAACTAACAGCGGCTGCATAATCTTTCCGTAATAGCGGAAAGCAAGATCTTCAAAATAGTACTCCGGATTACGGTTTACAACTCTGCCGCGACCTCTGCGAACAATATGGTAACTATCAAGTTTCGCCGGAACACCGGTTACGATCTCCGTAAAATCAACCCCGAATTTATTGGCAACCGCATAAATAACGCTGATCGGTATATCCTTACCATTTTCTTCATAAGTACGGTATACATCGGCATCAATTGCTAATTCTTCTGCAAGCTGCTCAACCGTATAATCGCTGACCTCTCTAAGCTCACGAAGTCTTGCTGCGATTTCGTTGAATTCATTGGACATATCTGGTGCCCCCTAATGATAGAATATGTATTGATAAGTATAGCATGACTAAAATATTATTGCAAGGTGTTTCACTTTGTTTCTGTAAGTTCACTCAAAAACGCTTCTGTATTGGCTTTTACCGCCGTTCGTATACTGTCTTCCTGCAAATCGTCCACCGCATAGAAACAGATACCGTCCGTATTATAAGAAGAACAAAGCTTCATCTGTTCGGCAACAATCTCCTCGTAATGTTCCCAAGCGCCGGAATCCGCCTTTGTTCCTAGCTTATACGCAGCAAGACCAACATACATTTCAGCGTTGCTGTCCTTCATGAGATTTCTCCATTCTTTAAGTGTATCTTCAAACTGAAGCGATCCGCCTTCCAAAGGATAATACAGCTGAGGACATATATAATCCAAATAACCGTTTTGAGCGCACCATGTATATACATCCGCGCCGATTCCTATATCGTTTGCAATATTGCCTTGCGGCGAAATCCCAAACACAACATCAGTATCTGCCTTTTTAACTTTCCGATACACAGACGCAATAAGTACATTTATATTTGTTTTTCGCCACTCGTGAAGACTAAGTGGATCCTCTGTGTGCTCAGCATAAGTTCTGTATGAATTCGCGTCAAGATTCACACCATCGTCCGGATAGAAATAATCGTCGAAATGAATCCCATTCACATCATACTTTTCGACAATCTCCGCTGCAGCATTTGCTATTCTTTCTCTTATCTCATTAACTGCGGGATTATAATATACAGCATCTTCATATTCCATAAAATAGTGCGGATACATATCTTTGTTTTGAACGTAGAAGCTTTCAGTTGAAAGTTCACTCGGTGTTTTTCCGGTTGATATTCGAAGCGGGTTGAGCCAGGCATGAAATTCCATGCCATATGCATGTGTCTGCTCAATCATAAATTGTAGTGGGTCATATCCCGGATCCTGTCCTTGCGTACCTGTCAGGAGGTGTGACCAAGGTTCATATTCTGAAGGATATAGGCTGTCCCCAAACGGACGAATATGCACAAAAACAGCGGATGCATGAATCTCTGCCGCTGCATTCAGTTGCTTCATGAAGTTCTGCTTAAATTCCTCTTCCGAAAAATCGGATGTTAAAGAGAAATATGGAATCCACACACCAATAAACGGTTCAATTATCTTCTGCTTCACTTCAGAAGTGTTATCGGTTTCTAATATTAGCTCTTTCTCTTCTATGATTGATACGGGATTATCTTTTTTCGAAGTAATCCATGCTGTGATAGCCACCGCCAACACTAATGTTAATAGTACCAAAATATAATGACTTTTCTTTATTACAACCATATTTTTCTCTCCTTTATCATATCGGCACATAGCTTGACCTCAAGACGGATTTACTGTAAAATATATTAGAATAATACCTATGAAACGGACTGTTTCTTCATGACAAATATAGAACTGCTACTTCTTAAGATTTTATTTGTATATCTTCTTTGTATTAACCTTTTAGCTGTAATACTGACACTTCGTGATAAGAAGCTGGCTAAAAACGGCCGTTGGAGAATTCCTGAAAAGCATTTACTTCTTGTAGGTGCATTAGGCGGTGCATTAGGCGAATGGATCGTAATGCTCTTAATACGCCATAAAACAAAGCACCCGAAGTTTATGATAACGCTCCCGCTTTTCTTCACGGTACACGTCATTATACTGGGTGCGCTTGCTATTCACTATTTTTCTTGAAAGGATGCTGTTTCATATGTATAAGTATCTTCTTTTCGATATTGATGGTACTCTCATGGATTTCGAACATGATATGGACTACGCCTTTCGATATATGTATGAGTCTTCAGGCCTTTCAAAAGCGAAGCCGTTGACCGATGATCTTATGGAACTGTACGAAAAGCATAATAAGTTTTGGTGGCGCCGCTTTGAGCAAGGCTTATGCACAAAATCAGAGTTATTCAATAATCGCTTTATAGATTTTTTTAAAGAAGCAGATTTACCGCGTCTCGACCCCAATTGGATCAACGACCTGTACTTCGGTGCACTCGGTGAAACCGGTACATTATTTCCCGGTGCTGAACAGCTTTTGTCTGATCTTTGCAAGTACTACACGCTTTATATCGTAACGAACGGAAATGCTTCTTCACAGAAAACACGTTTAGAGCATTCCGGTATATTACGCTATATCAAGAATTACTTTATTTCCGAAACCACAGGATACGCAAAACCTGACAAACGCTATTTTGACTACGTTCTCTCGCACATTCCCGGTTCTAAGCCCGATGACTGCATTGTAATCGGAGATTCACTTTCCTCCGATATGCGCGGTGCATTAAATGCCGGCATGGATTCTATATGGTACAATCCAACCCATATTACGGCTGATCCAGCGACTTCTGTAACATATGAAGTTGAAAATTTTGATGAGATCCGTAACATCCTTCTTTCAATCAGATAACTATGGAAAGACGTGAAATAATACGACCTGCCGTTTGGCTGGGTTTTACCGCTTTCGGCACACTTCTTACAGCAACTTTTCTTGAAATTTCCTATAGTCTGTTTCTTTGTATAGGAAGTGCTTTTCTTAGTATTCTCTTTTTACTCACTCGCATATACAAGCGGAATCCGTATGCGCTCCTTGTTTTACTGACCGCTTCTTTTTTCTTCGGTTACTACTTCTGTTCCTACGCGCTCGAAGTTGTACCATTTGAACCATACACCGGAGAAACTTACCCGATTCAAGCTAAGATTCTTTCTCTTCCTGATGAAGATAACGGTAATTTTTACTACAAAGCCCATGTGTATTCTATAGGAGATCCCGCAAAGCCAACCGATTTTACGATTTATCTCTCACACCGCGAATCACTGAATACCGAAATCGGTGATGAAATTCTGTGCACAGTTAAATTTTATGACTTTGAGTCTCAGACCGGGCTGTCTTCTAAGACTTCCAATCTCGCGAAAGGCAATGTACTTGGCGGATATATCACCGATCATGAATTACTTACCGTACTAAAGAGTGATGTTCGCAGTTTCAGGTATCATTTATCATCACTGCGTAAGTATCTTGAAAATAAAACCACATCCGTCTTATCGCTTGAAGAAGCTTCTGTATTATCTGCTATGCTAATCGGCATTCGAGACACTATTCCGGAGACGCTGAACAACAGCTACCGAACTGCAGGTGCTTCACACATACTAGTTATTTCCGGTATGCATATGTCGATCCTTACACAGTCTATACTTGGTACATTGCTCTTTTTAGGTATACGCAGACGTTATGCCATTATATGCACATATCCGGCCGTTCTTCTTTTCATGGCTGTTTCCGGTTTTTCTGTTTCTGTTCTGCGAAGCGGAATTATGCAGATCATTTTACTTACAGGCCTGCTGCTCGGGAGAAAAGCCGATTCTTTAAACTCATTGGCTATTGCTGCACTTATTTTGCTTCTCTTTGACCCATTTGCTATCGGAGACGTATCACTGCTTTTGTCGTTTACAGCAACACTTGGAATGATTTCTTTGTCTCCGCGTATGATTGAATTTTGCACTTCACGTATTCAAAACAAAAAGTTTAAGCGAAGCGTATTATTGCTGCTCACACCTATAGTTAGTTCTGTTTCAGCCGTTTTAGGTACACTTCCCGTGCAGGTCTACGTTTTCGGCACAGTCAATATACTGTCTATACTGACCTCCTTACTTGTTCTCTATATTTCTGCATGGATCATCCGACTTGGTATTCCTACAGTTATTTTACTTAGCGTTCCGGTTTTGACGCCCACAGCAGCACCGCTGATTTTAGCAACAGGACTTTTAGTTCGCTTTCAAAACTTCATTGTAAAAACGATCTCGAGCTTATTCCCAAATCCACTGTATATTTCCGGAAAATACGTACACAGTGTAGTTTTGATCACCATTCTCTTCCTTCTTTTATCCCGATGGATCAGCGGCAAAAATCCATTATCCATTGTGGCGTACATTTCAGCTGCCGTTATATTTGTTTGTGCATCGACAGTAAATTACTTTACTTCGTACAATGAGATTAAACTGCTTATTCTGGATAATGACTATACACATTGCCTTGCCCTACAGCAAAACTCCAAGGCCGTAATTTTTTCATGCAAAGGAAACGGATATCTCATTTCGGATTTTCTTCGAAACAATGGAACAGACACTCTTGAGTGGATGTTTTTCGGCTCTGAAGAGAATGAGATACGCTGTTCCGAAGTTCTTGTTTCCGATTTTAAGACCCTAAACGTACTTTTACCGGATTCGGTTTATTATCCCTCTTCCGAAAATAAATATATGTATCACTATGGAACCTCTGTATCTGTTTTAAATGATATCAATGTAAATTTATCATCGGATGGAGATTGGATCACTTTTAAGCTGTATGACAAGGAGATCATAATCGATACAAACAAGACAGGTTACTTGCCGCAAACAGCTGATATACTGATTACCGACGAGTATTCAGGACAGACAACCGGATCATTAACGATTCTTTGTTCTGATAATTCATATGCTGACTCTGTGCAAAACCTGCGTAACGGAGATTACCTGTTTACAGATGACAATGAGGCAATATGTTTGGCATTTAAACCGGACGGAACTTATACCATAAGAAACGGCTGATACCGTGAGAAAGGAATCTATTATGCCGGAAATCAACGAAAGCAAACTAAAAGAACATATTCAGCGTGGAACTCTTAACAATCTGTATTTTCTCTATGGAGATGAGAAAATGCTTGTACGCAGAGACCTCCTCCGCATAACGAAAAAACTGGATAATACCGATTTTCCGGAATTTAATTTCAATGCTTTCCCTCACACCGCCGGTATTGATGATATCGCTGATGCTGTGGAGGCACTTCCTTTTATGGCCAGCTACAAGTGTGTAACCGTATCGGATCTTAATATCGAAACATTAAGCTCCGCAGAGCTTAATAAACTCACAGAATTGATTGAAAATGTACCGGAAACGACACATTTGATTTTTGCTCTGCCGACATTGGAAATTGATCCTAAAAGAAGTGCTAAATGGCGGAACTTCATCAAAAAAGTTGACAGCATCGGCTGCAGTGTCTTCTACGCTCGGCGCAGCGAAAGTGATTTATCTAAATATCTCTGCAGAGAAGCTGAAAAAAGCGGTTGTACACTCTCAAAAAATCTCGCCGATAAAATCATCCGTTATGCCGGAAACGATTTAAATACGCTGGCAAATGAGATTTCAAAGCTCTGTGCATTCGTAGGAGAAGGTGAAATTACCAATCAGCATGTAGAAGAGATCATTACTAAAAATATGGAAACCACCGTATTTCTGCTCAGTAATGCATTGGTTAAAGGAGACTATACCAAAGCCTATTCCTTCTTAGATTTGCTGATAAGTCAGGGCGAAGAACCAATTACCATACTTTCCGTACTCAGCGGTGCCTACATTGATATGTACCGTGTACGTGCTGCAATCGACAGCGGAAAGACTTCTATGGGACCGATGGAATACGGAGATTACAAAGGGCGCGATTTCCGACTCAAATATGCGGAACGGGATATGAGAGATCTTTCTTTGGAAGTTCTGCGTGAAAGCCTGGAATTGTTTTTAGAGTGTGATCTTACTTTAAAACTCTCCACCGGTGAAGCTATGGACCGAATTGCACTTGAAAAGCTCTTCTCAAAACTCTTATACGCCGCTCATCGTGAAAGTGTATCATAAAAGGACGTAAAAAATGCTCTATATCAAAGAGGCTATCCTCGTAGAAGGAAAATATGACAAAATTAAACTTTCATCTGTTCTGGATGCACTGATCATTGAAACAAACGGTTTTTCTGTGTACAAAGACAGTGAAAAAAGGAACTACATCAAAAGGCTCGCTGCGGAACGCGGACTGTTGATTCTAACTGACAGTGATAATGCCGGCAGGCAGATCAGGAATTACATCACTTCTTTTGTACCTTCCGAGCAAATAAAGCATATCTATATTCCGGATATATACGGAAAAGAAAAGAGAAAAGCGGCGCCTTCTAAAGAAGGAAAACTCGGCGTTGAAGGGATTCCTGTTGATATTCTTCTAGAAGCATTGAAATCCGCCGGTGTTGCTGCCGAAAGCGCTTCGGAAAGAAAAATCACTTTGACTACAGCCGATTGTATGGAGCTCGGCCTTACCGGTTCTCCGGACAGCAGTCTTCGCCGAAAACAGCTTATGAAAGCTCTTAAGCTTCCTGAAAATTTGACGCTTAAAATGTTCATGCGCTGGGTAGATACGGAAGAAAAACTCGCTGAAGTGTTGAACATTCTTGAAAAAAGCGACATGAACGCTTGACAAACTTCCTATCATTCTCTATAATAAGCACAATGGCTATGAAGGAAAGAAGTACGTATTTTCAGTCAGCAAAGAGAATCTGCGGTTGGTGTAAGCAGATATGAAGGAATACGGAAATACATTCCGGAGCTGTTCACTTGAAATTCAGTAGAGTGAATCGTGTGTGCACGTTACAGCGCAAGGGTATGTTTGTACCCGTTGAGGTCTCGAATGTGAGTTCGAGATAAACTGAGGTGGTACCGCGGTTATTCCGCCCTCTGCAAAACAATGCAGGGGGCTTTTCTTATGCCCCCGAAATAGAAAGGACAGATAGATATGGGTATCTATGAAGAACTTCAGGCCAGAGGCCTGATCGCACAGGTCACAGATGAAGAGAAAATCCGTGATTTGGTCAACAACGGTAAGGCAACCTTCTACATTGGTTTTGACTGCACAGCAGACAGCCTTACAGCAGGTCATTTTATGGCGCTTACACTCATGAAGCGTCTTCAGATGGCAGGCAACAAGCCGATCGCACTGATCGGCGGCGGCACAACAATGATCGGCGACCCGTCCGGCCGTACCGACATGCGTAAGATGCTGACGCTCGAAGATATCAACCATAACGCTGAATGCTTCAAGCGCCAGATGGAGCGTTTCATTGATTTCTCCGAAGGCAAGGCTATGATGGTAAATAACGCAGACTGGCTTTTGAAACTGAACTACGTTGACTTGCTTCGCGAAGTCGGTGCATGCTTCTCTGTTAATAACATGCTTCGCGCTGAGTGCTACAAGCAGCGTATGGAGAAGGGTCTTTCCTTCCTTGAGTTCAACTACATGATCATGCAGAGCTATGACTTCTACGCACTCTACCAGAAATACGGCTGCAATCTGCAGTTTGGCGGCGATGACCAGTGGAGCAATATGCTCGGTGGTACTGAATTGATTCGCCGTAAGCTCGGCAAGGATGCGGATGCTATGACCATCACTCTTCTCACTGACTCTCAGGGTAAGAAGATGGG
>JAZNMV010000060.1:0-3980 GCA_045579885.1 Acutalibacteraceae bacterium | reverse complement strand
AAGCGCATCGCCCTCCATGGTGTAGCGGTCGAGCGCCATATTGTAAAGCTCGGGGGTAATATCGAAAAGCTTCTCTAAGTACGCCCCGTACTGCTGCTGCCCCACGCTTTCGGCATACGTGTTGCCGTAGCCGCCGGTGAGGGACGCAGCCTGTCCGACCGTGTCGCGCATCGCACGCTGACCGAGCGCCGTGTACTTATCCTCATACCGCTTATAGAGCGGGTCATCATATACGGAATACTTAAACGGCTCGCGCTTTTCGAGATCGCCGTACACCTTTTTAAGCGCCGCATCATACGTGCCCGCGTAGGTCGGTTTTTCGGCTTTCGCCTTTTCTAAATTCGAAAGCGCATTCTGATACGCGGCATTCCCCGCCGCATCGTACGCATAGCGCGAGGTTTTCTCCTCTTCCTGCGCTTTCGTTTTCTTCACTGTACTCACATTTTCTTCCTTTCTGCCCGTTACTCCACGCTCACGGGGTAAACGGGCGCTTTTTTATGCGCCTCAAGCGCCTCTTCCGTATTTTTGATCTGCGCGTAAAGCGCGTTTTCTCCGGCAGCGCCGCGTTGGCTGTTTCCCTGATCCTCCGGTACATTCATCGCTTTCAGCGAAACGTTCAGGTTTTCCGAGAGGCAGAAGAGATAGGTGTAGATTTGGCGGAGCTTCTCATCCGCCGTGCCGCGCAGCTCGGCGGGCGGGTCGAGCCTGAAATTCATTTACGCATCACTCCCTGTTTCCAGAATTTTTGAAAACGAGAAAACGCGCACGTCGCCCTCGCCCTCAATTTTGAAGCGGAAATGGTCGCACCGGCGCGGACGAAGCGGCAGCATGAACGTGGCCGTGCCCTTTCCGTCGATATGCCCGGCCGGGAGCCACAACCCGTCACTGTCGTACTCGATGAACACATCGCAGAACGAGCCTTTCGGCAGACGCATCCGAAGATTTAAGCGGCTCACATATTTCTGCTCCACCGTGTTATAGCCGATGAGCCCCGTCTCGGCGCGCCATTTGAGCGTGTCTTCCGCGATGCCCACCGTGCCGCGCACCGCCATGAGGAGCTTTCTCTCGGCGTCCGCAAAATAGAGCTCGCTGCCCGCTTTCGCAAAGGCCGCGGCATGGGTGCCGTCCTCCCTGTGCCAAAAGCCTTTCTCCGTGTCGAACACAAAGAGGTGATATGCCCCGCTACTGTCCTTCATCGAGATGTAATACTTCCCGCCGACTGCCCCGGCTGCAGCCTCCGTGTAGGTTTCGCGGCCCAAAGGCTCGCTCACCGAAACGGGCAGGCTTCCGTCGTACGCGCAGACATCGGTCACGCTCTTGTAAAAAAGCGTTTCGTTCACGATGGCGAGGCTCTTTTCGCTCCCTTTCTGCACACCGCGGCAGGCGGTTACGGCGATGCTGTGTGCGCCCGTGGGGCTGATATACACCTTATGAAGAAAGTTTTCCTTAAAGAAGACCGGGTAGCCGCGGAACGTGACCGCGCCCGTGAACGCGCCGTCCGTGCCGACGGAAGCTCTGAAGCTATCGGTCAAAATGCCCTCATAGCGGCTCCAGTTCTTAAAATCGCCGAGGGCCGAAGCGTATATCTCGTTCACGGTTTTTCCGTTTACAACGCCGTACTTACAGCCCCAAAGGCGGTTTTCAGCTTCGGTGATAAAATCGAGATCGGGCACTTCGCGTGATACCCTGATTTCCCCGGTATTCTGCGTAAAAGCGGCATCGATCAGGCCCGGGATCACGATGTGATCGTCGCCGCGATCCGCTATGATACAGCTGCCGTTCAGGTGCTCCGCAGCCCCCGTGCAGCCTTTGATTTCGACACCGTCAAGCGGTGAAAAGCTTTTACCGATACCGGCGCACTCGAGCTTCACGTGCACGGTGAGGTCTTCGACCCAGAGTTTCATATCCGCGCTGTAGGTTTTTAAGACGTGGGGCACCCCCGATGTATCGATCCACCGGTCGCCGTTTGCGGGGTCTTCGGGCGCGGTGCTGCCGACCGTGAGGTCTTCCATCGCGGAGCCGTCCGGGCGGCACACGGAGAATTTCACCGCCGCGTTCTCCCCCGTTTGAAACGAAGCCGCAAGGCTGCCGCAATCCGAAAGATCCTCGGTGTTAATATAGAGCTTATCGGGAAAAAGCACGATGTACGCGCCGAAGCTCACGAGCTGCTTCGGGTTCTTTTCGGGGTCTATGAAGCAGTTTTTCTCGTGCAAATAGGCCGTGATGTCCTCGCCGCCGAAGTACAGCCGGTCGTGGTCCAAAAGCACGAGCTTTGTTTTCGAGAGCAGCGCTTTCGGGTCCGTTAAATTCATGACCGTGCCGCGGCGGTCACGGTTTGCAAGGAGCGGATAATACGAAGAGGTAAGATTTTCCATATCGGAAAACGCGCCCTCCGGAATTTTCATGCGGCGGTCGAGCCCCAAAAACACATCCGTCACACTTTTTGTGCCCGAAATGCTCCTGATCTGCGGAAAATACGGCATAGGTCACCTCCTAAAAAACGAATCGCTGCCCCGTAGGGTGCGGGGTATGCGTGCGGTTGTACCACGCCGCGAAATTGTGGTACGCGGTGTTAAAAAGCGTGATCGACTGGTTATACTTCGCGGTCTCCCCGTTTTCCCGGTCGATCTGCGCCTCTAAGAAATTTATGTAGATATCCCCGTCGAACGGGTACGGCACCAAAAGCGGCTCATCGATATTTTCTCCGCCGTACGGAACAAATCCGCTGTCCGGGAACGCCTCGTGGGTCTTAAAAACCTCTTCGTAGATCTGCCCATCGAGCTTTGAAAGCCAACTGAGCTTTGTGTCCAAAGTGTATGAATTGGGTTTCAAACTATCGACGGTCAGGATTGCATCGGAAATTAAAATGGTGCATCTCTCCTTTCTGTGGATGCGAACAAAGTTCGCATCCACACTTATTCACTCTTCACTTTTTATCTGCTCGGTAAATCTTGCGGGCGGTTAATAACCGCCCCTACGGAGTTGCCGTAAGTTTATTTCTATTCGTAGGGGCGGCAATCTGCCGCCCGCCGCGCGAAGCACAATATAACTCGCCGTTAGGCGAATATAGCTGCGCAGAAACTCAGCGCTGTGCGCTCATCGCCGCGGCTCTTTCATCTGCTTTTTCTTCCGCACGTCTCGCGCGCTCGATCTCATCGAAAACGTATTTCGGCACCAAAGACTTCTTCCCCTTCGGGATCAAAAAGCTCTTTCCGTTCACACCGACGAAGAGATTCGGCTCCTCACCCGTGTGGCCTTTCGGAATAAAAATTTCAACCTTTTTTTCGGACATATTTTTTACCTCGTTTCTGAATTTTTCTAACTCGTACCGGTCATGGCCCCCTCGCCAGAGGGAGGCTTTTGTTCTCCTTAAGTTGCGGGCGGTTAATAACCGCCCCTATGACTATCTACTTTCGCACAGGCCAAGCCTCCCCTTGTCAGGGGAGGTGTCAGCCGTCAGGCTGACGGAGGGGTAGTCGATTCAGCACGCAGCCTATCTCTCCCTCCCTATGTCAATGGAATTGACATTTACCTCACCTCGTCAGAGGGAGGCTTTCGTCCTCCTTAAGCGCGAAGTAAAATCAATTCTCCTCGTCCACATCGCTGTAGCTGGAGCAGCTCATGATGCGCAGCACGCGCTCGGGGTAGAGGACGGTCGCGCCGTTTGTCTCGAGCTTATAGCCTACCGTGCTGAACTGATTCAGCGGGCCGCCGATCTCGGACTTATCCTTCACGATCATCTCGAGTGCGCCGCCCTCGGGGTCAACGATGCCGAAGCCGTCCTTACCGAACATATAGGTCGCGTAGGTCTTGGTACCGGCCTTGTTGAGATACTCGCCGCCGAGCACGGGCGCGAAGGTGTTCTCGATGAAGCGGCAGCCGTGCAGCTCGCCGATCTCACCGTTGAAGATCTCGTTCGGGGAGGCGTACTTGTGCGCGTCGATCCATGCGTCAGATTTTCTCAGGTCATACGCGACGGA
>JAZNMV010000059.1:0-8998 GCA_045579885.1 Acutalibacteraceae bacterium | reverse complement strand
GGATAACATCTTCAATGCACAGCTCGAAAAGACCGGTGCTGGATATTTCGATTATTACCTGCTGCACGGCATTGAGGCAGGTATGCTGCCGACATATGAGAAACTGGATTGCTTCAACTGGCTGCTCGAAAAGAAAGCTGCCGGCTTAGTAAAGCATGCGGGCTTCTCCTATCACGATAAGGCAGATTTGCTCGATGAGATCCTCACAAAGCATCCGGAGATGGAGTTTGTACAGCTGCAGATCAACTATCTCGACTGGGAAAGCGAGTGGATCGAGAGCCGTAAGTGCTATGAAGTTTGCGTAAAGCACAATAAGCCGGTCATCGTCATGGAGCCTGTTAAGGGTGGTACACTGGCGAACTTGCCTGAAGAGGCTGAGAAGCTGGTTAAAGGAATGGACCCGAACCTGTCTGCATCGAGCTGGGCGATCCGTTTTGCTGCGAGCCTGCCGAATGTCATGATGGTGCTTTCCGGTATGACAACACTCGCACAGATGGAAGACAATACATCCTATATGCAGGATTTTGAACCGCTTACCGAAGAGGAGCAGAATACACTCTTCAAGGTTGCGGAAGTGATCAACAGCCAGATTGCTATTCCGTGCACAGGCTGCTCTTACTGTACCGACGGCTGCCCGATGAAGATCGCGATCCCGCAGTATTTCTCTCTGTATAACGAAGACATGAGAGAAAACCTTGCCGAAAAGGGCTGGACGATCAACTTCACAAATTACAGCCTGGTTGCAGCAAATGCAGGTAAGGCAAGCGAGTGCATTGCCTGCGGTCAGTGCGAGGCGCTTTGTCCCCAGCATTTGCCGATCATCGAAGAACTTAAAAAGGTGAAGGCACATTATGAGCGTGGATAATAACAGAAATTTAAAGCTTAAGCTGGCTCTGCTGTCAACTGCGCTGATCTCCGCTTCATTAAATGCGATTACCGGTATGGTTCCGGAAATGGTAAAGGCTTTTCCCGGGGTCAGTTTGTCTACGATCGAGCTGATCACCACGATTCCCTCCCTGTTCCAAATGATTGGTATACTGATCGGAAAATTTGTTGCGGATCGGATAGGCCATAAGTACACTATGCTGACGGGACTGTTTTGCTGCGGTATCGGCGGCGTGATACCGGTATTTCTTCCGCTCTTTCCCGTAATTATGGTTACGCGGTGCCTGTTTGGCATAGGTACCGGTTTTATCAACGCTTCGCTGCTGGTGCTCATTATTCATTTCTTCACGGGAAATACGCGAAGCACTGTGATCGGACTTAACGGTACTTTCGGCGGGATAGGCAGTGCACTGTGGACCTTTATTGCAGGACAGCTTTTAGTTTTCGGGTGGAACATATCCTTTGCCGTATACGTTATGGGATTTGTTGTGGCGGCAGTGTTCTTTTTCTTTGTTCCGAATGTACCGAAAGAGAGTCGACCGGAGAAAAGCACGTCTGAAAGCGTAAAGCAAACATTCCCGGCAGGGCTCATCGGTCTTGCAATTTTGGATTTTGCTTCGGTACTTCTCGCTACCTTCTATGTCATAAAGGCTTCAACGCTTATTACCGAAAGCGGATTCGGTACAGCAGCCGAAGGCAGTACAGCGATTTCTATTCTTTCCGTCGGCTCGCTGTTAGCCGGTTTATCTTACGGTAAGCTGAGAAAGTGGTTAGGTGCGTATGCACTTGCGTTTTTCTTTATCGTTTGTCTTGTGGGCAATATAATCGGCGGAATAGCCGGTAATGTGGTCACGGTATATATCGGTGCGTTTTTACTCGGCTACGGCTATATCGGCTTTGTTCCATTTATTCAGGAAGAGGCTTCGAGACGCTTCGGATACATGGGGCAGCAGGCAACGAACACGATTCTTGTGTTTCAAAGTCTCGGCGCTTTTGTAACACCGTATATTTGTCCGATCTTTAATTTGGTTTCGGAGAATTTAAAAAATCAGTTTTTTATGGTATCGGTCTGCTACGGGATTCTGATGGTGATAGCAATCACTTACGCGGTACGTCATAAGGTATCTTGTGAAAAGAAAGCTGCCAATTAAAGATGATCTTGTTGTGACCCTATACAAATCTGTTGTAAGTATTCCGAATAGGTAAAAAAAGCATCGGCCGCTAAGGTCGGTGCTTCTTGTTTTACCGTGTGATTTTCGCTAGAATATAAAAATCCTCCTGCGTGAGGTATTGCTTGTGACGCAGCGTAATACTGTAAAATAGGCCTTGTCAAGGAGGTGAAAGCTATGTCAAAGTATACAACGGGAGAAATCGCTAAGCTCTGCGGCGTGTCTGTCCGTACGGTGCAGTACTATGATTCGAGAGATATTCTTGTGCCGAGTGAGCTCACCGAAGGCGGTCGAAGACTGTATTCAGATGAAGACCTCAAACGTATGCGGATCATCTGTTTCCTTCGTGAAGCGGGTATACCGATCAGCCGAATCGGAGAACTGTTTTCTGACGAACATCCGGAGAAAATCATCTCCATTCTGCTCGACCAACAGGAACAGGCGCTTCGGGAAGAGCTTAATGAGCAGCAGAAGAGACTCAACATTATAGAAAGCATCAAGCGTGAGCTGAAAGATGTCGCGCATTTCTCCGTTGACTCTATCGGTGATATAGCAACTATCATGAAAAACAAAAACAAACTGAAGAAAATGCGATGGATCATGGTGCTGACGGGTATTCCCGTAACAGTGCTGCAATGGGTATCTATCATTCTGTGGATCACAAACGGTCTTTGGTGGTTGTTTGTGATTTGGGCCTGCGTGGCGATTCTGTGGGGGAGCATCGTGTCTGTGTATTACTACAGGCGCGTTGCATATATCTGCCCCGAGTGCCATGAGGTGTTCAGACCGCGGTTCAAGGAAATGTTTTGGGCGTATCACACACCCAAAATGCGCCGTCTGACCTGTCCGAAGTGCGGCCGTAAGGGCTTGTGCGTTGAGGTGTATGACGAAGCGCGTAATGTAAATAAAGCATAAATAGAAAAAGCACCTCGTTGAGGTGCTTTTTCTATGCGGAAGTTTATTTTTTGTGCAGTTTTGTTTCGGCGGCTTTTGTTCCGGCTTGCTTTCTGTCCTTCAAATACCACGGGCAATAGGCGAGAAGGAACATGGCCGTGATCACAGCTACAATGATCGCAACACGCAAGGCGTGATTCGGCGGCAGGATATCCAGTACAGACGGTGCGCTTTCCGGACGCGCCACGTACAGATAGTTTGCGCCGGGAATCATACCGTTTACCCAAAAGGCTACTCCGGTGAGCACCCAAATCGCACAGTAAGAGCGGATCATAGAGCGAACTGTGGGGCGCATTTTATGTACGAAGATCATATAGAAAATCGCGATATAACCCAGAGTATGTTCCAACCAAAACTGATAGAAGCGGAATCGCGTCGGGCCGCAGAATGTCAGTGCGGTTGGGGTAATGAGAGCAAACAGTGAACCGGACAGCAGCCAAAAATAGGAAATGTCGAACAGCCACTGGCTTTTGCCGATGAGCATGAAGGAACAGAAAATCACCGCCCATTGGCAAACACCGATGGGAAGGCTTTCTATTGCGCCGTTAGACAAATCCGGTGCTGCAGCGAGTCTCCAGTAATAGGACATATCGCAGATAATGAGGGCAAATCCTAAAATATAGCGAAAATTGGTTTCAAAACGGGATTTTCCGAGTGGTTCCCGAAACCGATAAAGGAAAAACAGCGCAGCAAATAAAAACAGAATCGGCATAAGATGGGCGAGCGTGAATATTGCGAATTCCGGTTCGCTGCCCATGCCGAAGAAATACGTTAAAAAATCTTTCATGAATATTCCTCCATTCCCCTTTTAAAATTATATCATACGGAAAAAGCAGAAACAAGCACAGGAGAGAAAACAGGACCGCTGTATACAGCGGTCCTGTTAATAATCAATCTTCAATCGGTGCTTCGAGGTTATTCATGACGAGACCGGTGATGAGTTTCGGGTAGAAGTAAGTGGATTTCTGCGGCATCTTTTCACCGGCAGCGGCAACGGCGCCGATTTCTTCTACTCTGGTGGGATTCAGAATGAATGCACACTGGCTGTCGCCGAGCTTAACGCTCTCCAGTGCTTCGTCGAGAGAGCGGGTGTAAGTGAGGTTTTTCTGGTTCGCCATGTTTTCTTTGTCAATACCGAGAATGCGCTCAAGTACGAGTGTGTGCAGCACGCTGACATCCAGTTCTCTCGAAGCGGTGCTCTTTTCGGGGAGCAAATCGGCCATCACATTGAGGTTTTTCAGCGTAAGCAGGGCATATGCCGGTGCATTATTCTCTCTGTAGACGAAAACAAAGGATTTTTTACCGGCATCATAATCGGCTTTGAGTGTCGGTTCGATTTCCGCTGCGTCAGCAAGCGGCGTAACATCGAAATATTCTGCACTGCCGGTAAGGACTTTTGCGGCATCGAAATCTTCAAAATCGCGGACAAGACGGTGTGTCGGGAAAACGACAAGGCCGGGGTGCGCCATATCGACGAGCATCATCATAACGAACTCGCTGCCCGGTGCCCATACGGCGTTTTCGCGGCAGTAGTTACGGTAGTTGATCGCTGTCTCATAGCGATGGTGACCGTCCGCAATGTAGAGCTTACGGGAAGCAAATTCTGCACGGAAGGCTTCAAGTGCCATCTTGTCATTTACGACCCACAGACGATGTGTAACGAGACTGTCCGAAAATTCGTAGCGCGGAGTGCCTGCAGAGAGGCGCTCGATGCGGCGCTGTGTTTCACCGTTTTCATCCACGTACAGGGAATAGATTTGGCTGAAATTGCAGTTTGTGGCTTTCATCAGCTCGAAGCGGTCTTTCTTCGCCTTGGAAAGTGTCTCCTCGTGCGGCAGAACCACGCCTGCGGAGAAATCTTCTACGCGTACGAGAGAAATAATACCTTTAAGAGATTTCTTTTCGCCGTGGTCAACAGCAGTAAGAAATTCTTCTTCGTAAATATAAATGCCTGCGTCCTCGTCGCACTTGAGTGTACCGCCATTCAGCCATGCGCGCAGCGTTTCGCCGGCGCCGGTATAAGGGTCATCACCCTTCGGCAGCTCGAGGCGAATTACATTGTGCTCATTTCGCTCCAGAAAAGCTACGCGCTGTGCTTCGCTGATGATGTCGTACGGCGGGCAGGTGAGTTCTTCCGGGCTTCCGGCTTTCGGTGTATATCGCATTGCGTGAAAGGCTTTAATATCAGCCATGGAAATCAGTCCTTTTTGAAAAGTTTGATGCTTTATTGTAGCGCAGTAAATGAAAAGTGTCAAGGAAAATACAGGGAAAATATAAGCGGACACCGAAAAAAGTGTCCGCCTAATATAAACAAGTGTATGTCCTGTGCTGTCAAAATATAGATAATCAGATAATATCAAAAATCAGCAGAACGATAGCGCAGATCACGGCAGTGGCAAGAATTACGCCGAGAACGCGCAGGAAATTTACACCCTTGCCATCGGCCTTTCTAACCATGTGGTGTCCGATGAACTCCGAGGACGGATTACTGTTCGGATAACGACCGATTTCTGCGGGACGTACAGGCGGCTTTGTTGTATAGACCGAGCCGCAATCGGGACAACGATTGTCCGGGGTATTAAAGTCTTTACCGCATTTTGTACACAACATACTGATCCCTTCCTTTCATAGGGGTCATGCTCCGTGTGCAGGAGCGCTGTTCATAAATCTGGCCGCGTGTGCGGCGAAAACCAAGTGTTTTCATATATATTATACAGTGTTAAAAAATGAACTTAATTCTTTAGAAGAATAATATGATGCGGCTAAGAAAAAAATTCCCTGCAGGACCGCGATCCTGCAGGGAAAATTATATGTTTTGGGAAATTAGTCGACTTCGCCGGCTGCCTTAGCTGCCTCGATGACCTTCTGTGCGATGTTAGCCGGAGCTTCCTCATAGCGGACAAACTCGAATGTGAACTTGCCTCTGCCCTGAGTAACCTGGCGTACGTAGGTGCTGAAGTCGTGCATTTCAGCCATCGGAGCCTCAGCCTCAACGGTCTGGTAGCCGGAGCCTGCCGGATCCATACCGAGAACACGGCCGCGGCGCTTATTGACTTCGCCCATGATATCGCCCATGTTTGCATCCGGAACAGTGCACTTCAGTGTGCCGTACGGCTCGAGCAGTGCCGGGTTAGCCTGCGGCATGCCGTTCTTGTAAGCGATGGAAGCTGCCATCTTGAACGCCATTTCGCTGGAGTCTACCGGATGATAAGAACCGTCATACAGTGTAGCCTTCAGGCCAACGACCGGGTAACCGGCCAGAGGACCCTTAACGATGCAATCGCGCAGACCCTTTTCAACTGCCGGGAAGAAGCCCTTCGGAACAGCACCGCCGACAACGCGTTCTGCGAATTCAAGGCCTTCTGCATCGGACGGAGCAAACTCGATCCAAACATCACCGAACTGGCCGTGGCCGCCGGTCTGCTTCTTATGTCTGCCCTGTACGGAAACTGTCTTGCGGATGGTTTCACGATATGCAACACGCGGGCTGCGCAGTGTGATCTCAACACCAAACTTTGCCTTCAGCTTGGAAACGATAACATCAAGATGCTGTTCGCCCATGCCGGAGATGACCATTTCCTTGGTCTCCACGTTGTTGACGAAGCCGATGGTCGGGTCTTCTTCTGCCAGACGCATGATGCCCTGTGCGATCTTATCTTCATCGCCCTTATTCTTCGGAACGATCGCCATGCTCATTTCCGGTGTCGGATATTCAATGGGATCGAGAATGACCTTGCGGGTCGGAGCGCAGAGAGTGTCACCTGTGTTGACGTTGGAGAGCTTCGGGATCGCGCCAATATCACCTGCGCAGATTGCCTTAACATCTTCCTGCTTCTTACCAACCATCATAACAGTCTTGCCGATACGCTCGACATTGCCTGTGCGCATATTGACAAGCTGAGTTTCGGTAGTGAGCTTACCGGAGATGACCTTAACGTAGGAGAGCTTACCGATGAACGGGTCAGCAACGGTCTTAAAGACGATCGCTGCAGCAGCTGCATCTTCGTTAACTGCGAGTTCAACCGGATTGCCGTCTACGTCAACTGCGAGTTCGCCGCCTTTATCGGCTGCGCTCGGAGCCAGCCAACAGAGGCCGTCCATGAACTGTTCCATGCCGCGCATCAGCATAGCGTCGCCGCAGAATACCGGAGAAATGGTGCCGCGCTTAACGCCCTGAGAAACGCCGATGATGACTTCTTCCGGTGTAAACTCTTCGCCGGAGAAATATTTTTCAAAGAGCTCGTCGCTGGTTTCAGCAACAGCTTCGTAAATTGCTGTACGGAGACCTTCCAGACGTGCACCCATGTCGGGCATCGGAACCTGGACAGGCTTGCCGCCGGAGTAGTCATATGCCTTGTACTCCAGCATATTGATGTACTTATCTGCTTTGCCGTCTTCGAAATACGGGATAACGATCGGACAGACGGACGGACCGAATGTAGCCTTCAGTTCTTCGAAAACACCGTAGAAGTCGGAGCCTTCGTCGCACAGGCCGTTAACGAAGAAGAACTTAGCGAGGCCGCGCTTTTCAGCAGCTGCGAAAGCCTTCTCTGTACCAACGGAAACGCCACTCTTACCTGCGAGTACGATGATTACGGACTCAGCAGCACGGGCTGCCTCGTGCAGACCGCCCTCGAAGTCAAACAGACCCGGGGTGTCGAGCAGGTTGATTTTTTTATTCTTCCACTCAAACGGTGCTACGGCCGTGGAAACCGATGTCTTGCGGCGGATTTCCTCCGGGTCATAGTCACAAACTGTATTACCCTCGCCAACCTTGCCGCGACGGTCAGATGCGCCTGCAAGATAAAGCATTGCCTCAGCGAGGGAGGTCTTGCCGGCGCCGGAGTGGCCTGCCATAGCTGCGTTGATGATGTTCTTTGCCTGATACGTGTTCATGAAAACACCCCTTATATGTAATATTCACAATTTCATTTGGAATTGTACGTCTAATTATATAACAATTATCACATAAATGCAATCAGGAAATGCAAATTATACAGATATTCCATTTTGAGATTGGACTTATTGTGCGCAATGTACAACGAATATGCACTGAACCGACCCTAAACTTGAGTTTGTGAGCTAATAGGCACAAATTGTACGCAAAATAAAAACACAGCCGTTGTTTTCGGCTGTGTTTTTCCTTTTTACTGCACGGCTTCACGACCCAGAAAAGCTGCTGCCAGACGTGCGAGGCGCAGATTTTCCTCCGGTTCTCCGGGACGCGATTTTTCGTCTTTGATCAGCATAAACATACCGCAGATATCACCCTCGCTGAGAATGGGGAATGCCGCATTTGCGGTACGCAGACCGCCGTCTGCAGCGAGTACGGTGTCTTCGCCCGAGCTGACAAACGGCTTGCGCTTTTTCATAAGCTCTTCAATTTGTCGGGAGATCGGTTTATCGAGCAGCTCTTTTTTCGGTATGCCGGCGGAGGCTACAATGCGGTCTCTGTCCGATACGGCGACACCGGTACCGCACAGAGCGGAAACACATTCGCTCATGCGCTGTGCGCTTTCGCTCATTTCTCCGACCGGGGAGTATTTGCGGAATATGATCCCGCCGTCCTTATCGATAAAAATTTCAAGCGGCGTACCTTCGCCGATTTTCATAGTTCTGCGAATTTCCTTCGGTATGACAACTCTGCCAAGATCATCCATTCTGCGCACGATTCCGGTGGCTTTCATATATTTTACTCCTTTTCTCTACTCTAAAATGTTCCAAAAACCCAGTATTTATGCGTGTTTTCGGTTTTTTCGTTTTGCTCAAATCAAGCCTCGTTCCATCCAAAAAGTACGACACTACCAAGGTCCTTATCTGGGACGAGTTGTTGTTTTTGTTCTTTGTTAGTATCACACTTTTTGTAGAAATTATGAGTAGAATTTCCAATTGTTTTTTTAATTTCAAATTGAGATGTGAAAAGGGCGATGACGGATTCTGTCATCGCCCTTTAGGGTTAATCTCTATTTATCTATTGCTTGCCATTCTTC
>JAZNMV010000058.1:0-2263 GCA_045579885.1 Acutalibacteraceae bacterium | reverse complement strand
CTGCCGCTCTTAAAAGCTGCTGACAGTTTAGCAAAGGAGGCGCTCGAATGAAACTTTCACGTACTGTCTTTCTGCCTTTGCTTTTGTGCGGCGTGATCCTTTTGTCAGGCTATTTGTCACCGATCCTGTTCGAATGGTTAACACCCGACCCGAAAAACATAGTTGAGTCCGTTCCGATTTCAACTGCGGGCAGCCCTATGTATCTGGAGAATACTGTCGAGGTAATTTTGCCTCCGTGGGATGATATCAATATGAATCAGACAGAGAATCTTCTTGGAGCATTTGCGATTTCTGCGGATGAGCAGGCTGCACTAAGCGAACATATAGAAGCAGACATTGAGGCCCTGTTTCCTGACATTACAACTACCGACACACTTCAATATAATGATATGGTAGATGCACTGCTGATTCATGAATATAATCTTCTGTTCCTTCAGGATCACAGTTGTTCTTTCCGTTTTGATGGTTCTGTTGACAATGCTCCTTATATGCTGGACTATGGTTTGGATCGCTTTAATACATTTCCCATATATCTACACCTACAAGGCGAAAAAACCTTACCTGTTGCAGATGAGAGTGAACTCCGTGATAATTTAGAGCAGCTAATCGGTAAGCTTAAGCGTGACTTTTGGCTGGATCCGATTGATTCTCTTAATTTAATATTCACGGGCAAATATGCATCTCCGCTAACCGAAGCTTTCGTGCAGTTGTTTTCACACGACAGTTTTAGCAAAACCGTTTGGCTGTCTATCCTGCTGAATTGTGAGGATATATATACATTGACCTATAAAAACGAAACACTGTTGGTTATGGTCGATGAGCAAAACTTAATCAGCTATTTATTTTTTGATGCTCTTACAAATCGTGTTACCGGTTACAGCATTGATCCACAGTTAGTCAGTCTTTCTATGGATTCAACACGCATATCGCCATAAGATGATCCCTCGCAGAATTTGCAAATCTTTTGCAATTCGCGGGGGACTTTTTTGTAGGCTGTGGTGTATGGTTAATTTGAAGTAATCAAACCTGTGTATGAAAACGAGTACAAATAGGATATTACCATATGTGAAAAGGGGAGGATCGCTTTGTTGAAAAAGGAAATCTTAACAACAATTCTTATTTTGTTATTTATTTCTGTCATTTTTTCCGGCTGCGCCGGTGAGCCGGAGCCGCTGCGGATTCTCGTGGACGCGGATGCAAGAGAAATTTCCGAGCATAGCTGTAAAACGATGATGGAAGAGTTTGTTGAGATAGCGGCGGGATTGGGTGGCCCGAGTGATGTTGTTATTGAGGTTTTGCCTGACTTGGATGAAGCTCGCGAAACAGCACTCGAGAGAATTCGCACAGAAATCATGGCAGGAAATGGCCCTGATCTGTTTATAGTCAGAAGCAACAGGGGCGAGAATTCCCGTGACCTATTGTTTCCCATACCGGAAAAAGCAATGGCAAACGGCTTATTTTTGCCGCTCGATGAATACATAGAGAACGCGCAGTTTATGGAGTGGGATAAGCATACGCAGGTTATTATGGAAGCCGGTCGTGATGAGTACGGACAGCAGATGATCCCTATGGTGTATACCATGCCGCTGACTTTTTATCGAGAGTCCGATATACCTGACGTAAAGCCCGGTAAAGACACTACATGGAAGGATATGCTTGAGGACGAAAGCGGAATATTAGCTACTGCGACAACTTGGTTTCACCGTGATGCAGAAGAATATAAATTCATAGATTCAGAGCATCATTACCTTGAATACATATTAGGTGATTTGGCTAATTTTGAGTCGGATACGCTTTTGTTTACCGAAGAAGAGCTTTTAGAGCGTGTTACGGAGGTTCTGGATATGGCAAGCGATTACGAGCGCGGTGAGATCCCCTCTGTTCCTGCGCATTATCAGACCCGTATGCATATTGGCTATGATTATAAGTTGGATCACGGAATGCCATATGGTATGTGGATCGATACACGTTTTGGAGGGGCCGATCCGTATAGAGGAATCAAATTTGAAGACGCACAGACCATGATCCCAATCTATTCGGACGATGGCGGTGTAACAGCTTCGATTGCGGCCTTCGCAGCGATCAATGCCAACACAAAACGGGCAGACGACGCTTTCTTTCTTTTAGACCTGCTGCTTAGTCGGGAATGGCAGCAAAAGCTTGATTTGTATGATGAATATTTCGGCGGCGGTGCAGCAGGAATACCGGTACATGAAGATCTGATGCAAAGACGATATCCGGTTAATTCTATTTTCTTTATTAC
>JAZNMV010000057.1:0-14679 GCA_045579885.1 Acutalibacteraceae bacterium | reverse complement strand
AATCCCAATCCGAATAAAACGGCCCCGAGAAACACATAGATAATGCTTACAATAATTCTTCTGTTGTTTTTCATAAGAGTACCTCCTCTTCAAAAATAAATACTTCTTCGATCGTCATTTCAAAATATTTCGCGATTTTGTATGCAAGCATGATGGATGGGTTATAGCGTCCGTTCTCAAGGGAACTGATCGTTTGACGGGATACGCCCATGGATTTGGCAAAGTCCTCTTGTAGAATGCCGCGGTCCTTTCGTATTTCTTCTATTCTGTTTTTCATGACAATCTCCTTTCTGTAAAGTTTACTTTACGTGATAAATATAGCATATCAAATCAAAGATGTCAAGTTAACTTTACATTAAAATGCAAAATAAAAGGCAGAAGTTGTTTTTTCTGCCTTTGAAAATTATTGCTTTGTTCCGGATTATTCCTCTACGGAATCGAGGTTTTTCCATCCGTAACGGATGATCGAGATGATCATAGATGCCTCGGTGACGATTTCATCAAGAATTCCGGCCCAGGAACCGACTATAATATTATATATGATCCACAGTGGGGAATTGATGAACATACCCGCAATGCGGATTTTTCGCGCGTTATATGTATATCCGCCCATTGTGGCTGCGATGTTTGCAACGACCGGGAGTGCGGACCACCACCCATCCCAGGTGAATATCAGGGTGACTACTTGCAAAATGCAGATAATACAGCACATGGAGCGGCTTCTCAGAAACATATTTTTGCTGCCCAGGCAAAGAGAGCGTACTGTATTTAAAACATAACTGATTCCTCCGGTAATTGCACCCAGCATCAATAAATGTACGGTATAGCACAAATAGGAGACAAACTGGATACGAAACAGAGTTTTATTGCTTTTGAATTGATAGGAAAGAAAGAACAGGGCGGTTCCCAAAATGCCTATCGCCTGTATGAATATAAATTTCATTGATTTGGCAGCTCCTGAAATGTAGATTTGCTCATTTAATAATAACATAGCTAGCGGAAAAATGATAGAGCTGCTTTTTGCTTTCACACAGTGCATTTATCGTTTTGTTCAAGAAAAAACCGCCTGCTTTTTAAAACAGGCGGTTTATGTGGTTTATTTCAAATACTTAACGAGGCACATACGCGTTCCGTCGTTTCTGAGCAGGGTAAAACCACGGTTGCTGTAGAATCTGCGTGCATTCGTGTTGGTTTCTTCAACGTGCAGAACGATCATGGAGAATCCGAGACTTCTGCAGTATTCTTCTGCTTTTTCCATCATCGCGGAACCGATGCCTTTGCTGCGGTACGCGCGGCTTATATTAAAATCATCGTAGTACAGGAAATTTTCTTCTTCACGGTGCGCTTCAATGGAAAGGAATCCTTCCACCTTGCCGTCGATTTCCGCGACACAAATCCAGTTTTCGCCGCCGGCAAAATAATAAGCCATATCGCTTTCGTTGAGGCCTTCTACATCATCTTTTTCGTAGATGGTGCGAAGCATCTCCATGAAAAGTTCGTTGATCCTGCAGAAATCTTCTTTAACTGCTTTTCGAAAATGTACGTTCATGTGTTGGTATCTCCTTGTTATGTAGTTGGCTCATTTCAGCACAAGCCAAGACGGAGGATTATTTTCTTGTGGGGACGATTTCAAGCCAGTATCCGTCCGGGTCTTCGATAAAATAGATGCCCATGGATGTGTTTTCAAAGCAGATACAGCCCATCTCTTCGTGCAGCTTATGCGCAGCCTCATAGTCATCGGTTACAAATGCCAGATGGAATTCGCACTCGCCTAAATCGTAAGCCTCGGGGTGGCCTTTCAGCCAAGTGAGCTCCAGCTCGAAAGTGCTCTCTTCGTTGCCGATATAAACGATGGTAAAGTCATCGGCTTCCTTACGTCTGATTTCGCGAAGGCCCAGAGCCTTCTCATAGAAAGCAAGGGATTTGTTCAAATCTGCAACATTGTAGTTTTCGTGAACCATTTTGAATTTCATAACAGACCTCTTTCTGCGCAGGGCGCGGCGTAATTTATTCGGTTCTTTGGATTTTGGATTTATATTCCGGGTGATCCTTCAAAAAAATCTCGATGACCGAAGGATCGTCCCAATAGTGCATGGGATATACTTGCTTAGCGGAAATGTGTTCAAGGAAATAGCAAAGACCTCTGTCGTAGTTCTTTTCCTGTCTGGGGTCCAATACTACAAACGCGGTGTCGATTTCCCGATGACCTAATTTTTTAGAGAGAAGATCTATCTGTTTGCGGTAGTCTACGGTCATCTGTTTGTTATATTCATCGCTTTCCTCATCCCAGACCCAATCGTTCAGGTCACCGGCATGGTAAATCAGCTCGCTTCGGTCTTCAATGAGAAAAGCGACACCCATATCGGTGGAACGGAATGTGGTGAGCGTGAGTTCAGGTGCTAAATCGTATTCCTTTGCCGGGGATACGTGCAGTGTGCCAATGTCGGCAGGTGGTGTTTCAATGTCGTCCGACAGAACTGCCCGGATATGCTGCATGCTTGCAGCTGCTAACAGGGAAAAGACATCGGGGTTATAGTGGTCCGAATGGCTGTGGCTGGAAAGAACAAAAATAGGCTTTGTTACATCCATTTCGGGAAGACGGCCTTTTTCGTAATCGAATAGGTAATAAAAACGGTCGGTCTCTACCAAAAATCCGCTGTGATGGATATATGTGACTTTCATACCGATTGTCATCCTCCGGTTTGATGCATAAGGTGTCTTTAAGCAAATGATAATACAAGAAAAATATAATGTCAACGTGAAGAAAGCGGAGTCACGCATAAGTGATTGTTATTAAGAGACATCTTTATCAGAAAACAATTTCTTTTGTGATCAGGTCGCTCTTGTCTGCCGCGAAACCGCGGGTTTTCAGCGCATTTTCCAGCTTTTCGTTTTCAATTGCATACGTGCAGGAAACCTTTTGAAGACCCTGTGCTTTCGCGAAATTCACAGCAAAATCGATGCACTTATCATAATCGCCGCCCATCATTGCAATGTGCAGTGTTACATGATGCTGGAAACGGGCACCGCATACGATGAAACTGCCGCTTTCCTTATCTTCAAATACTTTGCCTTCGGTTGCAAACTGCTTTGCGTTAGCCTCGTTTATACGATGGAAGGTACGGTTAAATGTCATATAGTTGTTGTATTCTTCCTTCATGGGCAGAATCAGTTCGACCGCGCGCTGCCAACCGGTGTGTACAAAGCCGTGCGGATTGCCGCCTGCAAGGTTTGTCAGATGATAGCCGCGGTGCTGCGCCACGGTTTTAAGGCCGAAAACTTCGGCCAGTGCACTGCTGGCCACGTTGTTTACACCGGTAAACATGGCCATGGATGGGCAGCCGTTTTCCTGTGCCAATTCAACATATTTTTTATAGATTTCTCGGCCTATGCCTTTACGCTGATATTCCGGTGTAACACGCAGGGTTTCGAGCCAGCCACTGCCATCCGGCAGAACAGAAAATCTGCCTATACCCACCATTTTTTCTTCATGAGAGACACAAACCAGACCGCCGTCCAAATTGTTGAAATAGTGCCATGCATCTTCCAGATATACATAGTCACCCATTGTTTCTTTTTCTACCCGTACAGCTTCTGCCATATCTTCATAAGCTGCAAGCTTAACAGTAAAATCCATAATAACGCCTCAAATCTTTTCACAAAATATGATCTGCATACCAATTTGAATTTAATAAACTGATTATACCATAAAAACGAAAAAAAGGCAGGGGTATTTCTACTCCTGCCAAAACTTTATCCTGCCGCTCCCATCATATTTTCAATAAATATCCCATAACCCCGTGTTGGATCCTCCACAAAGACGTGGGTGAGAGCGCCGACTAATTTTCCGTCCTGCAGAATCGGTGAACCGCTCATACCCTGAACAATGCCGCCTGTTTTTTCGAGGAGCTCCGGATCGGTGATGTGCAGGATCAGCGATTTTGTATCCTGTCCGTCTTTTCGTGAAATGCGCTCGATCTCGGCCTCGAATAATTTAACACCGCGATCATCGATCGTAGCGGCAATCTGTACGGGACCTGTTTTCACTTTTTCGGATGGCATAAGCTCTACGAGGTCACTTTCGTGCGGCTGTGCCGCAGTTCCGAAAACACCGAGCGCCGTATTGGAAGTCAGCGTGCCGCTGTGTTCTTTGCTGGCAAAATAGCCGCGCAGACGGCCCGGTGCACCGGATTTTCCACGCTCGATACCGCAGATGATAATTGGCGCCGGTTCGCCTTCACGCAGTGCCAATAGTGTTTTTGTATCCGCATCACATATGCCGTGGCCGAGAGCACCGAATGTATGCCCGTCTTCGGCATAATACGTTACAGTACCTATACCTGCGGCGCTGTCACGGATCCACATGCCGGCACGAAATGTGTCGCCACAGAGCTTTGGTGTAAGTGTAGTGCTGTATACATCTTCTCCTCGGCGCATAGTAAGTTCAACCGATTCTCCGCCCGACAGCACATCGGCGAGGGCTGCGTTTGAGTTTACGGTTTGTCCGTTTGCCGTTAAAATATAGTCGCCGGCTTCGATCCCGGCATCCTTTGCGGGGCAGCAATTCCCGCTTTCCGTATAAATTTCGGATAATGAGGCTACAATAATTCCATCGGAAAACATGCGTATACCGAATACGTCGCCGCCAAGACGTACCTGTTTAATCTGCGGTTCGTCAACAGCAGCTAAAGCGGATGCGGCATAATTCTGTGGCTCGGTCTCTGGAAAAATCGTGTTCAGTATACCGCAGAGTGTTAACATGATGACTGCGGTTGTGCCGACGGCAGCTGAAAATGTGCGTATGCCTTGCCTGAAAATTTCACGCCGCATATTCACAGTGGGCGGCGCGGAGCCTTCTTTTTGCAAATTACATCCTCTCCTTTCATGATTTTGCGAATGTGTTCTGAAACGGATTCGCTTTTTTATCGTGCCACCCCGTCTGAAAAGTATTTGAGGAAATAAAAAACACCCTTGCATAAGGAATACAGCAAACTCCGTATGCAGGGGTGATTGTTGTTGGTCTGCCGCGGTGCCGGGATGCAAATCCGGCACAGGGCAGTGTTGTAAAAAAAGAGGTAATTTTCGGGACAATATTTCCCGGAGGAAATGAGAATGAAACGCTATGTTGGTTGTGCTCGAGTCTCTCTTCCTGAGCACAATTGAAGTATACAGAGAGAGTATGAAGGGGAATTTTACTTTCTGTGAACTTTCGGTAAATATGTTTTAAGAGAATATGAACGGGAAAAATATATGGGTTTGACAACACATATATTTTATGTTATAGTATCGAAAGTCGCATAAACATTGGCAAATTATACGCAGTATTAACGTCTTTCGCGTACTGTACTGCGATTTTGTGGGGTTTACGGACGCAAATCTATTTATAGGAGGTCCCCAACATGAACGGTACAGTTAAGTGGTTCAACGCAGAGAAGGGCTACGGCTTTATCTCTAACGATGAAGGCGGCGAGGATGTTTTCGTACATTTCTCCGCAATCCAGAGCGAAGGCTTCAGAACACTGAACGAGGGTCAGAAAGTTTCTTTCGAGACTGAAACAGATCCGAAGAACGGTAAGCTTCGTGCGATTAATGTCGTAAAGCTGTAATAGCGAAGATACACCGGTGGGTTTGAAAATGCCCGCCGGTGTTTTTCTTTTTGAAATGAATAAAGCATATGTTTTCCGGGTATGATATTTCCGGAAGGGAAAAGCAAAGTGCGAAGAAAGGGGAACATTATGCAAAAGGAAAACAAAAGCTTTCGGTATGGGGAGCATATTGAAGTTTTTCCGGAGATATCCGATGTAGTCTCTGCAACGGAGTGTACGGGCTTGATGCCGGCGCCGCCGAAAACACCGGATGCTTATGAATCGTATCAGGCTTTGCACAGTATGGCGGTACCAAAGAAATTGCCGGGAAAAAGAGAAATTCACGAAGGTGTTTACGATGACCGTCCGCCGGAAGTGCGCTATTAAAAGGCGTATGGATGAATTGTAGAAAAACAAATGGAGAAACCTTTTTTATTTTGTGCAGGGTATTGACATTGACTCGATGGAAGACTATAATAGAGCCAAATTTAACAACCTAAAACCGTTGAGACAGAAGAAAATCAGAGCGACTCTTTCAAAGCGAGCGGATTACGGTGTGAGTTCCGCAAAGGGCACTGAATAATATGGACTGTTGAGGGCGGCGTTAAATGCGTCGACGTAAGACTCGCGTTAGAAGTCGGAGATATGCAGGTATCTCGCTGAGGAGCCGTCACTGGCTCGAATCAAGGTGGCACCGCGAAGTATTCGCCCTTGGTATACAGAAAGTTGTATACCAAGGGTTTTCTTTTTAGTCCGGAATCCGGACATAAAACACGGGTAAACCGGGCGAGAGCGATGAGCTTTAGAAAGGAGACAATACAATGTCGAACGAAAAAATCCCTTACAAAATTTATCTGGAAGAAAGCGAATTGCCGAAGGCATGGTATAATGTCCGCGCCGATATGAAAAACAAACCCGCGCCGCTGCTCGATCCGAACACGCGCGAGCCGATGAGTGAAGAGGAACTTTCCAAAGTTTTCTGCGATGAGCTTGTAAAGCAGGAACTGAACGATACGGATCGTTATATTCCGATTCCGCAGGAAATTATCGATTTCTATAAGATGTACCGTCCCGCACCGCTGATCCGTGCGTACTGTTTGGAAAAAAAACTCGGTACTCCGGCAAAGATCTACTATAAATTCGAAGGCAACAACACAAGCGGAAGCCATAAGCTGAACTCCGCGATTGCACAGGCGTACTATGCAAAAGCACAGGGCCTCAAGGGTGTTACCACAGAAACAGGTGCCGGCCAATGGGGTACAGCACTTTCTATGGCGTGTTCTTATTTTGAACTCGACTGCAAAGTCTACATGGTAAAGGTTTCCTATGAGCAGAAACCGTTCCGCCGTGAGGTTATGCGTACATACGGTGCATCGGTCACACCGTCTCCGTCTATGGAAACCGAGGTCGGCAGAAAGATCCTCGAGAAGCACCCCGGTACGGGCGGCAGCCTTGGCTGTGCGATCTCCGAAGCGGTAGAAGCAGCTTCCAATCTGGACGGTTACCGCTATGTGCTCGGCAGCACACTGAACATGGTCCTTCTGCACCAGTCTGTGATCGGTATGGAAACAAAGGCTGCGCTCGATAAGTACGGTGTAAAGCCCGATATCATCATCGGTTGTGCCGGCGGCGGTTCCAATCTTGGCGGTCTTATCTCTCCGTTCATGGGTGAAAAGCTCCGCGGTGAGGCAGACTATCAGTTTATTGCCGTAGAGCCGTCCTCCTGTCCGTCTTTGACACGCGGCGCTTTTGCATATGATTACTGCGATACCGGTATGATTTGCCCGCTTGCTAAGATGTATACCCTTGGCAGCAACTATATTCCGGCTCCGAACCATGCAGGCGGTCTGCGTTATCACGGTATGAACCCCATTTTGTCGCAGCTTTATGCGGACGGTCTCATGGAAGCCCGTTCTGTCAAGCAGACGGAAGTTTTTGCCGCAGCGGAAGAATTCGCACGCGTTGAGGGTATTCTGCCCGCTCCGGAAAGCAGCCATGCGATCAAGGTTGCGATGGACGAAGCCACGAAGTGCATTGAGACCGGGGAAGAGAAGACGATCGTCTTTGGTTTGACCGGTACCGGCTACTTCGATATGTATGCTTACGAAAAATTCCACAACGGTGTTATGGAAGATTATCTCCCGACAGATGAAGAGATTGAAAAATCTCTCGCTATGCTGCCGAAATTCTAAGTCATTTTATCCTGTTACGGAAGCCATAAGCAGAATGACCCCCGAACCGTAAAAACGCGGTACCGGGGGTCATTCTGCTATTATTGGAAAAAAACGACCCCGACGGTTTTCCGTCGGGGTCATATTTGTGATTAAGTTTTGAGTTTATTACTTCGCGAAGTCGACCGCTCTGCTTTCACGGATCATATTGACCTTGATCTGACCCGGGTATTCCAGGTCTTCTTCGATCTTCTTGCAGATGTCGCGGGCGAGGAGCGTCATTTTCTCATCATTGATCACTTCGGGCTTTACAATCACGCGGATCTCGCGGCCGGCCTGAATAGCGTAGCAGCGGACAACACCGTTGAACGAAGCAGCCACAGATTCAAGCTTTTCGAGACGCTTGATGTAATTTTCGATGTTTTCACGTCTTGCACCGGGACGGGCAGCGGAAATAGCATCGGCAGCCTGAACGAGGCAGGCAATAACTGTCTTGGCCTCGATATCACCGTGGTGAGCGGCGATAGCATGGATAACAGCTTCACTTTCCTTGTACTTTCTTGCAACGTCAACACCGATCTCGATATGGGAGCCTTCGATCTCGTGGTCGAGAGCTTTACCGATATCATGCAGAAGACCGGCTCTGCGTGCAACTGTGGGGTCAAGGCCCAGCTCAGAAGCCATAATACCTGCGAGGTAGGAGACTTCGAGGGAGTGGTTCAGCACGTTCTGACCATAGCTGGTGCGGTAACGCAGACGACCAAGCAGCTTGATGAGTTCGTGGTGAACACCGTTAACGCCGGCGGAGAGCACGGCGCGTTCGCCTTCGGATTTGATGGTGGCATCAACCTCACGGCGTGCTTTTTCAATAGTTTCCTCGATTCTGGTCGGGTGGATGCGTCCATCCGCGATCAGTCTTTCGAGTGCAATTCTTGCCACTTCACGGCGTACGGGCTCAAAGCTCGACAACGTGATAGCTTCGGGTGTGTCATCGATGATCAGGTCAACACCGGTGAGCTGTTCAATCGCTCTGATGTTGCGGCCCTCACGTCCAATGATTCTGCCCTTCATTTCGTCGTTGGGCAGGGGCACAACGCTGATGGCTGCCTCAGAGATATGATCTGCGGCGCAGCGCTGAATGGAGAGAGAAATGATCTCGCGAGCCAACTTGTCGGATTCTTCCTTTGTCTGCTGTTCAAATTCCATAATCTTAATGGCTTTTTCGTGGACGAGGTCGTCCTCAAGCAGCTTAAGAAGATATTCCTTTGCCTGTTCTACAGTGAAAGAAGAGATTCGTTCGAGCATGTCGATCTGACTCTTCTTAACGGTTTCCGCCTCTTTGAGACGTTCTTCCGCTTTGCGCATTTTGTTTTCGACGGCATTTTCCTTGTTTTCGAGGTTCTCGATCTTCTTGTCGAGAGATTCCTCTTTCTGGGAAAGCCGGCGTTCCTGACGCTGAATTTCTTTTCTGCGTTCGTTCAGTTCTTTTTCAGACTCGTTGCGCATACGATGAATTTCGTCTTTGCCTTCCAGCACGACTTCCTTCTTCTTAGCTTCGGCAGTCTTGATAGCGTCACTGACGATACGCTTGGCTTCCTGCTCTGCAGAACCGATGGTAGCTTCCGCTTCTTTTTTACGATGACTGATACCCGCAAGGAAAGCGACTACAGCACATGCGGCTGCCGCCAAAACGGCGATCAGAACACAAAGCCAAAGAGAGACTTGTGGCATTGGGCACCTCCTTTGCATAGGTTTCGTTATTCAATTCTTCAAATTAAGTTAGGGCAGGGTGCGTTAAGCCCTGCAGCGGAAATGCAGTATGAGAAACATACAGATAATTCCGAATACAATTTTATCGCGTTTCTATCCATATGTCAACCGAAATTTTGGTGGTTAAGTCCGATTTTCTTCGTCATTTCTCAATAGTTTTATTAAAAATTCAGCGGAATCACTGCATTATTTAAGGATGAAAAGATACAGAAAATTTTTTCAGGTGTTGACTTTTTTTGAAAAGGGTGATAGTATATTTTAAGATAAAATGGCATGGAAGAGGACGTTCACGGAATATCGACTTCTATCAGAGAGCAGCTGCCGTAGGCTGAAAGCGCTGCGAAGGAGATCTGTATGAACCACCACCTCGGAGCCGCCGCCGAACGGTTATCCCTAAGGCGGACGTTCAGCCGCGTTAAGGTTTGGAATGAGCCGGATGAATTTCCGGGAATTCGGGTGGAACCGCGCAGTGTCGCCCCGAAACGCTGTTTTTGCAGTGTTTCGGGGCTTTTTTATTTTCAGAAAGGAAGAGAGAGTATGATCAAGGTCAATCTCAAGGGAAACGAAAAAGAATTTGAATCCGGTATTTCCGTGGCGGAAATCGCAAAAAGCATAGGCATGGGCCTCTACAAGTCTGCATGTGCTGCTAAGGTAAACGGCGAGGTGTGTGATCTCAGAACCGTACTGACCGAGGACTGTGACGTGGAGATCCTTACATTTGATGATAAGGACGGCAAGCGTGCATATTGGCACACAGCTTCTCACATCATGGCGCAGGCAGTATGCCGTCTGTTCCCGGGCACTAAGTTTGCAATCGGTCCGGCAGTTGATAACGGCTTCTACTACGACTTCGATTTTGAAACACCGGTTTCCGCAGATGATCTCGAAAAGATCGAAGCAGAAATTAAGAAAATTATTAAGGAAGATATCGAGCTTGAGCGCTTTGAACTGCCGGCAGAGGAAGCTATGCAGCTGATGGAAGGCCAGCCGTACAAGCAGGAGCTCGTTCAGGAGCATGCGGGTGAGGGCGAAAAGATCTCCTTCTACAAGCAGGGCGATTTTACAGACCTCTGTGCAGGTCCGCACCTCATGCGTACAGGCTTTGTTAAGGCTGTAAAGCTCACCGCTATTACAGGTGCTTACTGGCGCGGCGATGCAAACAACAAGATGCTGCAGCGTGTTTACGGTATTGCGTTCCCGAAGCAGGCTGCACTCGATGAATACCTCACCATGCTTGAGGAAGCTAAAAAGCGCGATCACCGCAAGCTTGGCCGTGATCTCGGCCTCTTCATGCTGCGCGATGAGGGTCCGGGCTTCCCGTTCTTCCTGCCGAAGGGCATGACACTCCGCAATACACTGATCGACTATTGGCGTGAAGTGCATAAGCGTTACGGCTATGTTGAGATTTCCACCCCGATGATGATGAACCGTGCTCTTTGGGAGCGTTCCGGTCACTGGGGCCATTATAAGGATAATATGTACACAACTGTTATCGATGACGTGGATTTCGCGATCAAGCCGATGAACTGCCCGGGCGGCATGCTGGTTTACGCTTCCGAGCCGCACTCCTACCGCGATCTCCCGATGCGTGTCGGCGAACTCGGTCTCGTACATCGCCATGAGCTTTCCGGTGCACTGCACGGTCTGTTCCGTGTGCGCTGTTTTACACAGGATGACGCACATATCTTCATGACATGGGATCAGATGAAGGATGAGATCAAGAACGTTGTAAAGCTGTTCGACGAAGTTTACTCCGTATTCGGCCTGAAATATCAGATCGAAGTTTCCACAATGCCGGAAGATCACATGGGTGATGAGAAGGATTGGGAGTTCGCAACAGAAACTCTGAAGCAGGCTGTTGAAGAGATGGGTAAGGACTACATCATCAATGAGGGCGACGGTGCATTCTACGGCCCGAAGCTCGACTTCCACCTCGCAGACTCTCTCGGAAGAACATGGCAGTGCGGTACTATCCAGCTCGACATGCAGCTGCCGGAGCGCTTTGAACTTGAGTACACAGGTGAAGACGGCCTTAAGCACCGTCCGGTTATGATTCATCGTGTTGTTCTCGGTTCCATCGAGCGTTTCATCGGTGTTATCACAGAGCATTTTGCAGGTGCGTTCCCGCTGTGGCTTGCTCCGGTTCAGATCAAGCTTCTGCCGATCGCAGACCGCCATATTCCGTATCTCGAAGAGATCAAGGAAAAGCTCGACGCACTTGGCTTCCGCTGCGAGATCGATCGCCGCAGTGAAAAGATCGGTTATAAGATCCGTGAAGCACAGATGCAGAAGGTTCCGTACATGCTCGTATGCGGTGACCGCGATGTAGAAAACAACACCGTTGCTGTTCGTAAGTACAGAGGCGGCGATATGGGTGCAATGACTCTGGAAGCTTTCCTTGAAACAGCAATTCCGGAAAGAGATCAGAAGAGCATCTAAGTATTTGGTATACTATATAATATAATAACGTAAATGAAAGCACTCTTTCAGCCGACAGCGTAAAGCTGTTCTCCGGTAGAAAGAGTGCTTTTTTATTTCTGTTTGTTTTGTGCCTGGCGCTGGAACTCTGAAGGCGTGACGTTATAGTACTTTTTAAACATGCGGCAGAACGATGTGCTTTCGGAGAATCTGAAAAGTTCACTGACTTCACGAACGGAAAGACCTTTCGACAGGTGTTCTGCTGCGGCGTTCATACGGGTTCGGTTGATATAGTCGTTTGGAGAGGCATCAAAGTTTTTTGTGAATATGTAGAACAGAGAGCGCTCTGAAACAGAGAGCAGCTTGGAGAGTTCTTTTACGGAGATTTTTTGAAGGACGTTTGCCTTTACATAGGATTCTATAAACTGCGCTTCGGTCATTGGAGTGTCTATACTTCCGAGAGCGTCTATGCTGTCGAGCAGCAGAGAAAGAAGAATGTGCGAAAAACCGGAAGGGGAGGAGACGGTCATACGCTTTTTAAGAAATTCATCATAATCGCATAGAGATTTATCGTAACCGAAAAGTAGAGGACGCTCGTTTGGGTTCATATTTCTCTGCAGAAAATCGGAAATCAACGTGTTTGGGGTCGACTCTGCAGGATTTTCTGATCTGTGCACTGTAAAGGGGATTCGCAGTACAAGCGTTTCCTGCTTATTATATTCGTGCCAGTACTGACGCGTGGTGGGGGAGGTAAACCAAACGCAGCCGGGACCGGCTGCACGCATAAGACCATCTAATTCCAAACGTCCTTTTCCGCGCAGACACAGGTGCAAATCAAAAGATGCGTGATTCTCCTGCGGAATATGCATTGCCGGTAATTCTGTATAGGTTTGAAAACGTCTTACGGATGCTGTATCGGGTGTTTCCCATGCAGGCTCACTGAAATATATGGCAAAATCGCCAAATGCGTGTGCGATATCTTTATAGCTTGCTATTGTATAAAGTGTGTTATTTTGGGACATTTTATCACCATTTTTCTCAATATACTTAAATCTTTTAATTATATCGTACACACTTTGCAAGATTTGTCAATACCCTTTGCGCGATTTGTCCTTGAATTAAGACGAAATCATGTGTATAATTTGAACAAATTATGAAGCATTTGTGCGGAGAATTTTACAAAAGGTTCGCAGGAAACCTCGAAAAAACGGCGGTTTTTCTTGCGAATCGGTGTTTTTTGCTTTTTATTGACAAAATCACCACAACTCAGGACAAAAGCCGTTTTCTCTCTTAGAACGGCTTCTGTATAAAAAATTCTTCCAATGTAAATTGGAAATGGAGCGTGATGAGATTGAAAAAAACGCAGGCAAATGGGCAGATCGCTGCTAAGCGTAAGAAGAACATCTTTCTCAGAATGCTGGAACAGTGGGATCTTCAGATTCTCGTCATTCCCGGCATCCTGTTGATGATCGTCTTCACATATCTGCCGATCTACGGTATCCTGATGGGCTTCCAGGAGTACAAACTGGGCGACTTCCCGGGCATGAGCCAGTGGGTTGGCCTTAAGTACTTTAAGGAACTCCTTACAGCAAGTGACTTCTACCGCGTTCTCAGAAACACACTGGCGATCAGCTTCATGAAGATGTTTATCGCTTTCCCGCTGCCGATCCTGTTCGCAGTTATGCTGAACGAGCTGCAGTTCCCGCTTCTGAGAAAAACAGTTCAGACAGTCAGCTACCTCCCGCACTTTATTTCTTGGGTTGTCGGCGCAACAATGATGTTCGACTTCCTCGCAGTTGACGGCGGCGCTGTTAACGAAATGCTTATGGCAGTTGGCCTCATTAAAGACCCGATCGGCTTCTTTATGAAGGGTGAGTACTTCTGGGCGATCGTGCTTTGCACCGATATCTGGAAGGAACTCGGCTGGAACTCCATTATCTTTATTTCCGCAATCACAAGCATCAGCCAGGATATGTATGAGGCTGCGGACATCGACGGTGCTACCAGAATCCAGAAGATGTGGTACATCACCATCCAGTCCATCATGCCGACCATCATCCTGATGTTCATCTTCCAGGTCGGCGGTCTTCTGAACGCAAACTTCGACCAGATCATGCAGATGACAAAGCAGATGACAAACGCAATGCTGAGAGACTACGCAGACGTTCTCGATACATACATCTACAGAATGGGTATCTCTCTCGGTCGATTCTCCTTCGGTACTGCAGGCGGCCTGTTCAAGTCCGTGATCAACTTCGCACTGCTGTGCCTGGCAAATAAGATTGCCGACATGGTAGGCGAGACATCGCTCTTCTAATTACTATAAAGAAAGGACTGAACATAGCACTATGGCAAAGAATCCGAATAAGATCGTCGCTAAACGTGTAGTGAGTGACTATGTACTGGATACGATCTTTACAGTAACGATCATTCTGGTATTCATCACAACGCTGTATCCGTTCATGAACTCCCTCGCGATTTCTCTGAACGACGCAGACGATACCATCCGCGGCGGTATTACATTCTATCCGCGTGTATTCACACTCAAGAACTATGAACTGGTCTTCACCAATCCGAAGATCTGGAAAGCATACGGCATTACAATTGCCCGTACCGTGATCGGTACAGTAGGCGGCCTTCTCGTTACAGGTGCAATGGGCTTCGCAATGTCCAGAACCGGCCTCGTAGCAAGAAAGTTCTACACAATCTTCTGCCTTATCCCGATGTACATCGGC
>JAZNMV010000056.1:0-2595 GCA_045579885.1 Acutalibacteraceae bacterium | reverse complement strand
TTGTCTTTTGCAGCTGTGCGATCTGCTCTTCCACAGCACGGCGCCGCTCCAAAAACATTGCATAACGTTGCTGCAAGGAAGCGTCCCCCTGCTGTACCCATTCAAAAAAAGTTTGAATATCTTTAATCGACATACCGGCGCTTTTCAAACACTCAATAAAGCGAAGTGTATGGATATCCTCATCCGTAAAAATACGGTAACCGGAGTCAGAGCGCACAACTTTAGGTAAAATCCCCTCTTTTTCGTAATACCGCAGCGTACTTGCAGGAATATTCAGCATTTCCGAAATCTCTTTAATTGTATAAGCCATACTATATCCTCCCATCAAACCTTAACCTTAAATTCATCTTTAATGTTACATCGTAATAAAAAGGAAGTCAAGTAATATAATATTTCCCCTCAAGGTTTTAACTTCCCGCTCAACAAAAATGGAGAAACCTGACCGCAAGGGTCACGTCTCTCCTTTTGAATTCAAATATTCATAAACAAATCATTTAACAATCATCGATACAAGCTTACATATTCTTTTGTGATTTACTGTTTTCTGTACATTCTTTTCAGAACGATCAAACCCACGACCAATACGGCAGGAAAAACCGCACCTGCAAGCAAACCGGTTTTTAAATCGCTTCCGGCCATTTCCGACAAACTGCCGACCAAAGCAGGACTTACTGTGGCACCCAAGTCACCGGCCAGAGCCAAAAACGCAAACATCGCCGTGCCGCCTCTTGGACACCTCTGCGATGAAATGCTCAATGTACCGGGCCACATAATACCAACCGCCATACCGCAGACGGCGCAGCCCATGAGGCCTAAAATCGGCACCGCCGACAGCGAGGCTGTCAAATAACAAATCACACACAGTGTGCCGCACATCAGCATAACTTTTGTCAGGTCGAGCTTTTCGCTCATTTTGCCATAGATCACACGGGTAATACCCATGAATACAGCAAACAAACAGGGGCCTGCCAGATCGCCGACTGTTTTGGAAACACCGAGAGCGGACTCCGTAAACGCAGATGCCCACTGCGCCATAGACGCCTCGGATGCACCGGAACATATCATGAGCAGGATCATGAGCCAAAAAATCGGTACGCTAAGCAATTTACGGATCGGCAGACTCTCCCCATCCTCAAGCAAACGCTCGATCGGGCAAGAAATAAAGTTAAATGTATTGATCAGCGGGATCAGCGCCCAAATCAACGTAAGGATTTTCCAGTTTTCTATACCAAACACCGCGAAGAAAACCGTTGACCCCAGGATCACACCAACCGCACCCCAACAGTAAAAGGAATGCAGCAGGCTCATCATGCCGTCTTTGTTTTCAAAGGGGCAAGCCTCAACAATAGGACTGACCAAAACCTCGATCAAGCCGCTGCCCACAGCATAAAGCACAACGGAAATGAGTATCCCCACAAAGGGGACCGGCAGGATTTCCGGCAAGATCGCCATTGCTGCAAGACCCAAGGACGAAACCACCTGCGAAGCCGTTACGCATATCCGATATCCGATCTTATCCGCAAATTTTGTGGCGGCAAAGTCGATCAGCAGCTGAGTCAGGTAGAAAACAAAGGGAATCAGCGCGATCTTTTCGAGTGATATCCCGTAAGTACTTTTAAAGGTCAAAAACAGAAGAGGCGTAAAGTTTGCGGAGATCGCCTGTGTAATAAACCCAAGGTAGCAGGCGACGAGCGTTTTCTTATAGTTCGGCTGTCCTGTCATAGTATGCTTCCTTTGCATATTACTTGCCCGCGCGAATATTCTTTACAGTCATCTTCTCGATGCTAAGGTTTTCATAAACGCGCTTTCCGCCGTTACCGACCGGAGCCTGTGCTAGAAGACCAACTTTTATTACAGGTTCCACCGGAAGATGGAAATATCTCATCATATAGAAGTCGGTGCCATCCACAGAGTAGTGGAACGCAAAGTTATTGCCGACTCTGCAAACCTGCAGCCATGCAGCGTTACCCTCAAGATTGCATCCGTTCGCGTCGTCGGAATCACCTTTTGTTACCACGCTTACAGCTGCGTGTGTTCCGAAATCCGTCAATTCAAAGCAGCATTTCGCCCAGCAAGTCAAATCCTTCATGACCATTACGGAAGCAGAATCATAGGTATCCTTAAAATCGTGAGAAACTTTGACCTTGAGAACAAAGTCACCTTCTATCTCGGTATAGTAGTACGGAGCATTGCAAAGAGACTCAGGAAGGATGCCTTCCTCGCACTCGTCAATACTGCCGCAGAAGAAATCTGTCTGCGCCGGAGCATAAATCTCGATTCGACCCTCTGCCTGATTTATTGTACTTTCATTTAACCACTTGAAATCCATAATGATATTTCCTCCGTTACAATATTTATAAGTGTATTATATCACCGAAGCTTCGCGAATGAAAGACATTAAAACATCAAAATAAAAGAACCACTTCAACATAGTTCTGTCAAAGTGGTTCTTTTGGTTATCATCTGCCTCTTGCAGCTTTTACTTCATCAATTTTTACAGCCAGCTTCTGCAGGACACCCGGAATGTCGATGGACTGCGGGCAAACTGCGGTGCATGCACCGCAGGAAACACAGTTGTGCGGCATATCCTCATCC
>JAZNMV010000055.1:0-5106 GCA_045579885.1 Acutalibacteraceae bacterium | reverse complement strand
GGATGCCCTTCATCTTGCCGATGAGATGGGTCAACACGAAGAAACCGCCGGCAGCAAGAATGATGATACCGATAACGATGTAGAAAGTAGGGCCGCCTAAAAGCTCGTAGGCAAAACCGCCAACAAGATGGCCGATGATGGCAGCTGCGGAAGCCACGGAAGCGTAAAAGCTTTGGGCAGAAGCCTTGAGGCTGTCCGGTGCCAGCTTGTACATATACATAGCTACGGAGCCCAGCCACAGACCGTTGCCAAGGCCGAAGAAGCAGGCAAAGATACACATCTCAAGGAATGTGTCGGTAAAGAAGCCCTGAAGCAGGCACTCGAGGCCCATAAGAGCAACAGCCGCAATGACTATATACTTGAGCTTGATTTTTGCCCTTAACTTAGCAATAAAGAAGAGAAATGGAATCTCCATGAGGGCGCGGACTGCCAGAAATACACCGTAGTTGGTGTTGGGGATGCTCTTTTCCTCCATAAGGAAAGGAATGAAAGCACCCTCGGTGCTCAGTGGGATATAGAGCACAGCTGTGAAGATAAGGAAAGCGACGTAGTAATAATTCTTGAAGAGGAGCTTCATGTCGTTGGAATTATTACTGTTGTCCTTTGTGTTTGCGGGCTTGATGAACTTGGGGTCATTGCCGTAGCAAACAAAGATAATGGGAATAATGACCAGCAGAGCGGTTATCCAGAAGGTCCACTTTACGCTCATGTAGGCCAGCATCATGGTGCACAGGGTGGAGCTGATCGTGAACATGAAGGAGCCGAAGGCGCGGATAGGACCGTAGTTGAGGCCCTGCACAGCACAGTTACGGACTGTGAGGTTATCAAGGAGGGTACCTACGGGGTTTCTGACAAAGGTTGCCAGGGCACAGTAGGCGATGAACATTATAGTGGCATATTTTGCATGAGCCGGCAGCAGCGGCATAATGACAAAGGTCACCGCTGACAGGGTCAATACCATTATAAATGTTTTCTTGATGGAATTGATTTTATCGGAAATAATACCCCAGATGGCAGAAGCAAAAATACCCACAACGGAGCAAACAGCGTTGAGCACACCGATGTCAGAAGAGGTCATGCCGTTGTTCTGAAGGTAAACCGTCTGGTAGTTTGCAAAGGCCCAGGCAAACCAGAAGAAGCCCTGAACACCCATAAGGTTGAGCATGGCCTTGGCCTGAGGGGATAAACTGATGTTTTTTCTCAGTTGCATTTTCATATATTTTTTCTCCTTAAGGTGGAAATTACTCAGTTGCAGTCGGTTTATGTAAATCTCTGTTTTCGAGAGTATAGTATCTTATTTTCGCCTGCATTTCAATAGGTAAATGAAAAATTCCAACCAAATATAAAAAATCCGAACTTTTCCCGGTCAGGGAGACGTTCGGATTTTTGTTTACAAGATGGTTTTGATCGCTTATTTCAGCTGATCTTCAAATATGGAGTTCACATTGTAGCAGACGTGGGCACCGAGATAGTTAAGACGGAGGCAGCCATCGGGACGCGGGAAGGGCAGTGTGGGAGAGGAAATATCTTCACGTCCGGGTACGCCGTCCATGATCATCTGGTCGACAATGATGAAGTCGTTGATATAGCTCTTGTCGATGGGCGTACCGTTATGGCCGGGGCAGATGATATCAAACTCATCCCAGCGTGTTTTCAGCTTGCGCATATTCTTCTGATGATTTTCAACGCTCTGACCGGGTACAGGTGTGCCGCTCATGTTGCACAGAACCTGACCGGGATCAAGTTCGTCACCGGTGAACAGAATGAAATTATCCAAATCAAGAATAGCGATGCTGCCGAGCGAATGTGCACCGACGTAAATGATCTCCAGTTTACGGTTGCCGAGATCCAGAATGCGGCCTTCTTCGAGGGTCTCAATCTCGTAATCCAGTTTCCACTGGGAGGCATCGCCGCCGAAAGGACGCTTTGCTTCATTGGCTGCCAGCGGATGCATATAAGCTTTTTTGAACCAACCGTTGCCGCCGGTATGGTCGAAATGACCGTGGGTGTTGATTACACCTGCGATGGGCAGGTCGGTGAGTGTGCGGCAGAAGGCGTTGAGATCGAGCGGAGACATGCCGCTGTCGATCAGCATTGCCATTTCATCGCCGAGCAGTAAGTAGACCTCACAGCCCACGCCGGTGATCACCCATGTGTTGGGGGTGATTTTTCGAGCGGTGAAGGGACGGATGTTTTCAGCCATTGTTATATTCCTCCTTGTATTTTGTGTTCTGCGGGGTGAATCTGTATTAGAAATATTTTACCATATTTTGCGGCGTGTGCAAATAACAAAATAGAATAAAAAAGTATTGACTTGGAGTGAACTCCAAGATTTATAATAAATCTATAAAAAAGGGAGGCATTAAAATGACGATCCGTGAAGTCAGTGAAAAATACGGCGTAACGGCAGATACGCTGAGATATTACGAAAAAATGGGGATGATCCCGCCGGTTACGCGAAACGCGAGCGGTATAAGGGATTATACGAAAGAAGATCTGCGCTGGGTAGAGCTTGCGAAGTGTATGCGCGCTTCCGGATTATCCGTAGAAGCTATGGTGCAGTATGTGCGGTTGTTTCAGGAGGGGGACAGAACAATTCCTCATCGACTGGAACTACTGCTTAGCCAAAAAGCAGAGCTGCTTGAAAAACGCGAGAAGATCGATGCAGCTTTGGAATGGCTTGAAAAGAAAATTGAACGGTATGAGGATGCTGTGGAAACCGGTGTCCTGCAATGGGAAAATAATTAACGGAGGTATCTTATTATGGCAAAGTATGTATTGGTTACCGGTGCTAGTTCCGGTATCGGTTATGAAACTGCAAAGGCATTTGCGGCACGCGGAGAGAATGTGATCATTACCGCACGCCGTGCGGCAAATCTCGAGCAGCTCAAGAATGAGATCAACGCGGCATACCCCGACGTGGAGGTAGTGATCAAAGTCTGCGATCTCTCGAGTAATGAAGCGGCGGTCGCGCTGTATGAATCATTGAGAGAATATGACATCAAGGCTGTTATCAACAACGCAGGTCGCGGTAACAAAGGCGGCTTTACAGATGATACACTCAGTCGCGACATTAACATGCTCCATCTGAATATGGATGCAGTCTACATTCTTTCTTCTCTCTATGCCCGGGATTATAAGGATATTGAAGGAACACAGATCATCAATGTATCTTCTATTGGCGGCTATCTTGTTGTACCGGGCAGCTCGCTTTACTGTGCGACCAAGTTCTTTGTCAGCGCATTTACAGAAGGTATCGACCTTGAGATGCGTAAGGGCGGACATAAGCTCCGTGCAAAAGTTATTGCGCCTACAACCACAGAAACTGAGTATGAGAAGACAGCTAACGAACTGGAAGACTTTGACTATGCTGCACGCGGTGGTTTCTACTTTACCGCAAAGCAGATGGCAGATATGCTCCTCGAACTCTACGACAGCGATGCAACTGTTGGCAGCATAGATTTTGCTACACGCGGTTTGAAGCTCAGCGAGCCGACGCACCCGCATCTCTAAGGAGAAAAAATACTATGAAAAAAGTACTGATTATTTCGGGCAGTCCGAGAAAGAACGGAAACACGGAAGCAATGGTAGAGCGTTTTGCTGCCGGTGCTGTTGAATCCGGGCACCAAGTCGAAGTTATACATCTTCGGGAAAAGAAAATCGGCTACTGCGTGAACTGTGACAGCTGCCGCAATAACAATACCGATTGTGTGATCAACGATGATGCGAGAGAAATCGTTGCTAAAGCATTAGAATGTGATGTTATGGTACTGGCTACACCGGTTTATTTCTATAATGTGACGGCGCAGCTTAAAACACTGATCGATCGATTCTATGCCAGAGAACACGAGTATTTCACGCTTCCCGAGAGAGATTGCTACTATCTCATCGCAAACGCCGGTTTTGACCACCATCAGGATTCTACCGTAGCGGTTTTAGATGGATTCATCGCCTGTCTCAGAACCGTAAAAGTTAAAGGTATGGTTCAGGCAAATCGAGTGATGTATGCCGGCGATATTGATAATACAGCGTACCTCGAACAAGCCTATGAAATGGGAAAAAAGTGCTAAAAAAGCATATTGACATCGAGCATACTCCAAGTTGTATGCTTAAAATATAAAAATTCCTTATAAAGGAGGAAGAACAATGATCTACAAAGAGTTTTTAGGTCATAACGTTTCGCAGCTTGGCTTCGGTGCGATGCGCCTGCCGCAGACCGGCACGGAGTGGGGCAGCCCGCTGAACAAAGAGGAGGCAATCGCGCTGATCCGAAAAGCATACGAAAGCGGAATTAATTATTTTGATACTGCTTATGTGTATGGCGGCGGACAGAGTGAAGTGATTCTCGGTGAAGCGCTCAGCATTTATCCGCGCGACAGCTACTATGTTGCAACCAAGTTCCCGGGGCTTCATCCGCCGGAAGGTGGATGGACTATGGAGAAGGTGAAGGAAACCTTCGAAGAGCAGCTGAAGAAACTGAATATGGAGTATGTCGATTTTTACCTTCTCCATGGCCTTATGGAGATCGACTACCATCTCTATTCCGATCCGGAAGTACCGCTGGCTGACTATTTCCACGAGCTGAAGAAGACCGGTAAGATTCGTCATTTCGGCTTCTCTTCCCATGCGAAACCGGACTTGCTTGAAAAGATCCTCGAATGGAAGGATTATTTTGAGTTCTGCCAGATCCAGCTGAACTATCTCGACTGGACCATGCAGGATGCCAAGCGGCAGTATGAAATTCTTGAAAAAGCCGGCCTTCCGGTCATTGTTATGGAACCTGTGCGCGGCGGCAGACTGGCTGCACTGGATGATAAGTGCACAGAAATGCTGCGTACTGCACACCCGGATTGGTCTACAGCATCCTGGGCGCTGCGCTTTGCCGGTGCTTTTGAGAATGTAAAGGTTGTGCTTTCCGGTATGTCTACAATGGAACAGTTGGAAGATAATCTTTCTACATTTGCGGAAGGCGAACTGCTCAGCGAGAGTGACCGCGCTCTGCTGCTGAACGAAGTTGTTCCTGCACTTGCGGATATGGTACCTTGTACCGGATGCCGCTACTGTATGGCAGAATGCCCGATGAGCCTCAAGATTCCGCACCTTATT
>JAZNMV010000054.1:0-3023 GCA_045579885.1 Acutalibacteraceae bacterium | reverse complement strand
GAGGGTAAAGGCGGGTTGCATATCCCGCTGCCAGAATAAGACATTTCATAATTACACCTCATGGAATCAGGAATTAACACCGTTTGCACTCTTACAGATGTGCACGGAAAATTTATCTTTAAGATGAGGGAAAGCTTCGAGATATTCGCGTGTTACTTTTTCGGTTATCGAATCTTCAAACTCGGGATTTATCAGAGCCATACAGCAGCCTTTGAAGCCTGCACCCGAAAAGCGTCCGCCGTAAATACCTTCGGTGTGAGTCATTATTTCATACAACTTTTTAAGCTCCGGAGAGCCTGTTTCCCAGTTGTAAATAGATGACTTTCCGCTCTCAAACGAAAGCCTGCCAAACGTCTCTATATCACCGTTTTTCCATGCTTCGGCACCCTTCTGTACACGGTCAAATTCGGTATACCAATGCTCGGCACGTTTACGCCAGTTTTCGGGAAGCTTGTCCTTATGCTCAAGGTAAACTTCATACGGTACATCACGCAGATTTGTCTCTTCAAACTTGCCGTATTCCATGCCTGCATAAGCCTTAAGAGCATAAGCGGCACTACGGCATTCGTCAACGCGCATATTGAATGCCGAGCCTGCAAGTGTACGCTCGATACCGCTGAAAAATATCGCTATTCTGTAAGGCTTCATATCGGGATGCTTGGGAATAAGCTCGTATGTGTCATCCTGCAAATCCATATAAAGAAGATGACCCTTTTTGCAGTAAACCTCACACGACTGATCCAATTTACCGCAGGAAACACCGACATACAAATTTTCGGCTTCCTGCGAAATAGTTATAAGCTCCGAAGGCTCAAGCTCGATTGAGTTCATTTTGCAAAGTGCGGACAAAAAGGTGATGATAACCGCCGCCGAAGAAGAAAGACCGCCTATAGGAAGTTCGCCGTCAACAACCGCACAAAGTCCTCTTCTCAGAGGGTAACGCTTGTTGAGAGCTATTGTTGCACCTCGAAGATGGTCAGCCCAGTCACCCTGCGGAGTTTCCGGTGTAGCTGCAACGTGCCACTGCGCTCTTTTTTCAAACTGCTGTGACTGTATTTCTATAACGCCGTTTTCTTTCGGACCGTAAGCGATATGAATACCTTTGTTAATTGCAATACCCGTTATTTTGCCGAGCTGATGGTCACTGTGTGCTCCGATAGGACAAACTCTGTAAGGCGTAAAAGCGGTGTACTGAGCCGCTTTTTTGTAGATCTGTTCAAATTTTTCGGTAGCATTCATATTTTTATCTCCGTTCGAATTATTCTTTGGCTTCAATCAGAATTCCGTTATCTATAATTTTGTAAACCCTGGTACAATACTTAAGCATACTCGGTCTGTGAGTGGTGATTATTCTTGCTCTGTTAGGATATGTCTTCATCATATTGGTCAGCACTTTTTCTTCGGTTTCTGCATCAAGAGCACTGGTTGCCTCATCCATAACAACAATCGGTGCATCACGGAGAATTGCCCTGGCTATGGACATTCTTTGCACCTGTCCTTCTGAGAAATTGACACCTTTTTCACTTATTTCGGTGTTAATTCCAAAAGGCAGCTTTGATACAAAACTCCACGCATCAGCAATCCGAAGAGCCTCAATAATCTGCTCATCGGTTGCATCCGGACAAGCTATACGAAGATTGTCTGCAACAGTACCGGAGAAGATTGCATTACCCTGCGGCACGAAAGAACAGAACCTTCTTGTGCTTTCACAAACAGGGATTTTTATTCCGTCTTTTGTCTGTATTGTTATCGTGCCGGAATCCGGCTCTACAAGGCCGAGAATAAGCCTTAACAGTGTTGTTTTACCTTCGCCCGACGGGCCGACAAAAGCGACTGTTTCTCCGGGGGCTACCTTGAAATCTGCTTTTCCTACAATGGGTTTATCTCCATCGGGATATGTGTATTTAAGGTTATCGCAAACTAATGTCAGACCATATTTATCAGCCTTTTCTTCAATATTTTTCGCCTGCTCATCATACCTGTTTTCTTCAAGCGGAAGTTCGGTAATTTCCATAATTCTGCCTGCCGAGGTAGCAATGGAAATCGAGCTCGGAACAAGCGAAACAAGTGCTGAAAACGAGCTTGTAAGCTGACCTGAAATCTGCAGAAACAAGGTCATCGTTCCATAAGAAATTGCACCCTGCCAGAGCCTGTAAACACCCCAACCGTAGCATGAGTAAGAAACAATAAGACCTATCAGCGACATACAAAGACCCATAATAATCGTAAAACGGTCGTGGTCTAACTTGACTTTTCTGTAAATTTCAAGTGTAGTTTTCATCTGATCCACATAACGCTTCGTCAGGTCAAACGCTTTTATAACCTGCATATTCTGAATTGACTCAGAATAAAAAGAAAGGATTTTTCCGTTCATTTCGCGGCTTTCTTTATTGTATTTCCGAATCATTTTTATTGAAATTCTCGAAGACAAAACCAGGAACGGTGCGCTCAAAAAAGCGAATATCGCCATCGTCGGATCATAATAAAGAACCACAATAAGACAACCTATAAACTGTGCGCCCTTTGTAAAAGCACTCGGAATATAGCTGATTATGCTTCCGGAAATCGTCGCAACATCGCCTTCAATCCTGTTAAGCAGATCACCGGAATGGAACTTTTTGAAGTTCTCCCATTTCGTATAGGTTATATGTTCGTAAACTCCGCTGCGTATTTCCATACTTATTTTGCTGCCTACAACAGCAGCTAACCTTGAAACTGCCGCACCGACAAGAATCTGCGTTACGGCAAAAATTACAGCCGTGGCAGCACTTTTGACAATTGTGTCACTGTTGCGCGAAATAACAGAATCTATCAGATACTTGGAGGCGATGTTAGTTCCAAGACCAAGTGCAGTGCTTAAAAGTCCTATAAAAACATAAAAAGCAATCTGCAAACGGTATTTTGAAATATACCGCAGAAGCCATTTCCATTCTTTTTTCATAGAACGGAACAGCTCTATATATTCACCTGGTTTCTTCATAAATAAATCATCTCATTTCAGCCTAAAACAACCAATACTACCA
>JAZNMV010000053.1:0-1539 GCA_045579885.1 Acutalibacteraceae bacterium | reverse complement strand
GGAAAAACGCAGTGACAGGCAGTATGAAATCGAGTTCCGCGATGTATCCTTTAAATATCCCGGTGCGGAGGATTACGCGCTGCGGCATGTCTCGATGAAATTCCGTGTCGGCGAGCGTTTGGCGGTCGTAGGACAGAACGGCTCCGGTAAGACAACATTCATTAAACTTCTCTGCCGTCTGTATGATCCGACAGAGGGTGTTATTCTCTTAAACGGCATTGATATCCGCAAATACAGCTACGAGGAATATATCGCGCTGTTCTCCGTCGTATTTCAGGATTTTCAGCTCATGTCGTTTTCCCTTGGCGAGAATGTGGCGGCTTCGGTGGAATATGATGACGGGCGAGTGCTCGACTGTCTCGATAAAGCCGGATTCAGCGAACGCTTAAAGACACTCCCGAACGGACTTGAGACCATGCTCAATAAGGAGTTCGACGAAGCGGGTGTACAGGTCTCCGGCGGCGAAGCACAGAAGATCGCGCTTGCGAGAGCCCTCTATAAGGATGCACCGTTCGTTATTCTCGATGAACCGACCGCTGCGCTCGACCCAATCGCCGAGATGGAGGTCTACACGAAGTTCGATGAGATCTGCGGAGACAAGACAGCCGTGTACATCAGCCATCGTTTATCTTCCTGCCGTTTCTGCGATCAGATCGCCGTGTTTGACGAAGGCAGTATCGTGCAGTTTGGCACGCACGATACACTTGTGACGGAAGAAAGCGGGAAGTATGCCGCACTCTGGAACGCGCAGGCGCAGTACTATACGGAGAAACAATCGGATGTAAACGGCGCGTATGCGTAAAACTAAATAAATAATGCAAACCTGTGTTATCCGCTGTGTAACGGATGATACAGGTTTGCTTACTTTATGGGTAAGGAAATCTTAAGTTGTACATTTATTTCCTGTATGATATGATGATAGTAAGAAACCGGAATTACGGAGGTTGCGGCTATGAAAAAAGGAATTTGTGTGTTGCTTGTTTTTGTGTTCGTACTGAGCTTGTGCGGATGCAGCGGTGAAAATGCTGCGGTTACTGTGCAGCGTGCCGACAGACTGATGACGGCGGGCGTTGCCAGGGAGCGGTATGCCGGTGTGGTCGTCAGCAATAATGTGATCGAGATCACAAGAGACAGCTCGAAGCGCATAGACGAGCTCTATGTCGAAGTCGGCGATACGGTGAAAGCCGGAGATAAGCTTTTCTCCTATGACTCCGACGAGCTGGAGCTTTCACTCGAAAAAGCACAGCTTGAAGTCGAGAAGATGACGAACGAGCAGAGCGATTATACCGAACAGCTTGAAAAGCTGGAAAAAAAGCTTAAAAATACATGGAACGATTCGGATAAGGTGCGTCTGACGCTTGAGATCAATACGCTGAAAACCACAATGATGGAAACGGAGTATAATCTCAAGACGAAGGATAAAGAGATCGCAACGCTTGAAGAAATGCTTCAGAACATAGATATCACGACACCGGTGGACGGTACGGTGCGCAAAATCGATGAGGAAGGACAGAGTGGCTCGTATATCACCGTGCAGCA
>JAZNMV010000052.1:0-13204 GCA_045579885.1 Acutalibacteraceae bacterium | reverse complement strand
AGCAAGCCGAATTATGTTGCGGATTTTGACTCCATGGAGACAGAATGCTACGTGCACATTGCCGGAGTGACCGGTGATGAGGCTTTCAAAACAGCGCTGGAACTTTTCCCGAACGCAAAACGACTGCTTCCGAAGCAGCCTGTGGACGGAGAAGCCGGTTTTACCGTTTCCGGTCTAACAGAAGCGGCGCTGCGTGAAAAGCTGAATGCTTTGGAAAACTGCGGTATCCGTGTTTTGAACCATATCCGCATTTCCGATTATTAATTAGGAAGGTCGATCGTTATGATCCGAATTGATATTCCGGCTACGAGTGCGAACCTCGGCGCCGGCTTCGATGCCCTTGGCATCGCTCTCACAATGCACAACCGTGTGTGGATGGAAGAATCCGACACACTGAATATTACAACGGTGGACGATGTGGTTATCCCGACCGATGAGACAAACCTCATCTATTGGGCGGCTAAGCATCTCTATGAGATCTGCGGCAAGACGCTTCCCGGTCTGCGTATCATTCAGGAAAACAATATTCCAATGGCGCGCGGTCTCGGCAGCTCCTCCGCGTGTATCGTAGCCGGTATCCTCGGTGCAAACCGTATGCTCGGCTCTCCGATGTCGCAGACGGATCTTATCAATCTTGCGGCGCAGATCGAAGGTCACCCCGATAATACAAGCCCGGCGATCTCCGGCGGTCTGGTTGCTTCCGCAATGGAAGGCAAACGCGTTTACAGCGTAAGTGTTCCGGTTTCGGAGAAGATCAGCTTTGCGGTTATGATCCCGCCGTTCGAACTCAAAACAGAAAAAGCTCGCGGTGTTCTCCCGCCGGTATATTCCCGTGAGGATACGGTTTATAACCTTTCGCGTTCCGCACTGATGACAGCTTCGCTTTTCTCCGGCGACCTGCAGAATCTGCGTGTTGCTGTTCAGGACCGTATCCACCAGCCGTATCGTTCCGGTCTCATTGAGAATTATGATAACGTATTCCGTATGAGCTATGAGCTCGGTTCTCTCGGTACATACGTCAGCGGTGCCGGTCCGACCATCATTTCGATGATCGATACCGCCGGCGCAGAAGAGTTCGGAAAGCTCTGTGCTTCTCACCTCGAAGAAAGAGGCGTACATGGCTGGCGTATTGAGATCCTGCACGCTGACCCGCAGGGTGCGCGTATTATCATTGAGTAATTTCCGGCTGATCTGTTAAATCCGGTTTTGGGGCAAACCGGTGTACTGGTTGCAGTATTTCACAAGCGTGCTCCACAGAAAGGATAATTTGTATGGCATTGATCGTTCAGAAATTCGGCGGTTCGTCCGTACGGGACGCCGAGCGTGTTTTTAATGTAGCCGATATTGTAACGAGCAAATATAAAGAAGGCAATGAGGTTGTTGTTGTTGTTTCTGCACAGGGCGATACAACGGACGATTTGATCGAGAAGGCAAAGGAACTGAACCCGAACCCCTCTAAGCGTGAGATGGATCAGCTTCTCACAGCCGGTGAGCAGATCTCTGCATCGCTTCTTGCTATGGCGATCGAAAAGCTGGGCTTTCCGGTCGTATCGCTTCTCGGTTGGCAGGCGGGCTTCACAACATCCACTGCGTACGGCAGCGCACGTATTAAGCGTGTGAATCCGGAACGCATTAAATCGGAGCTTTCGAGACGCAATATCGTTATCGTTACCGGTTTCCAGGGTGTGAACAAGTACGACGATATGACAACGCTTGGCCGAGGCGGCAGCGATACAAGTGCAGTTGCGATCGCAGCGGCACTGCATGCGGATCTGTGCCAGATCTATACCGATGTTGAAGGTGTATATACCGCAGACCCGAGAAAGATCCCGAAAGCCAAAAAGCTCGATTTCATTTCTTACGATGAGATGCTTGAGCTTGCGACACTCGGTGCGCAGGTACTCAACAACAGATCGGTCGAGATGGCTAAGAAGTATAATATTGAATTAGAGGTGCTTTCGAGCCTGACACGGGCACCGGGTACCATTGTTAAGGAGGTTTCCAATATGGAAAAAATGCTCATCAGCGGTGTCGCTAAGGACGATAATGTTGCAAGAATTTCGGTTATTGGTGTTCCGGATAAGCCGGGTCTCGCATTCCGTATTTTCTCTAAGCTTGCTCAGAAGCATATCAATGTTGATATCATTCTGCAGTCCATCGGCAGAAACGGTACAAAGGATATTACATTTACCGTTGAGAAGGACAAGATGGATGCTGCAATAGAATTGATGGAAACTTATGTAGAAAACTTCGGTGCGACCGGTGTTGTTGCTGACGATAACGTCACAAAGGTTTCCATTGTCGGTTCCGGTATGGAATCTCATCCGGGTGTTGCTTCCGATATGTTTGAAGCACTCTTTGAAGCCAATGTCAATATTCAGATGATCGCAACCAGTGAGATCAAAATTTCCGTTCTTATCAACAAGGAAGACGGTCCGAAGGCTGTTGCAGCCGTTCATGCAAAGTTCTTCGAGCAGATCGGTCAGTAATCATTTCCAAGCATGATGTCACCCTCGGCGCACAAAATAGCGTCGGGGGTGATTTTGTGTATCCGAGCGGAAATAATCAGTACGGAATATGGGGTTCCGACAATTTTTTGTTTGGTTCTGTGTTGTTTGACTGGCGCAGAAGTCATGACGGACTTCCGAAAGAGGTTATGGATTATCTTTCGGAGCATGAGCGTGATATCTATTCCGAAGAAGATGTGGACCGTCTGGTTCGCGAGTATGAACTGAAAAAATGAGAAAAGGGTGTATTGCATAAAGCAATACACCCTTTAGTCTATCCGATTTTATTCATTATATATCTGCTTCGAAGCAGTAAAGATTTCCGTAACTCCAATTAAAAGCACTTCCGTTGTGGCGGTCAAAGGTCAGAAGGAAATGCCATGTACGGCTGCCGAATTTTACGGGAATCAGTGTACCCCAGCCGCGGAAACCGCCGTCTGGATAATCGAAAACAAGTTTCTGCATGCCATCCGGACCGTAAATGCGGTAATTGGAAACGGCATTGAAATCGTTGCCGCAGACGAAATAGCGCTCATCGCGTATTTTTACAAACGAACCGCCGGTTTCGGCTCCGTCGAGTCCCTGTCCGATGCAGCGGTAGCCGCTGAAGGGATGGGTAGATTCAAAGAATACATAGCGGTAAGCCCCGATGTCCGGATCAAGGCGGCAAACAGCGAGTGTCCATTTTCCTGTTTTCCGGTCGTAGAAGAAATCGGGATCTTCATCGCCTTCAAAAGCAAGGAAAGAAGTGATCGGTGTATTTTCCGGCGCTTTGTTCATGAGTTCGATATCGATGACATTTACGCCGTAGCGCGGGTCACCTTTAAATGCAGCGTGGCCGAGAATATGCCCGCGGCTGAAAGAGCAGACCCAAAGGTAGAACTGTTTCTGTTCGCGATGGAACAGAATAGATGAAGCCACATCGCCGGCCCAGACACCGTCGCCGGCATCAAAAAACAGTGCACCGGTCATCTCGAATTCCGTTGTGCCGGGTACATGGGAGAATACGCCCTGATAACAGCCGGCCTCAAGCCGTACAGATACCGTAAGCCATATTTTACCGTTTTTCAGGAGTACATCGCCGTTTTCATATCGAATGGGGCGGATATCGGCCTGCGAGATGCCGCAGTCCAAATAAGAAGAAACCGAGGAGACAACGGCTTTTCCGGAAACGGAAAGAGCAACCGCGCCGTTTGAGAAGAAATCGTAGTGGTCAGATTGTGAAAAAGCGGAGCACGTAAAGGTATGGCAGAAAGAGGGCGCTCCATTGATATCGAAATAAATATCGAACGCACCTGGGCGGCAGGAAACCGTCATTGTTTGATAATCCGCAAGACCGGGCGGCAGCGGAACAGTATCCGTAGTATCGCCGCACATGAAATAAAGGCTAGCATCATCCATATGTATGTCAGCGTCTGCAGTTGGTAGCTGAAAACGGAACCCCACCTGTCCGCCTGAAGGTTTTGCGGATACGCTGTAAGAAGCATAGGGGAAGAATGCACCCATCCATCGGCAAACACTGCCGCTGAGAACGGCGTACCGGTTAGCCTGAACGGTTTCTACGCATGTCTCGCTTTTATAGAGAATGGGGTAAGGATCGCCGCGGTTATCGTTCACAAAATCTTTTGTGAATGTCATTTCAGAGAGCGGCAAGCGGAGGTCCTTATAATGTGTCAGTGCAAATCTACGCCGGAATTTGATTTTTGAAAAATCCATACGTCTCACGTCCCGTCTATATACCTTGTTTTCAGTTTACAGTACGTGCCGCGGAAAATCAAGCGAATAAAAGCTTTTTCTTGTCAAGCGATAAAGAGTGTGCTATGATTTTTTTATAGTCAAAGCCTATGAAGCTTTTCGGGAGGTATTACAGTAAAATGGATTTTTTTGAATTAAAGGTTAAGAACTTTCATTATCTCAATCAGTTTGCGAAAAAGGGTGAGATCGTCTTTACCGGATCGTCCCTTTGCGAGCAGTTTCCCATCAGTGAGATGCTGCAGAACGTTGAACCGCGTATCCGTGTGTATAACAGAGGCATCGGCGGCGATGTGACCGAAGGTCTAATGAAGCGTATGGAAGAGTCTGTTTTCGAGCTCGAACCGCGCAAGGTGTTTATCAACATCGGTACAAACGATATCAGCCGACCGGGATATACACGCGAAAAGCTGTACGCTAACTATAAACAGATTTTACTTGAGATCAAAGAGCGTTTGCCCGAAACGAAGATATATCTGATGAGCTATTATCCCGTAAACCGTGAGATCCCGTGGATGGAGAAGGAATGGCTCGATAACATGTTCGGTGTCCGTACAAATGCGGAGCTGATCGCCGTAAATGCAGGTCTCGAAAAGATGGCAGGAGAGCTTCAGTGTACCTATATCAATGTATTCGACTGCCTGCTCGATGAAGAAGGCAATCAGCGCATAGAGTACACGATAGACGGTATGCATATGTTTGCAAACGGCTATGCGGTCGTTCTCGAAAAACTTATGCCGTATCTCCTGGAAGAATAAACAGAGGGTGGAAATTATGGCCTGGACAACTAAGGAATTAAAATATCAGGGAACATACCTCAATGCGGCGCTGTTTGAACCGGAGGTGAAGCCGGGTGAAAAGTATCCGCTCGTGCTGTTCCTGCACGGTGCCGGTGAACGCGGCAATGATTTGGAACTTGTAAAGAAGTTTTCTCCCGGTGCGGATGTATTCGCGACAAAAGAGTGGCAGGAAGAGCATCCTTGCTACGTGCTTGCGCCGCAGTGTCCGGAAGGGATGTCGTGGCCGGCGTTTACGGAGCTGCTTGTTTTCACCTTAGCCGGATTTTCACAGGAATATCCCATCGATACCTGCCGCCGCTATGTGACGGGTGTGTCCATGGGCGGCGCAGGTACATGGAATCTCCTGTGCCACAGTCCGCAGCTGATCGCGGCGGCTATGCCGGTGTGCGGTTATGCCGACCCGTTCCTTGTCCGAAAAGCAAAGCACGTTCCGGTTTGGGCATTCCATGCTGCAGATGACCCGGTCGTTCCGGTAACGGGTGAATACCGCTCTCCGCACGGCGCGAAAGGTGTCGGCACCCGCATGGCAGCATCCTCTCTGCGTTCTGCAGGCAACCGGAATATGCACTACACGGAATATCCGGCAGGTCACATGGAAGAAGTATGGAAAACGCATCCGCATGCATCGTGGACAGCAGCCTATCGTGAAACGAAAGCACTCGAGTGGATGTTTGAGCAGTCCACCTTCGATCGCTATGAGGTGGAAATGGTCTGCCCCGGTGTATTCTATATAGAAGATTTCAACAACGACTCCATGTACCTTGTTGAAGGCAGGGAGAAGGCACTGCTCATTGATACCGGTCTCGGTGGTGAGAGCTTGCCCGAGGTGGTGCGTTCGTTAACAGCGTTGCCTGTTATGCTTGCTGTAACGCATGCACATGGCGACCACATGGCTTTAAGCCATAAGTTCGGTCGATTCTATATGTCGGAAAAGGATCTGCCGCTGATGGATCGCATGCGCGGTATGATGCCGAAGAATACTTCCACTGCGGAGGATGTCATCGATATTCACGACGGCGATGTGATCGACCTCGGCGGTGTGGAGATCGAAGTACTGGAGCTCGGCGGTCATACACCGGGTTCGGTACTGTTTGTCGATCGCACACATAAATGCCTCTTTACGGGCGATGCACTCGGTCTTTGGATGCAGGTACCGATGGCGCTGCCGATCAGTACGTACCGTGAGAATCTGCTTCGCGTAAAAGAGAAGCTGGAAAAGCCCGGCTATACCGAACTCGCATTTCTCGGCGGTCACAGACGGCAGGAGGGCGGCGTTTACAATCAGCCGCAGTATGTGCCGAACAGCTACGAAAAGATCGATGATATGCTTCATCTGTGTACGCTTCTGCTTTCCGGTGAACTGGAAGGTAAGCCGCACCCGGCTGGATTTGACGAGCCGGCCTTTGAAGCGACCTATCAGACAGCCAATATGGTCTATAAGAAGTCTGTTTTGAAGTAAGGTGAAGATACCTTCTTGACTTTATTACGGCTCTGTGATAGAGTAGGTAAAAATCGTTTTTTCGGAGAATTTTTCCGGAATTTTGGAGGAATGAACATGAAAAAAGGGAATCCTAAGGCACTTTTGCCGATCGGCTTTTTCCTCGCACTGTATCTCGGTCTCGGTCTTATTTTCGAGTATGTGCTGAAAATTCCAATGGGCTTCTATAACATCCCGATCGTTATTGCGTTCCTGGTTGCTATTTTGGTAGCGTGTCTGCAGAACCGCGGTGTGTCGTTTGACAAGAAGCTTGAGATCATGGGACAGGGTGTCGGAGACAAGAATATCATCACGATGCTCCTCATTTTCCTTGTTGCCGGTGCGTTCGTCGGTGTTGTCGGACGTTCCAGCGCACAGAGTGTAGCGTATTTCATGCTGTCTGTGATCCCGCCGCAGTTTGCGGTTGTTGTACTGTTTATTGTAGCCTGCTTTGTTTCCACAGCTATGGGTACTTCGGTCGGTACGATCACACTGCTTGCACCGATCGCCGTTGAAGTGGCACAGGCTTCTGCGTTCAGCGTTCCGCTTTGTGTCGGTACGATCGTCGGCGGCGCAATGTTCGGCGACAATCTCTCGTTCATTTCGGATACCACGATCGCTGCCTGCAACGGTCAGGGCTGTGCGATGAAGGATAAATTCCGCGGAAACTTCTGGATTGCACTTCCGGCTGCGGTTGCAACACTGGTGATCATTCTCATTCTGTCTTTGACGGCGGAACCGCAGAAGGTTATCGGTGAGTATAATCTGCTGCAGATCGTTCCGTACCTGCTCGTTCTGGTCGGCGGTGTTATCGGCATCAACGTATTTGTTGTTCTGCTCATCGGTATTCTTTCCGGCTCGATCATTATGCTGGCTACCGGTCAGACCGCTCTGACCAGCCTGCTTGCCAATATGGGCTCCGGTGCATCCGGTATGTTTGAAACAGCCATGGTTGCTGTGCTTGTTGCAGCAATGTGTGCACTGATCCGTGTTTACGGCGGATTCGATGCACTCTTGAGCTTCATCCAGCGCATGTTCAAGGGCAAGAAGGGCGGCCAGCTCGGTATGGGCCTGCTTGTCGGCGCTATGGATATCGCGACTGCAAACAATACGGTCGCTATCGTTATGGCAAACCCGATCGCAAAGCAGATGGCAGAGGATTATGACATCACACCGAAGCGCTCTGCATGCATTCTGGACACATTCTCCTGTATTTTCCAGGGAATCATCCCGTACGGTGCACAGATGCTCGTTGCGATTTCTACAGTGGCTGAAATGGGCTTTGCTGTTTCTGCATTTGAGATCATGCAGTTCCTGTTCTATCCGTATCTGCTGTTTGTCAGCATGATTGTATCCATCTATCTGATTCCGCAGAAGAGCAAATAATTTTATCAATCCGGAGGTCACCGTGTAATGTGCGGTGACCTCTTTTTTGATTTAGGTATAAGGAAAAATTTTACTCACAAAGCAAAAAAACTATTGACAAACGTATGCGTTTCGCGTATTATACATACGAGGTTAGTTGAGACTAATTAGTCGCAGCTAATTGCTTCGAAAACAGATAAAGAAAAGGGTGCTATATATGAATTTATACAATGCGGAACTTGGCAAAGAGTATATGATCCGTTCGGTCAAGACACAGGATCGTGAGATGGATGCATTCCTGTTTTCTCTTGGTTGTTACAGCGGTGAGCCGATCACAGTAGTCTCGCGCCGCAGAGGCAGCTGCACAGTATCTATTAAGGATAGCCGTTACAATATGGATAATCGTTTAGCGGAAGTGATCACCGTTTAACGGTCAAAAAAAGCTCGTACGAAGTACGAAATTTTTTTGAAGTATAAGTTAGTTTAGGCTAACACAAATAAAAATGCAAAATGGTACATACTGTCAAGCGTAGAGACAGTTTGGTGCCTGAGGAGGAAAATCTATGAGAATCGCATTGGCCGGTAATCCGAACAGCGGTAAAACCACCATGTTCAATTTGCTGACCGGCAAGAATGAAAAGGTCGGCAACTGGGCCGGCGTAACCGTCGAAAAGAAAATAAGCCCGATCAAAAAGAGCCTCTGTTCCGGTACGGAAGAGCTTGCGGCAGTTGACCTGCCGGGTACATATTCCATGTCTCCGTTCACAGCCGAAGAAGGTGTGACGAGTGCATACGTTAAGAGTGAAAATCCCGATGTTATTATCAATATTGTAGATGCAACGAATTTGAGCCGCAGCCTGTTCTTTACAACACAGCTTATGGAACTCGGCATTCCGGTGGCTGTTGCACTGAATAAATCCGATATTAACGCAGCAAAGGAGACAAAGATCGATGCAAAGGCACTTTCCGAAGCACTCGGCTGTCCGGTAATTGAAACAGTTTCCACTGCACCGGATAACGAACGTTTAAAAATGCTTGTCGAAACAGCGGTTTCCCTGAAAGGAAAAGGGCAGAAGGCTCCGTACGATCCGGGTATGGTGGATCTTAGCGACAGAGCAGCTGTAGCTGAAGCAGACCGCAAGCGTTTTGCGTATGTAAATAAGCTTGTCCGCACGGTTGAGACACGCAAAGTGCGTACCAGCGAAAAAAATACGCACGATACAGCCGATGCGGTTCTGACACACCCGGTCGCAGGTCTCCTGATCTTCGCGGCAGTTATGTTCCTCGTGTTCCAGATCTCTCAGGCTTGGGTAGGTCCGTGGATCGCAGAAGGCTATGAGTTTGCAAACGGCTTTGCTATTCCGGGTCTCGTTACCCTGATTGACATGTTCAAGGAGTGGGTCGCAGGTCTCCTGGAGGGCGGAAACGTATTCCTCGTTTCGCTCCTGACAGAAGGCATCATCGGCGGCGTGAGTGCTGTTGTCGGCTTCCTGCCGCTCGTTATGGTCATGTACTTCCTGATCGCTTTGCTTGAGGACTGCGGTTACATGGCGCGTGCAACCGTTGTACTTGACCCGATTTTTAAGAAAGTCGGTCTTTCCGGTAAATCCGTTATCCCGTTTGTCATCGGTACAGGCTGTGCGATCCCGGGTGTTATGGCATCCCGTACGATTCGCAACGAGCGTGAGCGCCGTGCTACCGCAATGCTTGCGCCTTTCATGCCGTGCGGTGCAAAGCTGCCGGTCATCGCGCTGTTTGCGGGTGCGTTCTTCCACGATGCTTCCTGGGTTGGCACACTGATGTACTTTGTTGGCATCATATTGATCCTTGTTTTTGCAATGATCGTTAACAAGATCGCCGGTCATAGAATTCGGAATTCTTATTTCATTATTGAACTGCCAGAGTATAAAGCACCGAGCTTTAAGCGTGCAGCGTTCTCTATGCTTTCCCGCGGCTGGTCGTATGTTGTTAAGGCCGGTACAGTCATTCTCCTGTGCAATGCGATCGTCTTTGTTATGCAGTCCTTTAACTGGCAGCTGAAGCTTGTTGAAGAGGGGGCGGAGGCAACTTCTATTCTGGCCACTATTGCAGCACCGATCGCGGCGCTGATCGTGCCGATCATCGGCATTAAGGCTTGGCAGATGGCAGCAGCCACTGTTACAGGCTTTATCGCAAAGGAAAATGTGGTCGGTACACTGGCTGTCTGCTACGGTATCTCCAACCTCATCGATACGGAGGCTCTTGAAATGGCAGCGGGTGCAGGTACACAGGTTGCTGAGGTGTTCGGTATCACACCGGTTGCGGCATTGGCTTTCCTTATGTTCAATCTCTTTACACCGCCCTGCTTTGCGGCTATCGGCGCAATGAATGCCGAAATGAAGAGCGGAAAATGGCTCTGGGGTGCGATCGGTCTGCAGATCGGTGTAGGTTATACCATCGGTTATCTCGTCTATACAGTCGGCACAGCGATCACAGCACCGGAAACCCTGAATATCAGTGCAATGATCGGCGGCGGTGCGGCAGTCCTTCTTTTTGCAGCGGTTCTCACCGTACTGTGCATCTGTTCCGACAGACAGTATAAAGCCGAATACGCACAGCAGACAAACTGATTCTTTAAGGTGAAATACTATGCCTGAATTTTTAGTGAATCTCATCATTATCGCCGTTGTGCTACTTATTCTCGGCGCGGTCGTTTTCTACATTGTCCGGGAGAAAAAGCGCGGCGCGAAATGTATCGGCTGTCCGTATGCCAAAGAGTGTGCGGCAAGACGAAACGGCGGATGCAGCGGAAATCAACAGTAAATTTATTTTGGGGTGTTGCGTACAGCAGCACCCTTTTCTGTTGTATTCAGAGTCTTATTGTGATAAAATGCAGACAAGAAACCTTTACAAGAGGAGCGATTAGATATGATGAAAATTTACGGTTCTATGTTGTGCCCGGACTGCGTGGATTGCTGCGCGGCTTATGACAAAGCAGGTCTTGAGTACACATTTTTAAACATTACGGAAGATCTCCGTGCAATGAAGGAGTTTCTGCACCTGCGCGATAACAGCAGCCTGTTTGACCCGGTTCGCGAGAATCAGTCGATCGGCATCCCGTACATCGTAACAGAGGATGGCGCCGAGACACTCGACTGGGAATCTCTGCTGCCGAAGGCAGAATAAAGAGGGCTTGATGATGCGTTTTCCGAAAGTACGCAGCATGGAAGAGCTCGAAGCGCTGATTCAGGAAGTCGGCTTCCTTCCGTTTTTTGAAAACAGCATACCGGGATATTCCATAGAGGCGTGTACGCCGCGGGAGCTGTGGTTTGCGCCCGATAAAGACGGACCGTGGGAGTGGAAAGGTCCGATCGCCAGAAAGGCGGAGTGTGCATACGGCAAGTTCTTTCAGGGAAAAGCCGGATTCATCAGCCTCGAATATTTTCCGGCATTCTTAAATTACCGGCGTGACGGGTATGATTTCGATGCACGTTGGGATGACGGCCTTGCGCCCATGAAGGACAAGCAGATCATGGACGTGTTTACGGAGCGGGATTCCATGATGACACATGAACTGAAAGCGGTCTGCAACTACGGAAAACAGGGGCAAAAGGGCTTCGAGACCGTAATTACACGCTTGCAGATGCAGACGTATCTGACCGTACAGAATTTCGAGTACAGAACGGATAAAAACGGAAAGCCCTACGGCTGGGGTATAGCGCGCTATGCAACACCGGAAGTGCTGTTCGGTACGGAGATGATCGAGAACGCGTACCGTGAAGAGCCGAAAGATTCCGCGAAAAAGATCGCAGATTATCTGGAAATGCTTTTGCCGGATACTTCGGCGGCGCAGATCGCGAAGCTTTTGGGCTGATTTTCCAAAAAGCGGGAGGGAAATGAAATGAAAAAACAAACGGAGGTCGTTGCGGCACTTCTTTGGAGCGGCGACCGGTTTATGATCTGCCAGCGTCCGGCACATAAGGCGCGCGGCCTTTTGTGGGAGTTCGTCGGCGGTAAGGTTGAGCCGGGCGAAACAAAAGAAGCGGCGCTCATCCGCGAGTGCAGGGAAGAGCTTGCTGTGGAGATCAAAGTGGACGATGTGTTTATGGATGTCCTACACGATTATCCGGATCTTCTCGTGCATTTGACTTTGTTTAACGCAAAGCTCATAAACGGTGAACCGCAGCTTTTGGAGCACAATGCTCTCAAATGGATCACCCCGGCGGAGATCCCGCAGTATGATTTCTGCCCGGCGGATGTGGAGATTTTGGAGCAGATCACAGCTGTGTACGGTTAATATAATACAATTCAATACAGTAAATCCTACCGTTCAGACAAAACTCCTGTGAGTTTAAAAGAATGATGCTATCATTTTTTTACTCGCAGGAGTTTTTGTATGATACATATTTGCAGCGGAATAAGAAGGGATTGACAGTGCTGTTTATTTATGATAAACTATAAGCGAGGTTTACAGGAAATAAACAGCAGGGGGTTGGAATCATGTTTAAAAAGAAGATTTTGGCTTGCTTACTTATGTTTGTGCTTCTTTTCCTCACGTCTTGCGGCGGGTATAAGGCTTCCGATGTAATGACGGTCGTTGGGGATAAGGAAAGCAAAGATCCGCTCAGGATCTGTTTGGATTTCGGTGAGAATGTTCCGGATATAAAGGGCTTAAACGATTTTGTGTATCGGCTGAAGCACACCGCCGGTATTGAGGAGGTCGTCATAGAGATCGTTCCGCCGTATTATATTTCAACGGATACTGTAGAGCGCGAAACCGTATTGACGCGCTTGAGGACAGAGGTCATGGCCGGTGAAGGTCCCGACGTGTTTCTGATGCGTTACGAGCCTTACAAGACAATCGGTGTTTTTATGGAAAATGACTATGAGGGGACGGACTGTCTGTTCAAGTATCCGGAAAAGGCTATGGAAAACGGTTTGTTCCTGCCGCTTGACGAGTACATAGAGAATAACGCAGAGTTTGCCGAGTGGGATAAGCTGACGCAGTCCGTACTCGATGCAGGTAGAAACGAGGAAGGACTGCAGATCGTTCCTCTGGATTATTCACTTCCACTGCTGTGCATTTTGAAGAACGACTGGACGTATGATACAGACAGGCAGTACGATTGGCAAGATATGCAGACAAATCCCGAGCTTCTGCCGTATTCCCTCGACCTTGCAAACTGCGGTGAGGCATTCTATGATACAAATGCGGAGGAAGACTTCTGGGCTCCGGAACAGACTTACATACACCATATCCTCGGTGAGCTTGCGGACTACGAGAATGAAACGCTTCTCTTTACGGAAGAAGAGCTGTTAGCGCT
>JAZNMV010000051.1:0-5565 GCA_045579885.1 Acutalibacteraceae bacterium | reverse complement strand
TCAATATGGATGCAGTAAAGAAAATGGGTCAGATCGTAAAAACAGCTGCTGAGCTCACTGCAGACCGTGACTGCATCGGTGCTGCAAAGCTTGTCGTCTTCTGTAATGCTCCCGAAGATAACCCCTTCATGGCCGGTGCTTTCCACGGCGCAGGCGAACCGGATTGCGTCATCAACGTCGGCGTTTCCGGCCCGGGTGTTGTTCGCGCAGCTATTGCAAAGGCTGCTCCGACCGATGATATCACAGCGATCGCAGATATCATCAAAAAGACAGCATTCAAGATCACACGTATGGGTCAGCTCGTTGCTCAGGAAGCTTCCCGCCGTCTGTGCGTACCGTTCGGTATCGTTGACCTCTCCCTCGCTCCCACACCGGCAATCGGCGACAGCGTTGCGGATATTCTCGAAGCTATGGGTCTTGAACAGTGCGGCGCACACGGCACAACTGCTGCACTGGCGCTTCTGAACGATGCCGTTAAGAAAGGCGGCGTTATGGCCTCTTCCCATGTCGGCGGTCTCTCCGGTGCATTTATCCCGGTCAGTGAAGATCAGGGCATGATCGCAGCTGCAAAGAGCGGTGCACTCACGCTCAACAAGCTTGAAGCTATGACAGCAGTCTGCTCTGTCGGTCTTGACATGATCGTTGTCCCCGGCGATGTTACACCGGAGATTATTTCCGGTATTATCGCAGACGAAGCAGCTATCGGCATGGTCAACTCAAAGACGACCGCTGTCCGTCTTATCCCGGCGATCGGCAGAAAAGCCGGCGAAGAACTCAACTTCGGCGGTCTTCTCGGTAAAGGCCCGATCATGGATATCAACACAAAATCCCCGTCCATCTTCGTTAATCGCGGCGGCCGTATTCCGGCTCCGCTGCAGAGTCTTAAAAACTGATTTCTTTTGTGGTGCGTGCATTTGCGCGCACCACTTTTTTCCTAAAGGAGTTTTTATGTCTATCTCCATCAAAAGCAATCTGTTAAAAAATCTGTTTAAGAATGTTTACTTCATCAACGGCACAGCTTATGCCGGTAAGTCCACTATGGTGAAAATGCTTGCCATTTTGGAAGAACACTTTAAGCTTTGAGGTTTCATCATGGATTTTATCTTCATCATCGGTCCAAGCGCCGTCGGCAAAACGACACTTGCTAAAGCACTCTTTGAACACTATAACGGCGTATATATAGAACAGAGCATGGTGCCCGAATTCGGTATTCCGGAGGATTGTCCTGATATCGGCATTTTTGAAGAAGAAACCTGCTTTGAAAACGTTCTTTTACAGCTTGATTTTTTCCATAAGCGCGGTTTTCAAAATATCATCGCACTCGATTTTGACGATTACCGCACACGCGAGCTGCCGCTGCATTTCCGTGGACGCCGCTTCATCACACTTAAACTGATTTCTTCCGACCCGGAACAGATTCGCCGGCAGATGATCCACCGCCACGAAAACGAAGGCGGTTTGTTTGCACCCGATAATGTCATTCGTTCAAACGAAAAAATCAGCAGCCGTCCGCTTCTTCCAAACGAAGTCGTGATCGACGTAGCCGGTAAAACCAAAAAGGAAGTCTTCAACGAAGCTGTACACATCATCAATCATTTCGAGCCGGATACCAATTACACATATAAACTTCCGGACGAAAAGCTTTTTCTTTCCTGGGTACACAGCAGAGATCTGCGCTGATTGTTTGAATGCAGAATGAATTGATTTTTCCGGCATATACTATCTCCAAACTAATTAAAGGAGAATACTGCTATGCTGGATATGATCGCTTTGATTTTAGCCATTGTCGGCGGCCTGAACTGGGGTCTGATCGGCCTTTTTCAGTTTGACCTTGTCGCTTGGATCTTCGGCGGACAGGATGCCCTGCTCAGCAGGGTCATCTATACACTGGTCGGCGCTGCTGCTGTTTGGTGTATTTCCCTGTTTTTCCGCAGAAACGATATCATTGAAAAATAAACAAAACACTTTGGGGACGGTTTATTACACCGTCCCCATTTTTCTGCTATTCTCCGAGAAGGCGTTCCATTCTTCGGTAAGACTCTGCGATGACCTCATCAACATTGTCTGCACCCGAGCGCATCGCCTCCTCATAGGCATAATACGCTTTTTTCATCTCAATATCCAATCCGCCCCTAAACCGTGCAAATGTTATTTGGTCGCGCAATCGGCAAAGTTCTGCGTAGTTCTCTTCTCTCAGATACCACGGTTTGCTCTTTGCGGTATACATAGCAGGACAGGTCGGCTGCAGAAGTTCTTCGTGCATCGGAATACCGTACAGCTGTGTAAACCAATACTCGTACAACACGGATTTCTTCTGTGTTTCAATATCCATTAAAACATCAATGACCATAAAAGCATCTTCCGGACGTTCTGTATTGATGCTTATCGCCGCATAAGCTGTTATCGCTGCGGTTGCGCCGCCATCGTCTGAATAGATTGGGATCATTGTCTGTGCTTCTGTCGGCTTTATTCCGCTGAACGAACCTTCTGCCGTTAGTGTACTTTGCAGAAACGACGGATTTCCACCTGCCTCATTGTTAAAGTTCACACTCAGACATGTCTTGTAGTGCGCCGGAACATCCGTGAAGCTTCCATTCTCGACCTTAGCATTTATCTCTTCGATCTCTTCTATTCGTTTTGCCAATTCATCTTCCGTAAAAGTCAGCGTTTCCGCTTCATAGTCGCCTAACTGTCCAAAGGTGTATTCAATGTAACTTCCGCGCATATGCGAAAGATCATAATTCATATTGAACCAACTTGCCGCTGATGAAAGCACACCTGTTTCGTCATGAATCATATCGTACCATGACATTTTTGCGTCCGTGACAAGATCGACTTCCGCAGATCGGTAAAAGGTTACCGGAAGTGTATAAGCGATCGGGATAATCTGCTGCCCTTCGTCGTTACTTCCCGACCGGAGAACTGTCTGCTGCAGTTTATCCCACTCTGTAAACTGCGTGCTGTTTTCCATATAATCATCGAGCGGCAGCAACAATCCGTTTTGCATCGCCTTTTCCGGTATCGGGAAAAGCATGTCCATTGTGCCGTATGGAGACCCGTCGCATCCCATGATAAACACGTCAGGACCTTCGCCGCTCATGATCTCTGTTCGAAGTTTTGTAAGCATGGATTTTCTTGCTGCTTCTTCTTTCGGAATAATCTCGATCTTAAAATCACTCGGCCCACCACGTCCGACGACTTCAAGCATTAATCCCTGTGCCGCAGCTTCGACTGCATTTTCATAGTTGTAATCCGGCGATTCATTTTCTACACCAAGGCAAGCTAAATCAAAACACACTCTGAGCGGAGATTCCTCCTTTTTCGCTTTATTCACCTGTACACTTGCTTCACCGCATCCTGTAGCTAAAGTGACAAACATAGCAAACACTAAACACAAAGCCAATAATCTTCTTTTCATAAAAACTCCGCCTTTCTCATAAATCCAATATTTCCGTACTTTAATCACGGATTCAGTTCAAAAAAGGCAATGGTCTAAAGCCATTAAACCTCCCGCAACTTCAGTTTAATAGCTTTAGACCATTTTGTCAAGTGATAAATATATTCTTAATAAGTCAAAATACCGATCTGAAATACGCGCAAGCGCCAAGCAAACCGGCATTGTTTCCAAGCTGTGCAGCTTCTACTTTCAAGCCTTCGGAAAAGCGCGGCATTGCACGGGCTAAGATCTTTTCTCGAAGCGGCTTAATAAACCGTTCTTCTTCTTTCGAGATTCCGCCGCCGATCAAAACGATTTCCGGGTTAAAGACATGAATAAGTCCTGTAATGCCAAAAGCAATTTGATCCATCCATGTATCCACAGCAGAAAAGACCGCCGGTGTATCGAGATGGTCGAAAATAACTTTTCCGTTTACTTCATCTGCCGCCACTCCGAGTGCGGAAAGTAACTCCGGATTCTGAGAAAACTTTCGCACAAGCGCACCGGTCGATGCATAGCGCTCAAAACAGCCACGGTTTCCGCACGGACAGGGTTCACCGTCAAAATCGATGATATAATGACCAATCTCACCACCGATGCCCCTTCTTCCCTGTATAAGCCGACCGCCTTCAATGATGCCGCCGCCCACACCGGTACCGATGGTAACAACAAGCGCATTCTCACAGCCTTTCGCACGACCGTAACACTGCTCGCCGAGTGCTGCCGCGTTCGCATCATTGATCACAGTTACCGGTAAGTGAAATTTGTCTTCCAATATCTCTTTGATCTCACTGCCGAGCCAGTTTCCGAAATGTGCACCGACACCGATAACCGTGCCGGTATGTACATCGATCTGTCCCGTTGCAGAAACACCGATACCTTCAGGACAAACTTCACACTTAGCAAGAATTTCTTCCGCAAGTGCAGATACGGTCGTCATAATCGGCGTTTTGTAGCCATCGAAGCTTACACTTCTCGTTTCGGAGAGCAGAATATTTCCGCTTTCATCGACAACACCGATTTTCACTGCGGTGCCGCCGATATCGATTCCAAGCCAGGTTCTCATGATATTGCCTCTACAAATCGACGTGTGATATCACGCGGACGGGTGATCGCTGTGCCGACAACGGCTGCATGAACCGGATATTCGAATACCTTCTTCAGCTGGTCTCGCTCCCATACGCCGCCTTCCGCAATAACCGGAACGGAAAGCTCTGATGTAATACGGTTAAGGAGATCATAATTCGGGATCGCTGTACCGCGTGTTTTGGCGGTATAACCGCAGAGTGTAGTACCGACAAGATCAAAACCGATCTCTGCCGCATGCATACAATCCTCATAGCAGGAGCAATCCGCCATAAAGAGCTGGTTCGGATACTTCTCACGGACTACCTTAAAGAAAGAATCAAGATCTTCACCGTTCGGTCTCGGACGGTCAGTAGCATCGATTGCAATAATATCCACACCGCACGCTGCAAGCTCGTCTACTTCCTTCATGGTCGGAGTGATATAAACATCGCTGTCATCATAAACAGCCTTGATAATACCAATGATCGGCAGATCAACATCTTTTCTGATATCGATAATGTCGGAAACCGTATTCGCACGAATACCTACCGCACCGCCTTCTTTCGCTGCAAACGCCATTTTACCCATAAAATGATAACCGTAAAGCGGTTCATCCGGAAGTGCCTGGCATGAAACGATCACACCTCTGTGGATTTTCCCCAAAATTTCTTTGTTAGTCATATATATACGCCCTTTCTACAGCTCAATTTGCTTTATATTCCGCCGTAAGTCCGATTTCAAACATACGGCTCCACGGCAGCCATACTTCTTTAAGTTTAATGTACGGTGCAATAGAGGTCAACTCTTTTTCAATAAACTTTTGGAGTTCATTTTGGATCGCCTCCGCAACTTTACCGCGTGGTTCTTCGCACCAAAAATAATTCATATCCCATCGCGGCAGAATATGCTCCGTGACGAAGCCGCGAACAACCGCATCATAACCGAAATCTTCAATGTAGCGTTCAACAAGGAAGTTTTCCGCTTCTTTCACATTATCCTGATACAAACGGTTTACAAGCTGCGCCATGACCGTACCCATGGAATTCGCAGAAGTATTCCAC
>JAZNMV010000050.1:0-3822 GCA_045579885.1 Acutalibacteraceae bacterium | reverse complement strand
CCTGCGCATGAATAAACTCCATATCAGAGCTCCTGTCTGCCTTCGATTGCACGGGAAAGGGTCACTTCATCCGCATATTCCAAATCGCCGCCGACCGGAATACCGTATGCCAAACGTGTTACGCGAATGCCAAGCGGCTTTAACAGGCGGGAAATATACATCGCAGTTGCTTCACCCTCTACAGTCGGATTCGTTGCCATGATAACTTCCTGAACCTCTGCACTCTGCACACGTTTCAAAAGCTCCTTAATACGCAGCTGATCCGGTCCAACACCGCCAAGCGGCGAGATCGCACCGTGCAGAACATGATACGTCGCATTAAACTCGTTCGTACGCTCAAGCGCAAACACGTCACGCGGATCTTCGACTACGCAGATAATCGACTTGTCTCGGTTATCGCTGCGGCAAACCGGACAAAGATCACTGTCTGTCAGGTTACAGCACACAGAACAATAGTGAATACTTTCGTGTGCATCTGTAATTGCCTTAGAAAACGCCTCTGCATCTTCCTTGTTCATATTAAGCACATAATAAGCTATGCGCTGTGCGGACTTATGTCCTATACCGGGCAGGCTTTCGAATTTATCGACAAGCCGTTCCAGCGGCGGAACATGATACCCCGCCATGATCAGAACATCCCCGGAATATTCATACCGCCGGAAATCGCACCGACTTTTTCTTCTCTTTCCGCAGCAGCTGCACGAAGTGCCTCGTTAACAGCAGCTGTTACGAGATCGCCCAGCATCTCTGCATCATCGGGATCAATAACATCGGGCTGAATCTCAATGGACTTAACTTCCATCTTGCCTGTAACGACAGCCTTAACAGCACCGCCGCCGGAAGCTGCGGTATAATCCTTTGCTTCGAGTTCAGCAGTGATCTGCTCCATCTTTTCCTGCATCTTCTGGGCCTGACGTGCCAGCTGCTGGAGATTGCCTACTCCACCGCCGCCAACACCCTGAGGTAAACGTGCTTTCATAATTTTTAGCTCCTTAAATTTATAGTTTATTTTTCTTCAATCTCAACGCCGGAGTCCCGCATATCCTGCAGGAAGGCATCAAGTGCATTGTTCGGTTTATTTTCTTTTGCCGGTGCTTTATACGGTCCGAGTTTATACGGGCGGCCGGCAACCTGCTGTATCATTTCGCGGATTTTGTCTCGCTGGCTTGCCTGTTTCAAAAGACCAAAAGCAAATTCAGAAGCATCGATCAACATATAATCCCCGCTTACATACGCATTTGATCCGCGGAAAGCAGAAGCAACGGAGGTTGAATAGTCCTTCATCATCGCGATGATTTCCGGCCAGTTATCAAAAGGCACCGCATTTTTAGCAAGCTCTTCAATAGAAGCAGAACCGCCGCTTCTTTGTGCCTGCTCTGTCTTCTTCGGCTGCAGTGCTTCAGGAGCTTCCGGCACAGAAACTTCCGCTTCTTTGACCGGTGCGGCAGCGGCTATACGCAGTCCGCCGCGTTCCAGAGCTTCAATACGGCGAAGAAGTGCTTCAGGAGACGTATCGAGTTCGGGAGAACACAACTTAATGAAGGTCATTTCCATTTCTGTACGCTTATTCATGGATTTCATTCTGGTAAGCGCGACCTGAAATGTATCAAGGCTATGCAGAATCGTGGAAAGATTCATAGAGAGTGCCATTTTCGTCATTTGCTGCAGTTCATCGCCTACAGCATTGACAACACCGGATGCATCTTTCATCGTTTTGATCAGCATCAGATTACGGAAAAAACCGGAAAGTTCTTCACACAAACGCCCCATATCCTTAGATGACTTATACAGTGCATCAATTTTCTCCAGCGCTCCGGAACGGTCATTTCTATGAATACAGGAAGCAAGCTCAATAAGATGACCTCTGCCTGCAAGACCGGCTGTTTCGGCTACAAGTGAATAATTGATAACGCCGGTGCTTCTGCCGATACACTGATCCAAAATAGAAAGTGCATCACGCATACCGCCGTCCGCCGTAACGGCAATCAGCATAGCCGCGTCATGATCGATCTCAATGCGTTCCTGCGCACATACATCTTCCAAACGTTCGGCGATTGCTTCAGGCGCAATACGGTGAAAGTCAAAACGCTGGCAGCGGGAAAGGATCGTCGGAAGAAGCTTATGAACTTCCGTCGTAGCCAAAATAAAGATAACGTGTGCCGGCGGCTCTTCAAGCGTTTTCAAAAGCGCATTGAACGCCTGGGTAGAAAGCATGTGCACCTCATCGATGATATACACACGGTATTTAGCGGTTGCAGGTGTAAAGCTGGACTCTTCGATCAAAGAACGAATACTGTCTACACCGTTATTGCTGGCAGCGTCCATTTCAACAACATCGAGAATAGAACCTTCATCCAAACCACGGCACACAGCACAACGGCCGCACGGGTCACCGTCCTGCGGATCCAAGCAATTCACAGCTTTCGAAAGGATCTTTGCGCAGGTCGTTTTACCTGTACCGCGCGATCCGGTAAACAGATATGCATGAGAAATACGTCCGGCCATCAGCTCATTCTTCAATGTAACGGTAACCTGCGGCTGACCGACAACATCCGAAAAATACTGCGGACGGTATTTTCTGTATAATGCCTTGTACAAAGTATTTCCTCCCTTCAAGCGTCTCGGTATAAGAAAAGCAAGACGATCGATCGTAGAATATGTGAACGGACAGGCTACCTGCATCGCACCAGACGATCCGCTTAATGCTGCTCGGTTCCCCGCCTGACATGGTTCACGGTGCCTCGCCGCGCAGACCTGTCCGCTCGCATATTCCACGGTTTTCTCAACCGCCTTGCCCTTTTTCACACATGAAATATTTCCAATTTCATTGTGCTCAAATATTATACACGTTTTCCCTTGAAAAGGCAAGTGAAAAATCGTATAATTCTTATGAAAAGCTGTATTTTATAAAATTATTACGTTTACACGGTCTGTACGACCGGAAAGGAACGCCTATGTATATCAGAGACGCAAAAAAAGAAGATGCCGCTCGAATCATGCAAATTATAGATAGCGCTAAAAAATCACTTAAAGAACTCGGAATCGATCAGTGGCAAAACGGCTACCCGAATATGGATTCCACGCTTCGCGACATTGAAAACGGAATCGGACGTGTACTGGTTGACAATGATGATAATATCATCGCTACAGCCGCTGTTTACACCGGTAACGAACCTACATATAACAAAATTTACGACGGCGCATGGCTGAAGAACACCGACACATACGGTATTATTCACCGCATCGCTGTAGATACAACAAGCAAAAACAAAGGTATCGCTTCCATGATCATGTCCTTCTGTGCAGAGCTTGCACGCGATGCCGGACTTTCTTCTCTTCGGTGTGATACACATTTCGGTAATGTTATCATGCAGCATACTTTAGAGAAAAACGGCTATACACGCTGCGGTACGATCTATCTTGAAGACGGCAGTCTTCGCGTGGGATATGAAAAACTGCTGTAACATCCGCTAGTCCAACATAAAATCCCCCACATTTACTTTTCTGTATATTTTTGATATACTTTCCTCGATCGATCTTTCAGGAGGCTTGATATAAATGCTTTCAAAGGCTAAAAATAAAGATTCAATGGCAATGATCAGTGTGATTATGGCTTTAGCATGGCCTACAATTTTGGAACAGGTCATGCAGACAGCCGTACAGTACATAGATACCGCTATGGTCGGTTCACTCGGTACACAGGCTACCGCTGCTGTCGGTGCAACGAGTACAGTCGGTTGGCTTTTATTCAGTTCCATCTCCGCATGCAGTATAGGTTTCCTTTCCTTTATTGCCCGTGCCTGCGGCGCCAATGACCGGGAA
>JAZNMV010000049.1:0-10150 GCA_045579885.1 Acutalibacteraceae bacterium | reverse complement strand
AATCCACCCTCCTCCACCATCAAAATGCCGAAGACCTTTTGGTCTTCGGTTTTTTGATTTTTGAGAATAAGAGGGTGGATTCGAAAGCCCGTTAATAAAACGCTCCGGGGGAGCGTTTTTAGGGCGTGGATTTACTGCGCGGAACTTTCCTCGGAAGCTGCGAAGGGCGTGGTTTAAGGTTTCGCATTATTATAAGCCCACCCTCCTCCACCATCAAAATGCCGAAGACCTTTTGGTCTTCGGTTTTTTGATTTTTGAGAATAAGAGGGTGGATTCGAAAGCCCGTTAATAAAACGCTCCGGGGGAGAGGTTTTGGGTGTGGCACAAAATTGCATTCATACATGAATTGTGCTATGTTATAATGTAGAAAAAGGTGGTGTTATTATAAAAATCGGTATTTTTACAGATTCACATTATTCATCTCAAGAAGTTACCTGCGGTAATCGTTACAACAATAAATCTTTAGTGAAGATACAGCAGGTTTATCGTTTCTTTGAGCAGAATCAATGTGATTTAGTGATTTGCCTTGGCGATTTGATAGATAAAGAATTTTCGCATGAAAAGGAAATTGAGAATCTTAAAGCGGTGGCTGAAATTATAAATAATAGTCAGATAAAAACCGTTTGCCTGATGGGCAATCACGATGCTTTTGCTTTTACCGAAGCCGAATTTTACGGGATATTAGGTAGCTGCAAACCCGAATTTATTAGAACCGCAAACAAGAATTTGCTGTTTCTGGATGCTTGTTATTTTAAGAATGGAAATCATTATCTGCCCGGAGACAGTGATTGGGAGGATACCTTTTATCCGTATGTCGATGATCTAAAAAAACAGATCGATGAAGCCGTCGGAGATGTTTATATTTTTATGCACCAAAATATTGATCCCGACATTAGTGAAGATCACAGACTGCATAACTATGAAACAATAAACAGGATTTTGATGCAGGGCGGAAAAGTGAAAACTGTTTATCAAGGACACTATCACAAAGGCAATAAAAGCATGCACAACGGTATTCGGTATGTGACTTTTCCGGCAATGTGCGAAAATGAAAAAACATACTTTATTGAGGATATTTAATCGCGGCATTATAAGGGCTCGTAACGGATATCAAAAAAGACCAAGTCGAACGGCTTGGTCTTTTTTAGTTGGATCTATTCTGCAGTTGAGAAAATCAAAGGGATAAAATGCGGCTTTCGATCTTCTTGATTATCTCAATGAACATTTCATCGCTCTGGCCGGTCGGGTCGGGTAGCTCCCAGTTTTCATCAAAAGCTCTGCCGATGAACGGGCAGCCTACGTCGCAGCCCATGGAAACAGCAGTGTCCGGGGTGGGGATTTTATCAAAGGTTTTGCTGTACTGTGTCAGTTCCATATCAATGCCGTAGATTTGCTTTATGAGTCGAACAGCATCCTGATTGATTTGCGGTTTGGTCTCTGTGCCTGCAGAGTAAAATTCAAACGCATCGCCGCGCAGATGCTTTCCGAGTGCTTCGGCAATCTGGCTGCGGCAGGAATTGTGTACACAAATAAAAGCTATTTTCTTTTTCATTTAAACGGACACCTCACACCGATACATTGATTGTTCTGTGCCGAGTGGACACACTTGATTTTTCCGATTTCCATTTCAACACCGAAGTGTTCTTTAGCGAATTCTGCGGCTTTCATAATGGAAATATAAGAATCGCGCTTGCAGCAGCGGGGACCGCCAACTTCGCCGATCGCGCCAAGGGCACAGGAAGTCATTCGGTTCGATAATCCCCATGCTTCGTTCGCAAGCGGCGTAGAACCCGTTACGATAGATACGAACATGCCGGCGCTGATCCCGGCACCGCAGGCACCCCAAAAGCCGCATACACCGCCGGGGACTTTTTTGCCGCGGGACTGCATTTCGATAAGTGCTTTTTCGAGTTCGATTTCACCGCCTGCGTTTTTGAATGCGGTCAGGAGCGATGAGCCGACCATAACGTGATGCTCGGGGCCATGCATATGACAAAACGGCATGGCCATCATCTTTTGGATGATTTCTATCGGATTTTTTGAGGTTTCGGTGAGGCACAAACCGATAATGCTGTCCATTCCCTGGGTGTGGCAGTCATTACATATATAATGGCCGTTTTCGCAAACGGTTTTGCTGTATTCTTTTTTCTTGCAGAGCGCACATTCCATGAGCTCATCTTTTTCCAGGTATTTCAGCGGCATACCGCAGATGAGGCATTCATCTTTCATTTCGATTCCCCTTGTCGCTAAATTGTTTCCGGCAAAACGCGGATTCCAAATAAAATACAATTGAACTGTTTCATTTATTCTACTATATTCACTGCGGACAATCAATAGATGCGCCGTGATCTTTTAATGATGGTAGTGCTTACATGGGAAAAGTGTTTCGATCCTGCTGACGGAATATCGCGAATTGCGGCTTTACAGATCACAGGTAATGAAGTAGAATCAGTATAGACAAAATTTATTTCAGAAGTTTTTTACACCGAAAGGGGTTTCGATTATGTTTGTAGGTGTTGATTATTATCCGGAGCACTGGGACCGTTCTCTTTGGGAAGCCGATGCCGATTTAATGCAGAAGACCGGCGTAAAGCTGGTTCGTGTGGCTGAATTTGCGTGGTGCCGTATGGAGCCGCAGGAAGGCGTTTTCGAATTCGGTTGGCTGGATGAGGCGATAGAGATTTTTGCGAAACGAAATATCAAGGTTATGCTTTGTACGCCGACCAGCTGTCCGCCGCTTTGGATGTATGAGAAGCATCCGGACTCCGTTATGACAGAGCGCGACGGAAGCCCCACTCGCTTGGGTATTCGCGGACACCGCTGCATCAACCATCCGGACGGTCTGTTCTATATGAAGCGGATCATTGAGAAATTGACAGAGCACTATGCGGGCAATGAAACTGTCGTCGCATGGCAGATCGATAACGAACTGGAAGCTTATTTCTGCTGCTGTGAACACTGTACGGCGAAATTCCGCCGCTGGCTGAAGGAAAAGTACACCACACTCGAAGCTTTGAACCGCGCATACGGTAATGTTGTGTGGAGCGGTGAATATTCTTCGTGGGAACAAATTCAGCCGCCTCTCGGCTCTTATCCCGATGCATGGAGAAATCCGGCGTTTATGCTGGATTTCAGCCGATTTGCGTCCGATAACGTGATCGACTTCAGCAATATGCAGGCGGAGATCATCCGCAGAAACTGTCCCGGTCTGCCGGTTTCCACAAATGTGTGGTTCTGCGGCCATATGCCGGATTTCTATAAAGAGTTCAAAGAGCTTGATTATATTTCCTACGATAACTACCCGGCATCGCATCTGCCTGAAGACCCGGAAGAATGTTACACACATGCGTTCCACTTGGATATGATGCGCGGCGTAAAACGCAAGCCGTTCTGGATCGTGGAACAGCTTAGCGGCGGTATGGGCTGCTGGGCACCGATGGCACGCACACCGGAGCCGGGTATGATCAAGGGATATGCATTGCAGGCTTTTGCACACGGTGCCGATCTTGTTATGCAGTTCCGTTGGCGCACAGCGAATATCGGTGCGGAAATGCACTGGCACGGCCTTTTGGACCACTCCAATGTGCCGGGACGCCGTTTCTTCGAGTTTGCCGATCTGTGTGAAACCGTCAAGGGTCTTGAGGATATGCGCGGCGCGGATATCCATGCGGATGCAGCGATCCTGATGTCTTTTGATAATGAGTATGCCTTTAAGCTGCAGCCGCAGACACAGGGGTACTACTATTTCGAACAGCTGCAGCGTATCCATGCTGCTCTGACCGCCTGCGGTTTGAACGTGGATATCATCAGTGAGCAGGATGATTTCAGCGGCTATAAAGTTGTGGCGGCACCGGAAATGTATGTAACAGATCCTGCGGTTTCTGCTCGTCTGCACACATATGCAGAGCAGGGCGGTACGGTGATCCTGACTACACGCAGCGGCGTAAAGGATCTCAACAATAATGCGATCATGGCGCAGCTGCCCACGGTATACCGTGATATGACCGGTGTTCACGCTGTGGAGTACGATCCGATCGGCGAAGACCGTGTGGAGATCTGCTTTGCGGACGGAACCAAGGTTTTGGCAAAACAGTGGTGCGATGTACTGGAAAACGATACGGCTGAAGTTTTGGCTGTATACAACGGAGAGTATTTCAAGGGTTCTCCGGCGGTAACACGCAATACATACGGAAGCGGCGAAGTTTATTACATTGCAACGGTCGGCACACAGGCACTGTACGATCATGTGATCCGTATGGTTTTGGACAGGGAAGAGATCGCGTATATTCCGGATCTTCCGCCGCGTGTGGAGATCACGACCAGAACCGGAAACGGAAAAACCGTGCATTTCGTCTTCAACAATGACGATAAGGAAAAGACGGTTTCGCTGTACGGAGAGACCTGCACATTAAAGCCTTTTGAAATGAAAATATTTACAGAATAAGGAAATATATACAAAAGATCCGAACTTTTTCGCTGTGAAAAGGTTTGGGTCTTTTTGTTGCTGCAAAATTTAAAATGCATTTGCGTTCTCTTCTGTGAAACGGCGACTTTATTTTTTGCGTTCACTGCCATATTTGCTATAAATTACTTACAAAAGAGACAGCTTGCGATGATTGACATATTTTGAGGATAGCAGTATAATTAAAGAGATTTTGGTTGTTGATATCTACAGGTGATTTAACCTTGTAAATTTATCACAAATTGCAGAAAGGTAGGACAAAAACATGGCTTTTTCTCTTCGCGGTATTCATGTGCCCCATAGAAAAAATACAGCCAATACGGCTTCTGTGCGTATGCCGGCACCGCAATCGGTTACGCTGCTCACAGCGATGCATATCGGCAAGCCGGCAACTCCAGTTGTAAAGGTCGGCGACCACGTTGATGTAGGTACTCTCGTTGCTGAACAGAGCGGATTTATTTCTTCTCCGGTCTACGCCAGCGTATCCGGTACCGTAAAAAAGATCACAGATGAAATTATTTCTTCCGGTGCCCGTGTACCGGCTATCACGATCGAATCGGACGGTGCTATGACCGCCGATGCGGCAATTGCTCCGCCGGTCGTAAACAGCAAGGAAGATTTTATCGAAGCGCTCAAGAAGAGCGGTATTGTCGGTCTCGGCGGTGCAGGCTTCCCTACATACGTTAAGTTCCTGACCGATAAGCCGGTCGATACACTGGTTATCAACGGTGCGGAGTGCGAGCCGTATATTACAAGCGATACCCGCACAATGGTGGAGAGAGCAGAGGATATTCTTTTGGCGATTGAAACCGCAGATAAGTATATGAACTTCCAGAAGATCGTTATCGGTATTGAAAAGAACAAGCCCGAAGCGATCGCTAAGATGCAGGAGCTCGCTAAAACAAACAGCAAGATCCAGGTAGCGGTACTGCCCTCTGTTTACCCGCAGGGCGGTGAGAAGGTACTGGTTTACCACACCACCGGCAGAGTTGTAAAACTCGGTCAGCTTCCGGCTGATATCGGCTGCATTGTATGCAACGTTTCCACACTTGCTGCAATCGGCGATTATCTGAAGACAGGTATGCCGCTCGTTGAGAGACTGGTTACCGTAGACGGTGCTGCTGTTAAGGAACGCAAGAATGTTCTTGTTCCGGTTGGTACAGCGGTTAAAGATGTATTCGAATTCTGCGGCGGCTTTACAGAGGAGCCCAAAAAGGTTCTCTACGGCGGACCGATGATGGGTATCACCATTCCGGATATGGATGTTCCGGTCCTCAAGCAGACAAATGCACTTCTGGCACTGACTGCAAAAGAAGTAAAGGTTCCGAAGACCACAGCCTGCATTCACTGCGGTACCTGTGTAAACAGCTGCCCGTTCGGTATTGATGTTCTGGCCATTGCAAAGGGCCTGCAGAACGGCGATATGGCAATGGTTGAAAAGGCCGGTGTAGAAACCTGTATGGAATGCGGCTGCTGCGCATTCGGCTGCCCGGCAAACCGTCCGATCGTTCAGACAAACAAGCTGGCTAAAATGGCCCTTCGTGATCATAAAGCAAAGGAGGCAAAAGCATAATGGAAAAACAGCTTCATATTTCCGTTTCTCCGCATATTCACGGCAATAAGACAACACGCGGCGTTATGCTGGATGTTATCATTGCACTGCTTCCGGCTGCGATCGCAGGTGTGATCCTGTTCGGTCTGAATGCGCTGCTTGTCATTCTGACCTGTGTAGTTTCCGCTGTGGCATGCGAAGCTCTGTTTAAGTTTATTGTTAAGAAAGAACAGACCATCGACGATCTGAGTGCGGTCGTTACGGGTCTTCTGCTCGCGCTTAACCTGCCGGCGAATATTCCGCTGTGGCAGGCAGCCGTCGGTTCCGCTTTTGCCATTATTGTGGTAAAGTGCTTCTTCGGCGGTCTGGGCAAAAATATTGTTAACCCCGCGATCACCGGCCGTGTGTTCATGCTCATCGCATTCGGTTCCATGACCGCTGCGGTTTTCCCGAAGGGTATGGATTCCGCTTCCGGTGCTACACCGCTTTCTGACCTGGCTAATGAGCAGGCTGTTGATCTGATGGACCTGTTCCTCGGCAAGTGCGGCGGCGCTCTGGGTGAGACCTGTGCGCTGGCTCTGCTCATCGGCGGCATCTATCTCCTGGTTCGCCGTGTGATCAGCTGGCATGTTCCGGTTTCCTTCATCGGCGTTACATTCCTGCTTTCTCTGCTTATTGAAGGCGGCAATTTCGAAACAGCACTCGCATGGATCCTCTCCGGCGGTCTGTTCATCGGTGCATTCTTCATGGCTACCGACTATGTAACATCCCCCACAACTGCAAAGGGCAAGCTGATCTTCGGTGCTTGTGCCGGTCTGATCACTGTTTTGATCCGTTTCTTCGGCGGATATCCGGAAGGTGTTTCTTTCGCTATCCTGCTGATGAACATTGTAAATCCGTACATCGATTCTCTCTGTGTACGCAAAGTGTTTGGAGGGAATAAGAAATGAAAAATAACTTAAAGAGTGTTTTTGCTCTGACCGTTATCTGTGCGGTCATCGCCGTCCTTTTGGCCGGTGTCAATACGATCACCGCACCGCTTATCGAAAAAAACCAGGCTGCAGCAGCAAATAAGGCGCTGCTGGTCGTTATGCCGGACGGCAGCGATTTTCAGTCTGTTGATTTGACCGCTTATGAGCTGCCGGAATCCGTTCTGGAAGCTTACAGCGAAGCCGGCGGCGGCCACGTATTTAAGGTAACTGCTTCCGGTTACGGCCCGAACATGATCATTATGTGCGGCGTGGACGCTTCCGGTACGGTTACCGGTGCGACCTGCCTCTCGAGTAATGAAACACTCGGCGTTGAGAAGACCTACGGCGATACTCTTGCGGGCGCCGCAGCTGACACCATTGAGAGTGTAGAGACAGTTTCCGGTGCAACAATGACGTCTTCTGCTTATCGCGGTGCTGTAAAGGATGCGCTGAATGCTGCGATTATTCTTGGCGGCGGCAGCGTGGATATCCGCAGCGAAGAGCAGATTCTGGCGGACAACCTGCTGGCAGCTCTGCCGACAGGCGATACCTTCACAGAGATGTTCGTTCACGAAGCACTGACCGATGTATCCGCTGTTTACAGCGCAGACAACGGTGCAGGTTCCGTATATGTAACAGGTGAAGGCGAAGAAGCTCTGTTCGTCGGTGTAGGTACGGACGGTGCGGTCGTTTCCGATGTTCCGGCTGATGTAAAGGCAAACATTGAAGCACAGGCTGCTGTTCTCAGCGCTTCCACACTCACAGAGATCGACCTTTCTCAGTATGAGATGCCTAAGGGCGTAAAGGCTGCATATAAGACTTCTAACGGCAATTATGTTGTAGAAACCACAGGCTCCGGCTTCGGTATTACCGGTGATGAGTACTATAATCCTTCCGGCGAGCCGATCCAGATCAAGGTTGCACTGACTGCCGACGGCAAGATCATCAACTGCGTAACGGTATATCAGAGCGAGACAGAAGGTCTCGGTTCCGCATGTGCCGATAAGTCGTTCTACAGCCAGTTCAACGGCAAAGATGAATCCAACTATAAGGACATCGACGGTATCAGCGGTGCTACCCTGACGACCAACGGTTACAAGTCCGGCGTAGGCAAGGCGTTCGAAGCCGTAAAAGTTATGGAAGGAGTGGCTTAACCGATGAAAAAAGAAAATAATCTGTCGGTGCTCCTGAAGGGTATTCTCCGGGAGAACCCCGTATTTGTTCTGGTTTTGGGCACCTGCCCCACATTGGCTACCACAACGACCGTTACCGGCGCGATCGGTATGGGTCTGGCTACTTTAGCTGTTTTGGTTTGCTCTAATATCGTAATTTCCGCTCTGCGTAAGTTTATTCCCGACACGGTGCGTATTCCCTGCTACATCGTTGTTATCGCCGGTTTCGTTACCGTTGTACAGATGCTGATCCAGGCATTTATTCCGACACTGTATGAGATCCTCGGTGTATATCTGGCCCTGATCACCGTTAACTGTATCATTCTGGGCCGTGCAGAAATGTTTGCAGGCAAAAATTCCGTTGGACTGTCCGCTCTGGACGGTATCGGCATGGGCATCGGTTTTACTTTGGCTCTGCTGTCCATGGCTATCGTACGTGAAGTACTCGGTGCCGGCACATTTGCAGGCATGGAGATCCCGTTCCTCATCAGCCATAAGATCGAGCTGCTGGCTAAGGCTCCCGGCGGTCTGATGGTTTACGGTATCCTGATTGCAGTGGTCAACAAGATCACTAAGGGCAAGGCGATCAAGAAGAAGGAATTCTCCTGCGCCGGCTGCCCGTCCGCTGCAGCTTGCTCCGGTAACTGCACAGAAGCTGTAAAGGAGGAGAAGTAAGTTGGATATTAAAGGTTTGATCATCATTCTGATGTCTTCTGTTCTCGTCAACAATTACGTTCTCAGCCGTTTCCTCGGTATCTGTCCTTTCCTTGGTGTATCCAAGAAGGTAGATCAGTCCGTCGGTATGGGTCTTTCCGTTATCTTTGTCATGCTGATGGCTACGGCAGTAACATGGCCGATCCAGACCTACGTTCTGAATGCGCTTGGTCTTGGCTATACACAGACGATCGTATTCATCCTGATCATTGCTGCTCTGGTTCAGTTTATCGAGATCTTCCTTAAGAAGTTCATCCCGTCTCTTCACCAGAGCCTGGGCGTCTATCTGCCGCTCATCACAACAAACTGTGCTGTACTCGGTGTAACCATCAACAATATTACAGACGGTTATAACTTTATCGAATCTATGGTCAGCTCTCTGGGCTGCGGCCTGGGTTTCCTGCTTGCAATGGTTCTGTTCTCCGGCGTGCGCTCCCGTATCGATGAGAGTGACGTACCCGAGAGCTTCAAAGGTCTGCCGGTCACACTGATCGCTGCTTCCTTTGTTTCCATGGCATTCTTCGGATTTGCAGGAATCGTAGAAAATCTGCTGGCTTAAGGAAAGGGAGGGTATATTATGCTGAATATTTTGTATGCTCTTCTTGTGGTAGCCGGTATCGGTATTCTTGCCGGTGTCCTGCTGGCAGTGGCTTCCCACTGTTTTGCTGTTGAAGAAAATGAAACAACCAAGGCTGTTCGCGCATGTCTGCCCGGTGCAAACTGCGGCGCATGCGGCTATGCCGGCTGTGACGCTTATGCAGAGGCAGTGGCCGAAGGTAAGGCTCAGCCGAATCTGTGTATCCCCGGCGGTCCGGATGTAGCTGCACAGCTTTCCGATGTACTGGGTGTTGAGGTTAAGGTCGACAAGCCCCGTGTAGCTTACGTTAACTGCAGCGGCGACTGTGATGCTGTCGGCTGTACCGTAGTTTACGACGGCATTAAGAGCTGTAAGGCTGCGAATATGCTGTACGGCGGTCCCGAACTTTGTAAGTACGGCTGTGTTGGCTGCGGCGACTGCGTAAAGAGCTGCCCGGTCGGTGCGATCACCGTCGAAAAGGAACTGGCTCGCGTTGACCCGCTCAAGTGCATTGCCTGCGGTGCCTGTGTAAAGTCCTGCCCGAAGGGTATTATCTCCCTCGTTGAAGAGAATGTTGCTGTGGCTGTGGCCTGCAGCAATAAGGAGAAGGGTGCTATTGCGCGTAAGCATTGCATGAATGCCTGCATCGGCTGTAAGAAGTGCGACAAGGTTTGCGAGCACGATGCCGTTAAGGTTATCGAC
>JAZNMV010000048.1:0-10195 GCA_045579885.1 Acutalibacteraceae bacterium | reverse complement strand
GGCCTGACCGTACTGTTCGGACTTGCTCTCCTCGTTCTCTATGCGCGCAGTGACGTTACACGCAGCCGCTCTACTTTCTATGCGATCGCATCCTGCGCCGCTGCCGGTATGCTCTTGTTCCAGACCTGTTTGAATGTCTTTGGACCGACGGATATTCTGCCGCTCACCGGTGTTACACTTCCGTTTATCAGCGCGGGCGGTTCGAGTATGCTTTCCACGTGGGGACTTTTAGCCTTTCTGAAAGCCGCGGATGAGCGCACCTACGCTGCAAAGCGAGGAGGCAGACGCAGCGCCGCGGAATCAGAAATTGAGGAAGAACCGTTTATTGAAGAGCCGGTCTTTGAAACACGTTTCGAACGCAAATCAGCACAGAAAACAAAACTTTCCGAACGGGCTACCCGACATATGGAAGTGCGCATTCCGGAAGAAGAACTCCATCCGGACACACAGAAAACAAAGAGAAAGGGCGGTGTAAAGCGCAGATGAAAACCACAGGATTTCGTTCTTTTGTACTCTATATTCTGCTTTTTGCCTTTCTCGGCGGTATCGGCTGGTTCGTTGTAAACCTCGTCTCAAACGGAGAAAAATGGGCCGCACAACCGTATAACGGCCATATCTACGCCGCAGACTCCACGCTTTCTGCCGGAACGATCACCGACCGCACCGGCCTTATCTTAGCGGAAAGTCGGGATGATCGCCGTGTTTACGCGGACAGCGAAAATATTCGGCGTGCACTTCTGCATACCGTGGGCGACTCGAGCGGTTACATCAGTACTGCCGTACAATCTATCCACCGGTCCCAGCTGATGGGATATAACTTGATCCTCGGTCTTAACGATACAATTTTTTCCGGCATCGGCAGCAACATAAAGCTTTCCGTGAGCGCCCGGGCAAGCGCCGCAGCCTATGAAGCACTGGAAGGAAGAAACGGCTCTGTATTTATCTATAACTACAAGACCGGTGAAACACTCGTTAAAGTCAGCGCCCCGACGTATGATCCGATGAATGTACCGGACGAACTTCTGAGCGACCCGCAGTACAACGGTGTTTTTCTCGATCATACGCTGATCTCCACCTATACACCGGGTTCCATCTTTAAGCTTGTTACGGCTGCCGCCGCTATGGATACATTTTCCGATTGGGAAACGCGCACATATTCCTGTGAAAGCCGGTTTGCACTCAGCGACAGTACCGTCACCTGTCTTGACTGGCACGGAGACATTTCTATGGAATCTGCCATGGGTCACTCCTGCAACATTTATTTTGCCAAGCTGGCGCTCGATATCGGTCCTGAAAAATTACAGCAGACCGCCGAGCGTATGGGTTTCAACGAGCATTTTTCGTTTGATTCCGTTACCACAACGAACAGTGAAACAGACCTTTCCGCAGTTGATGATCTGGAACTTGCATGGTCCGCTGTCGGACAGGGCAATGTGCTCGCTAATCCGTACCATATGGCCCTTTTGATGGGTGCGATCGCAAACGGAGGCTCTACCCCTGAACCGTTTATCATCGGAAAAGGCAATGACACGAAATATACGCTGATCGACCGCAGCACGGCAAATAACCTGCACGATCTCATGCGTACAACAGTTTCCTACTATTACGGAGATTCGTTCTTTAACGGCTACACGGTCTGTGCAAAGACCGGCACAGCCGAAGTAAGCGGACGAAACCCAAACTGCTGGATCGTCGGCTTCACGGAAGATGCGGATGCACCTTACGCATTCGCCGTCTGCGTGGAAGACGGCTCCTCCGGTATATACACTGCCGGCAGCGTCGTAACCGCTGCACTCAATGCACTTCGGTAAAACAACAAATGCGATAGGAAAGCATACCCTACCTTTCCTATCGCATTTTTATCTCTGAACGCAACGAAACCCGGGTTTTATCCCGGGTTTCGTTGCTTGAAAAAGGAGATTTATGAAAAAGACTCGAACTCTGATTAATCAGCCTCCCGCATATTCGGAAAGCGTAAGCTGCAGCTCCATACTCTCTCTGGCCGACGGACGGTACACCGTGAGTGTAACTATATCGCCGGGCTTTTTATTATTGATGATGCCGCGAATAAGCGATTCTGCCGAAAGCGGTGTACCATCGATCGCGGTGATCACATCACCTTTCTTCAAACCGGAAGCCTTAGCATATTCAGTCGTTATCCCCGTCACATATTCGCCCTGCGGCAGACCATAGAAACGACCTGTCAGCGCATCGATATACTGACCGGAAATACCGAGCATCGCTCTGTCCTTAACGTAGCCGAACTCAATGAGATCTTCAATGATCGGCTGAGCAAAATCGGTCGGGATCGCAAAGCCGAGGCCCTCGTATTCCGTTGCACTGATTTTTGCCGAATTGATGCCAATAACCTGACCGTAACCGTTTACGAGTGCCCCGCCGGAATTACCGGGATTGATCGCCGCATCGGTCTGAATATACTCCATGGTGTAACCGGTTTTCGAGTTCGGAATAGCTCGGTTCAACGCGGAAACATAACCGATCGTCACGCTGGAGCTGAATGCCGAACCGCCGGGATTACCGATGGCCATAACTTTATCGGCAACACGCATTGTTGAATCCGAACCAAACTCCGCCGGAACAACTTTTGCGCCGTTCTCACCTTCTGTGTTCACCTTGATCACCGCAAGGTCGGTGAGCGTATCACTACCGACAAGCTCCGCTTCATGTACGGAACCGTCGTACAAAATAACTTTCAAAGAAGTTGCGTCATCGACCACATGCGCATTTGTTACGATGTAGCCTTCCGCATTTAAAACAATACCGGAACCTTCCCCCGCCGGAGACATATCACCGGAAGTCGAAGTGTACAGGAAACCGTACTGCTGTGTGATCTGATAGTTCTGAATGCACACAACGGAGGGCAGAACCCTTTCCGCGATGTCCTGATCCGAAAGCGCACCGGAAGCGTTGTATGTCTGCGACTCCGGCACAGGTGAAACCGTGAACGCTTTACCGTTCTCCAAAACCTGCACAGTATTTTCCGTTCCGATTTGAACCGCGCCGGTCTTAAGCAATCCCACAAACACGCCAAGTGTTGCCGCCGAAGTCAGTACGCAGCAAAGAACGACCGCAAGAAGCTTTACACCAAACGGTACACTCCTGCGTTTTTTCTGCGGCTGTACCGGCTGCTGATAAACAGGCTGTGTACGGTAAGCCGGTCTGTACGGACCGGAACTGTACTCTCCCGTCTGTCCGTTCCATGTGTAGGACTGAGGAGCATTTCCCCCGGTATATGTGCTGCCGTATGTCGGCTGCCTGTTTTCCGGATTCCGGTTCTGCTGCTGCGCATAACCGTTTACGGAACTCTGCGAGTTGGAATATCTCTCGTGATTATCACTCATAATCCTGTACTCCTTTCAAATAGTAGCATATTTCGTGTTATTTTTCAACCATTATTTTTCCCCTTTGTCTATATACATTATGCTGTCCTTATGTGAATTTCACGTGAAATATGCCTTCCTATTTATGAAGCTTCGGCGAAGAAAAATTTAACAAAATGTAAAAAGCGGGTGTACGGCAATGTACACCCGCTTCATTATATGATCATTCTACGACCTGCTTGCCGTCGACAAATACGGCACGAACTTTAGCTGCGACTTCGTTCCATGCACCATCCATGATAACAAGGTCTGCATCCTTACCGACTTCAACGGAACCGACACGCGGTGCAACACCAATGTGTTCTGCCGCATTGATCGTGATAGCACGCAGTGCCTCGAATTCATCCATGCCGGACTTCACAGCGAGTGCAGCACACAGCGGCAGATAGCTCTGCGGAATGACCGGAGAGTCTGTAATAATGGAAACGTGGCAGCCGGCCTTCGAGAGAATACCCGGTGTTGTAAAAGTCTTATTGCGCAGTTCGAACTTGGTTGCATGTGTCAGAGACGGTCCGACTGCAAGCGGGAGTCCTTCTTCAACAAGCTCTTCCACGATCAGGTGGCCTTCCGTAACATGCTCTAAGGTCAGCTTAACGCCGAATTCCTTCGCGATGCGGATAGCAGTAAAGATATCATCCGCGCGGTGTGCATGTGCTTTCAGCGGTGCTTCACCGTGCAGCACGGGCAAAAGTGCTTCGAGCTTCATGTCGAGTGCGGGACGTTTGCCTGCATCATCCCCCGCAGCCTGCTTCTTTGCATCGTATTCCTGTGCCTTCATCAGTGTTTCACGCAGCTTGGAAGCTGTAGCCATACGGGAATAGTTATTTTTATCTCTGTAGCAGCGCTTCGGGTTTTCACCGAATGCACATTTCATTGCAGCGTACGGATCAACAAGCATATCGTCCACACGGCGGCCCACGGTCTTGATAACAGCGAACTGACCGCCCAGAACATTAGCGGAACCGGGACCGGTGCAAACGGTTGTAACACCGGCTTCAAGTGCTTCACGGAAGGTCGGATCCTGCGGATAGATACCATCGATCGCACGCAGCTGCGGAGTCAGAATATCTGTCATTTCGTTGCAGTCGTCTCCCTCAAAACCGATACCGCTGCCATCGAGACCGATGTGGCAATGTGCTTCGACAAAGCCGGGATAAATATTCAGCCCCTCTGCATCGAAAATATCGCAGTCTGCGGTAAGATTTTCGCCGATCTCCGCAATTTTGCCATCTTTAACAAGGATATCAGCCTTGTACGGGTCACGGTGGATCGCATCATATACAGTACCGTTTTTTATAAGGATCATTCTACAACACTCCCAAAATTTTTATTTATGCCGAGAGCTTCACGCTCTTCAGTGCTTTTTTAATCACAGCAGCCAGCGGAACGGAAATAAGCACCGCCAGTACTGCATTCACGGAACTTGTAGCCAGCTTTGTAGCAAGAGCGATCAGAGCGGCCTGCGGTGCGCTGCCCACAAGAATATTGGTAATATAAGCTTTTGCAAGATACAGCACAATATAAGTTACACTGCCTGCGACCGCCGCGATAAAATAACGCGGTGTGGAAATTTTGCATTCCTGAAGCATGCTGCCGGACATTTTACCGCTGTGTGCGATCAAGCCGCAAACAAAGGCCAACAGGAACTTAAAAAGAAAAGTAAACGGAGCGGAAGTTACATATGCCGGGTTTGTGAGATCATACAGCGCCGCACCGATGCCGGAAGCCAATCCGCCGCCGATCGGTCCCATTACAAAACCGGAAAGCAGGCAGAATACATTGCCGAGATGCACACGGGAAATATCACCCACCGGAACCGGAATGGGAAAGCTGAGATAGTTGGAAACAAATACCAGCGCACCCAAAAGACCGACCGTTACGATTTTGTAGATCGAGTTCTTACTTTTCATGATACATTACCTCTTTTATTATATAGGATATTTGCTTGCCGTCAAGTATATCACGCAACTGACCTCTTCTCAATGTTCAGTTTTAGATAAGTTTACAAGGTCAGATAACTCAATACAGAACTTGAAATCCCATTCCAAACACGCTATACTGAAAATAACACAGGCAAGGAGCGCAGAAAATGACAGAGCTTTACTTTGTTCGCCATGCCGAACCCGACTATTCAAATCACAACGATATGACCCGCCCGCTGACCGAAAAAGGAATGCAGGACCGTCTGCTCGCGGTCGAATTTCTCAAAAACAAGAATATTTGTGCCGTATACTCGAGCCCTTTTAAACGCGCTGTGGATACCGTACAGCCTTTGGCCGACCGGTTAAATCTCCCTGTTGTGACGGATGCCGATTTCCGTGAACGGCGTGTGGACAGCGTATGGGTAGAGGATTTCGATGCGTTCTCCCGGCAGCAGTGGGCAGACTTCGATTTCAGGCTGACAGACGGCGAAACGCTCCGCACGGTCGAAGAAAGGAATCTCGCAGCCCTGCACCGTCTGCTGCAAACACACCGTGACAGTGCTGTTGCGATCGGCAGTCACGGCACAGCGCTCAGCACAATTATCCATCATTATGTCAGCAGCTTTGGATATGACTCTTTTAAATCCATACAGAAACTCATGCCGTGGGTCGTACGGTTTTCGTTTGAAGACGAAAACTGCGTATTGATCACGGAATATAATTTTTTTACCGGTAAAACCACAAAGCATATCCCGGATGCATTGAAGTCAGCTTGTCGATAAACCCTTCGAGCTAAAGATTTCGGAGGGAAAGATAGTGTGAAAGAAAACCGTCAGGGTTGTCTTTCGCGTATAAATCAGTAATATTTCAGACTTTCGCAGAAAGTCTGAAATACTTTGAGGCGGGAGAAAATACTTTTTCGACAGCCTCAGTAAAGGAGTACGATATGATAAAAGCAGTTATTTTCGATATGGACGGTACGGTCGCCAATACCCTTCATTCCATTGCAGGCTTCGGCAATGCGGCACTCGAAGCACACGGCTTCCCTGCACTTGAGACAGAGCTCTACAGACAGCTTGTCGGCAACGGCGCAGATGTACTCATCCGCCGTATGCTCACTTCAACCGGTCTGTCCTATACAGAGGATACCGTACAGGCAGTCAGAAAAACATACGACGCACTCTATGAAGCCGATCCGACAAAGCTTGTTGCACCGTATCCCGGCATAGTTGATCTTTTGAAGAAAATTCGCGCCGCAGGCGTCAAAACAGCGATCCTTTCGAACAAGCCCGATAATATGACCTGCTTCATCGCAGAAGCACTTTTTCCGGAACTTTTCGATATCGTGCACGGTCAGCGTACCGGCATCCCGAAAAAGCCCGACCCCACTTCCGTAAAAATGCTCTGTGAAGAACTCGGTGTTACACCGAAAGAATGTCTGTACGTGGGCGACAGCGGTGTGGATATGCAGACAGGACACAACGGCGGCATCGTCTCTGTCGGCGTAACATGGGGATTCCGCGGTGCGGATGAGCTGCGTGAAAACGGTGCGGACTATCTTGTTGATACCGCTGAGGCACTTAAAGCATTAATTATGTAAACTAAAAGGCATTTATTATGACTCTGCTTATTATTGATACACAGAAACTGATCACAACACCGGCCCTGTTCGCGTTCGACCGTTTCGTTGAAAGCGTGAAACAGCTCATTACTTCGGCAAGAGAAAACGGCATAGAAGTCGTTTATGTTCGTCACGATGACGGGCCCGGAAATCCCCTTACTAAAGGCGCGGACGGTTTTGACATTTTCGAAGCGTTTGCACCGACACAAAATGAAAAGATTTTCGATAAAACCGTGAACAGTCCTTTTAAAAACAGCGGTCTGCTCGAATATCTAAATGAAAAAAGTGAAACGGAACTGGTCGTTGCCGGTCTGCAGACCGATTATTGTATCGATGCTGCAGTAAAATGCGGATTTGAACACGGATTTCACATGATCGTTCCGGCATATGCGAACACAACATTTGATAACGCATATATGCAGGCCGATACAAGTTACCGTTACCACAACGAGTTTATGTGGAAAGGCCGGTATGCTGAATGCCTTCCTCTGGAAAAAGTTTTAGAACGTATGCAAAAATAAAGAAAAGCCGCTCCGGCACTTCTGTGCGGAACGGCTTACTCTTATGCCTTGGGTTTACATAATCCAGTTTACATAACATCGAAGAAGATTACCTGTTCTTCTTCCGTGTTCGTATTTCATCAAATAACGCTTTCGTCGTACCGACAGAACAGGGTTCAAGCCAAAACGGGCATTTCTCAGGGTCGTTGAAGCTGCCGTACATACCGCCGCACTGACCGGAATGGTCGGAGCCACCGGAAATGTACAGTTCTTTCTCTAGGCCGATTCTGTATGCTTCTTCCTTTTCTTCTTCGGTAAGATCGGGATGCCAAGCCTCCAAGCCATCGATACCCATCTCAACAAGTGCATCGATGTGCTGCAATTGGTTGTGCGGATGCGCCACTAAAATGATGCCGCCGGCATCATGTACGAGCTGAATAAGCTCTTCCGCCGTTTTGAAAGGATAACTCGGAGGAATCGTACCGCGTGTATCGCGATAGACAGTAACAAAGAAATCATAATAATCGAGGTCTGTAACAAGACCCTTATGCTTCATTGCGCGGAAAACATGTTCGTTACACAGCCAGGCAATGTCTTTATTATAATCGAGCACCTCATCCCACGTAATGTCCCTCAAAAGACCTTTTTCGAGTGCACCCTCGAAAATAATACGTGTTTGGTCGGTTTCTCTCAGACCCATCTGCCTAAGATATTCTTTCATGGGCGGATATTCGGGATCAAAATGATACGAAGTCAGGTGAAAATTTTCTTCGCTGCCATCAGCACATCTGAGCGTACTGCACGGCGCGGTGAATTCCACACCGAAAATGCACTCCAGCCCGAGACGGTCGCACTCCGCCTTGAACTCCGTATAGCCTGTCGCCGTGTCGTGGTCGGTCAGTGCACCTGCTCGAAATCCCTCTGCCGCTATACGACGGGCAAGCTCTGCCGGTGTGTATTTACCGTCAGAGTGTGTGGAATGGTTGTGCAGATTTGCGTAAAAGTTCATGTTTACCCTCCTCACCCAGTTGGTTTACATAACTTAATCTTCTAACACAGGAAGACCGGCAAGGTACCGACGCACCATATCGAGCGCCTTGGATGCCGAACAGTGGCGGTGCCATTCGCGGGACTTGCTTCTGCCAAACGGCATACGTTTTGCGACCCATGTGTTTTCACCGTCGCTGAGCGCAATGTATACAAGACCTACCGGCTTCTCCGGCGTTCCGCCGCCGGGACCGGCAATACCGGTGATACCTACGCCGAGGTCCGCACCGCTTACACGTACGATTCCCTCAGCCATAGCACGTGCAGTCTGTTCACTGACCGCACCGTATTTTTCAAGTGTCTCGTGCGGCACACCCAAGAGCTGTTCTTTTACGGAATTCGCGTATGTGATGCAGCCCATCTCAAAAACATCGGACGAGCCGGAAATATCGGTGATGCGTTTTCCGAGCAGACCACCGGTACAGGACTCCGCCGTTGCAAGCTTCTTTCCTGCGCGGCGCAGCTCGTTTACAACGAGCTCTTCGAGGGTTTCCACGTCTACCCCGTAAACAAAATTGCCCACACGGCGGCAAATTTCTTCTACGACCGGAACACACATAGCGTCTGCCTCTTCCTTTGTTGCAGCTTTCGCTGTAACACGAACAAACATCTCTCCCTCTTTCGCGTAAGGCGCAGCTGTCGGGTTAGAACACTGCGTAAGATCATCGATCATCTGCGCAACCGCACCTTCGCCGCGTCCGAAAACATGCACGCTGTGGGAAGCGATAATAGAATTTTGATACTTTGTGAGATACGGCACCGCATAATTGCGGAGCATCGGTGTAAGTTCGGAGGGCGGTCCCGGAAGCATAATCACTATCTTGCCGTTATCCGTTTCAAATGCACAGCCGGGCGCTGTTCCGTTATCGTTTTGAAGCACCGTACAGCCTTCGGGCAGCATAGCCTGCTTTTTCTGATTTTCCGCAATATTCACACCGAAATAGGTCTGCAGCCTTGCAAGGCTCGGCTCGTGCATAACAAGCTTTCTGCCTGCCGCTGCTGCAACCGTTTCCTTTGTAAGGTCGTCACCTGTCGGCCCGAGGCCGCCTGTCGTGATCAGAAGATCACTGCGCGAAAGTGCCTCACGTACCGCATTCTCAAGACGCTGCGGATTATCTCCGACGACCGCTGCATACAAAAGATCGATACCGAGCTCCGACAGTGCCTGTGCCACTATGGTCGTATCCGTATTGACTGTCTGTCCGAGCAAGAGCTCTGTACCAACCGATAAAACCTCTGCCTGCATATAAACATCCCTTTCCTGTTTTATATCCCGGAATTATGTTAACTCCATGTACTTTGCCAGCTTACAAAAAATATCAATAGATGTAAATTTGATCGAGGATATCGCCGAAAGCGCCTTCTTCACTCTCTCGATAGGAAAAAGGCAGCATAGAAAATACCTGACGAATCTGCTGCAAAACGCAACAAATTCTAAAAATATGCATGCGACAGATTGTCACATGCATATTTTGCAAGGTTCAAAATCAAATCTTTCTTACCTCGATGTTTTTCAGACAATCTTCAAGAAGTGCCTCAACGTCGAGATTTTTTTCTGCCGCTTCGACGATATTCAGCGTCGGGCGGGTACGCGGATGGCGCGGTGTGAAGACCGTGCAGCAATCCTCGTACGGTTCAATGGAAATATCATACGTGTCGATACGTCTTGCGACCGCAACAATTTCCGCCTTATCGGTACCGATG